>JBCCFB010000059.1:0-26728 GCA_039029995.1 Planctomycetota bacterium
CCTTTGGCCTGCGCGGTCCTCAATCCCGAACGCGGAAGCGCTTTGTCCCGGTGATCACCAGAACCGCCAGCCAGAGTAGCATGGCGGCTATCGGCTGCAACGAACTCGGGAAAAGTGGCCTTCTGGAAGATTCTGAATCCTGCAAACGCGGCAATTCAGCGATCGTTTCAACAGAGCATTCCTCATTCGTGATGCTCGGCTTCAAGAACACCTTTACAACTCCGGCTTGTGTTTCGGCCGCTCGCACGGTGAAGTCGACGAAATTCTGCTCGCTGTTTCCGGAACATCGGTCCGATTGATTCCGGAAAGAAATTGCCGGCGATATCCAGTTGCAAAAAGCCAGGTAGTTCGCGCGCATGGTCTGTCCCGAGTAGTGTGCCAGTGTGTTTTCGACCGCCATACCGCCTGCTTCGTCATGTGCCAGAAGGTATTCGACGAGAGCCATCTGTTGCTGGTCGTCGGGCCGAAGCTCGATCCCCGGATTCTCATCCTGAAATCTCCGGACAACCTCATCAATATTCTCCGTCGCTTGATCGATAGTATTTTTCTCCAGTGCGACAAGTTCGCTCTCAGGCAATGTCGGAACTGCATTCTCGACTGCACTCGATACAGCGCGTGGAATTAGCAGGACGAGTATCAGCCATAGAAGTAACATCGCTGTGCCATTGGCCGATGACGATTTGGCGAACGAGTTCACGAACAGGCTTAGCCCCGCCCAGGTGAACAGGTACAGCGCTGCCACAGCATTCCAGACGGCAAGGTTGACAACGATATCCGATGCGAATTGATTGCTGAAAGCAATCAGCAATCCACCGTTGACAATGCAAGCCTGCAAGCCGATGACAAGGCCCGCGCGGACAAAGCAGCGTATTGCGATCAAATTGCCGGGACTTGGTGTTTGCGCAACAACAAGGCTTTGCAAAGTCGATTCGCGGTCTCCCGAGGACGCATTGAATGTAAGTCCGATGACGACAAGTGGAGCGATTGTCATAACTACAAATGTCACGTCAAACGGGCCGTACACACTTGCAACCGGTCGAATTCTGTCACTTCGTTCAAGGGTGCTGGAAAGTGACAGGCCGTAAATCCGATAAAGATCCGGCCACTTGTTGCTGGCCCCGACAGACAGAGCTGACAACGGTGACGGGTACAATGAGAAGTTCCAGAGATTCGTGGAATGACTGACCATGTAGGGCGACCTTGCTGTCATTCGAAGCTGCATAGTTAGCCGCGATTGTCGTGTTGAAGGCTCTTCAGCATCCCCGCTGGAATCAAGCGTCCCTTGCAGGGCGTCGCGGAAAATCTCCTTCACAAGGTGGTTTTCCTTCTCGGCCATCTGCGAATCGTTCTGCCTGGTCTGGGTACGTACTACTCCCAGAATGATCGCAATTGTTAGAAGCAGACCGAACACGGCAAGAGTGACTCGAACTCCACCTGATCGAAGCGCAATCAGTGATTCCCAGTACGCCAGACGGATGAGGCCTGCCCGATCGGTTTTGTTTTCTCGTCGCTGCATATCGAAAGCTTGTTAGTCGAACGTGTTTTCGAGAACTTTTTCCCTACCTGATTTTCGGGGAAGCAAAAAGTGAAGCAGCGCACAGGGTAACTGCCCAGACGCAGATACAAATCATCGCAACCATCGAACGTTTCGTATCTTCCAGTGCAGATACAAAATCAGGAATGAACCCCGGAATCCGATCCCAGAACCGGCGCCTCTCTTCCGGTGTGTCACCGGGCTTTCGTTTCTCCATCTCAGCGACGTTCAAGGCCTCTACGAACTGTCGCCGGTAGTCTTCCGCGGACTCCACAAAATCCAGGTGATGCACGCGGTCAGTCGCTGAGAATGATGAGGAGACCGCTCGCATCGCCAGATAGGGACTTACGATCTGAAAGCCATCAATGATCTTGTTCTGCTGACCAGTAGCCCGCTGCACCCGCTTGTCGACTTCGTCGTACAGCCGGTTGGTGCTGGCCTCCTGATCAATCATCCGTGCGCCGGCGATATCGATAGGCAGGTCTTCGATCCGGTCGACCTCGAATTCTTCAAGCAGTCTTTGTTCGAGAGCTTCGTTCGCCTCAGCTATATCAATGCTTGACTGATTGGCATCATGAACCGCAGCCTCTTTTTCGAGTCGAATCTCTTCGTTGGTTGGAAGAGGAGACACGTAGGTTGCTGCATCACCCGCTACGCGCGGCATCACAAGCGCAATTACGCTCCATAGTGCAACCAAAAGAGAAAAGCTACCTGTCGTTGAACTCGACTTCACAGTCACCAGCATCGTCAGGCCGATCCAACCGACATAGTAGGCGGTCAACATGATAAAGATGACAGTTTCCCGGACAATCAAATCCACTGAAGGCAGGACTGAATTTCGATCGAACCAGGGGACCGCGAACAGCAGCAATCCGGGTGTCGCCACAATCAGCACAGTAACAAGGACCGCGAGTCCCTTGCCGATGACAATCGCGTGCCATGATGCGCCCGTCGTCAACAGGAGTGATTGCGTGCCACCTTCCTTTTCCCTCGCAATCGAAACGGTTCCGAGGATGATGATCAGCAAGGGCCCGATGAGTTGCAGGAGAACTGCCGGCGAATACGCCTCGTTCTGATCCAGCGAAGTCTCATCTCTACCGGGCTCGTTCGCTGCTGCTGATTGATAGTGCGACTGCAGGAAAACAGTCGAGCCGAAATCAGAGACAGCGCCCGGATCAAATCCAGCCAACGGGGAGATCGGCTTGAATACCGTCTGACCGACATGGGTCGCCATGTGCGCGTTTTCAGTGGACTGAGACAGCCATGCCTCACGTTCGGCGGACTGAAACTCCACCTGGCGGTTTGCAAATCCCCGCCATAGACCTTGAGAACTCCAACTCGCCCATCCCAGCCCGATAGAGAAGAACATCAGCAGCAGAACGCACAGTGGATCTCTGATCAGAAGTCGCAGTTCATTGCAAAATGTTGCGCGCGTTGTCGAATAGGTTCGATGCGTCATGTGGCTCGCTCTCCAGAATCAACCATGGTTGCTGGAATCATGGCGCGAATTAAGTCACGGCGCGCAAGAGAGGGTAGCAGGTATATCAATGCATATCATGCCGCGAGGCAGGCAGGTTGCAAAGGCGGTCAATCGTAACGACTGACCGCCTTAACATGATACGCTCCCGGCAAATACTAGTGTTTGCTCGCTTCTCCGCCGATAGCGAGGACGCCGGTAGGTATTCCGTCTACTTTGTAGCGTCCGACAAGATTCAACGTATCGAGCGCCAAGAGGCAGATTTCGCCGTCAGCCGGATTGGTAAATACGGCAAACCGGTTGTCGTCGTCAAAGCAGAGAGAATGGTAGGAGCGATATCCTTCCACTCCGCCGTCCCCGATGTCATAGGTCATCACGACCATCGCATCGGAAAAGTCCCGGTCCTGATTCGGATCAAGGTCGATGATTGTCAGCTTTTCCACGGCATCGCCGGCTCTTTTGGTCTGAAAGGCCATCGCATAGTTTTTGCCGGTCAGGGCAGTAACACATTCAGGCATTCCCATTCTCAGTCCCGGGTCGGTAGGAACGACCAGCTTTGCTACCGAAGGAGCAGGTGCCGATGCCTGAACCATGCATAGTCCGGCGTCATCGTCGCGACCGGACAAGAACAGAACCCAGTCTCTGTGATCGGTAAACGCACCAGTGCGATTCGGCGTCTGGTCCGTCGGGTTCGTACCCAGGGACAGGTGATTCACGCTAACGGACTCGGCCGTCTGGGACAACGTTGCGTCAGCGTCGACCCAGATGATTCCATCGTTGGGAGCAAGGAATACGCGGCCACTGTTCGCGATTGCACCATGCAATCCCGGGGTGGGTGATTCGAAAGAGTAGGCAACAGATTCTTCGCCCGGTTTGTCCAGGTTGACGACATCAACTTGTCCGGTGCCCGATTCGGTCTCGCCGATCCACGTGGAATAGCCGACCTTTCCACCAACGGTTGCGAGTGTGATGTGACCGCCACCGCCGCGATAGAAAGTTCCCTTCGCCCCGTCTCCACCTGAAAGCAGCGCCCGCGGGTTGATGCGGGTGAATCCATTCAATGCGTCATTGGCAAGATAGAATTCTCTATCGTACGTGTACAGGTGAATCGGGCAGAGTCTGGAATCGTCCAGTACTGTTTGAATTACGCCCGGCGCGCCGCCATAGGTGTAATCCGAGTGGTCTCCATGCGGTTGTTCAATGACCCTTAAATCGAGGGCCAGCCAGCCACCTTGCGGTTGCCCCTCAGCACCACCGCGGACTCCCATCACCATAATGTTGCCGATTCGTTCCATCGGCCCGAGACTCTGATTTGCTTCGAGTGCCGGAAAGTCAGCAACTCTGCCCTGGTTTTGAAACACAATACTGGGTCCGACCTGAACGAACTCGCCCCAGTGAAGCGAGTTATCTGCGGCGTTCTGCCAGGTGATCCGGATTAACTGTTCCGAGCCCCCGAACTGGGCGCTTGCCGGGCTTCCTGATGAACATGTGATAAGGCCGACTACAAGAGCGCAGAGGGTCACCATGCGCCGCGATGTTATTGAAAGCATTTGACAATCCTTGAATTGAGATGCCGGGGTCTTGTTCCGGGTGGTCGCAGCACAGGCTGCGGACGATCAGTTGAACTTCACTTGCAACAATAGTGCAAATGCAATTCAGCTGCAACAACTACGCGGGTTTCCGTGAGGGAGCCCGACTTGTGGCGATCTGATGCGACTGCGGAGGGCGGCGCCAATGCCGGACGGCCGGTATCTGCCTGTGCAAATCCAGTACAAATCAGGGATTTCTGATCGGGGCCTGGATCAGTAGTCAATTGCCACACACAATCGCTTTACGTTGTCCGGCACCTCCGGAGAGCGATGATGCACGGTGTCATTATGAGTCGGATGACAGTGCCCTTTAAGAAAAACCAGCCCGCCCTGCGGAGCCGAGTGCACATGCTCTCTCCTGCATACTGATACTCTGTCGTCGGACCGATATAGGTTGTAACAAGGCGGACATGGACGTTGTCGCAATGGAACTTAAGACAAGATTGTGATCGCGTTATCTCTATACGGAGACTCGCTTGTGGTACGTTGAACTGATCAAGAAACGACATTGATAAGTTGATCAGGTCTGCCGCCAGCTCCGGAGAATTCAGCCGGAGTTCACGCAGTCCGGCGCGGACCTCGAATCCGGCACTTTTCCGGCAGACAGGTGCCGCGTAGTCACGAACGCGGGCCGCCTGGACAGCAGCACCAAGTTGTTCCAGTGGATTGTCGACGTCTTCAAGTGGATTGCGTTGCACTGGTGGATTTCGACTGAGCACCAGTACATCTGCGTTGCCGCCGATGAACGTGGCGACGGCTTCTTTGTTCCAGGATGGTACGTGTCCAGGTGTCGCAGACAGATTTCGAATGTTGGTCGTACTCAATTCGGTCTCCCCGATCGAACCGGCATCATAGAACCGGCATCATAGAACAGTGCAAAAAACACGTTGCAGGCGCAAAGCCGCGGCCCGCTTTTATATGCAATTAAAATGTACTTGCAATTTAATTGCAAATGTGTAGGGTTCTGCAGATTGGTAGATGTAAGCGGAGGAAAAACGTCTGCGCTGAGTTTTGTTGCGCTGAGTTTTGTTGCGCTGAGTTATATTGCGACGCAGACGGTGCTGTCCCTGCAAGGCACTACCAATCACTACCAATCAATGTCCGTTCATACGATGCCCGTTCGTTCGGTGTCGATACGATCGAACTTTCGCGAAACAGTAGTACTGGTGGCTTCGGGTGGTCGAAGCTGCCGGTAAACAATTCCGGCGAGACGGCACTTTTAAAGGCATCCCGCTGGAACGAGCTGCCTTTCAGCGAGCTGCATTCAGTAAGAGGATGGTGACCATGACGTTGTCAAGTAACAGCAAGACCTACGATGTTATTGTCGTCGGCGGTGGGGCTGCAGGCGTCGGTGTTTCGATCGCTTTGCTACACGCCGGTATCGAGAACTTCATTGTTCTTGAGAAGTATTTCGTTGGAGCATCATTTGCGTGCTGGCCTGCTGAAACCCGGTTTATCACGCCGTCGTTTCCGAGCAATTCGATCGGAATGCTGGATCTTAATTCGATCGCCATCGGTGTTTCGCCCGCGTATAGCATCAACGTCGAACATCCGACGGGTCGGGAATATGCCGCTCACCTGAAAGGCGTTGCAGCGCACTTTATGGTGCCGGTTCAAGACAAGACTGAGGTTCTGCGAGTGTCGAAATTCGGCGATGGTTTCAGGGTGGATACATCCGAAGACACACTGTCGGCAAAACACGTTATCTGGGCTGCGGGCGAATTCCAGTATCCGAGCATAAAGGGAGTCGAAGGAAGTGAGCTCTGCCGTCATACAGCGATGATTGCCGACTACAAGAGCCTCGAAGGCGACGAGTTCACAATCATCGGCGGCTATGAAAGCGGCGTTGACGCCGCGTACCATCTGTCAAGCTACGGAAAACGAGTGCGTTTGATTGACAGGGGGTGCCCGTGGAAGGAGGAGAGTTCCGATCCGAGCGTAGCCCTCTCGACGTATTCGCAGGAAAGAATGAGAGCAGATTGGTTCCGGGAAAGGGTCGAGCTGCTGCCGAATAAGCAGGTCAGTTCTGTGACTGCAAGCGGCGGTTCCTACGCGGTGAAGACAGAGGACGGCTCTGAATTCCGGTCTAACACGCAGCCGCTTTTTGCCGGTGGATTCGCCGGAAGTCATCAGATGGTTTCCGACCTGTTCGAAATGCGCGAAGATGGCTTTCCGTTGCTGAATGATCATGATGAATCAACCATAGTGCCCGGAATGTTTCTTTGCGGCCCTGCGGTGCGGCATAAGAACCTTGTGTTCTGCTTTATCTTTAAATATCGACAGCGCTTTGCCGTGGTCGCGAAGGCAATTGCCACCTCGCTTGGTCTGCCGGCTGAGCAATTAGAGCTGTACCGGCACTGGGGTATGTACCTCGATGATCTGTCATGCTGCGGCGAGGAATGCTCGACCTGTTGAGGGGTTGGATAGGCGGACAGCGTGAATCTGACAAACAATGTTCGGAATCAGGGAATGGACCAGGGAGCGGTGGAGGGCTCATCGGGTAACCGGAGCCGCCTGGCAAAAATGGTTCAGGTCGAGTGGCTTGGGCAAACGATCGCAAGTGTCTGCTGGATAGCCAGCGTGTTCGTTTACGGCATAAGTTCCGGCGGGGATTGGTTGCAGTTGATTGCTGCCTCATCCTGGCTGGTGGCAAACATAGCCGCGGTAGTCTTCTACGAAGCAGGGTAAGCTTGACGTGGATGATTGATGAATCGGCGATCGGGCCAATTGCACGACTGCTTGGCTCGTCCCGGGGAGTGCAATGCAGCCTTGCGACGTGACCACGAACTCGCGCTGAATGCAATTAACCGATGCTATGGACATGGATGAATGCTATACAGTGGTGCGGTCTGATTCATCTGAGTAAAGACACGATCACAAGGACAAGCCATGAACAACGACCATGCATTTCCGACTTCTTATGAACACTGGCGGCACTGCATTGAGGTCCTTGGGAAAATTGAGCTGACACCGGCGTACGTTCGTGAGCGTATCACAATCCTGGAAGATGGCGGCCACGCCGAAAGCAGGAAGTTTGCAAAGCTGTACGGAGACGAGCATCTGCAGCGGATCCTTGCATGGTTTCGCCAGGCAGCGAAGGAACTGGCCTAGGCAGGGCTCCGTCGCATCTGAATTCAGCAGACTGCGCGCACATGTACTGCTGATGATTCACCGGCCAAGGCAGAGTCTGGTGACTGTAGAAAATGAGCAGTGTGATCGTGTCATCGTATTTCCGGCCATCGCGATTTGAGCGATGAGCACAGTCGGAACCACAGCATTGCAATTCGGACAGTAGAACCGACTCGAACTCATTCTGCTAAACCCGCTTTGAGACGCTTCGGACTACTTAACCGCCTACTGCCGCAGCCGCCGGTGTTGCCTGCTCCATCAGTATGGCGCACAGCCAGGCGCCGTACGTTCCCAGGGCATATCCGAGTACGGCCAGTAGTACGCCGACCGGCGCGAGAGACGGATGGAATGCCGCCGCGACGACAGGCGCACTGGCGGCTCCGCCGATGTTCGCTTTACTTCCCACCGCGAGGAAGAAATACGGTGCTTTGATCATCCATCCGACGAAGAACAGGAGAACAACGTGGATGAACATCCAGATTCCACCGACCAGAAACAGCCCGGGATGTTCGGCAAGTGCCCGGATGTCCATCTTCATTCCGATGGTGGCAACAAGAATAAAGATAAACACGGTACCGATCTTGGAAGCGCCGATTCCTTCGTAGTTGCGGGCGCGGGTGAACGACAGGATCAGACCGAAGGTTGTGGCAAGCACGATCAGCCAGAAAAACTGACTGGTAAGGCTGAAGCGTTTCATGGTGAACCATGAGTCTTCGGGAATTCCTTCGTCGACTCCAGTCGCCCACACTGAAAGCCAGTCTCCAGCGAAATGGCAGACGCCGGTGATTCCGAAGGCGATCGCCAGCAGGGCCATGAGCTCGGCGGTCGTTGGAATCCGGGCTGAAGACAGACTGAACTTTTCCATCTTCTCCTGAAGGCGGTCCACTGCAGAAGCGTCAGCCTTAAACCAGCGATCTATCGTTTTGG
Source organism: Planctomycetota bacterium (assembly GCA_039029995.1). Taxonomy (GTDB): domain Bacteria; phylum Planctomycetota; class Planctomycetia; order Pirellulales; family Pirellulaceae; genus Mariniblastus. The sequence goes on from JBCCFB010000059.1 coordinate 8,657, forward strand.
CCTGACCGACTCCAAGCAGCAGGAACAGCATCCAGATCTCCGCGATGATCACATCGACGGCGACCATGACGCTGAAGAGACTGTCCGAGGGCAGAAAGATCTCCTTCATCGCAGCCTGGTTTGCGCCGCCTCCGATCCAGCTTCCGGCGACGGTGGAAAGCCCGCGCCAGACTTCTTCCGGCCCCCGGCCTCCACAGATTTCCGGATTGAACGCGGATACGATCAGAATCGCCAGCGGACCACCGATGATCACTCCGAAGGTGCCGGTGAAAAACATGATCAAAGCCTTGGGGCCAAGTTTGAAGATCTCCTTCAAATCGATGCTGAGCGTCAGTAGAACGAGGCTGGCCGGCAACAAATAGCGAGAGGCCATGTAATAGAGCTCGGATTCCTCGGGATCGACCAGCTGGAAAAAAGTCAGTAGCGAAGGGAGGAAGTAGCAGAGCAGCAGCATGGGAACCGCTTTATAGAACAGCTTCCAGTATCTGTTCTTGCTGTTGCAGGTAACAAAGATCAGGCCCAGCATGACCATCAGGATCCCGAAAATCACCGCATCGTTTTGAATAGGTGGTTCGGTATGTTTAAGAATGCCATCTATGACGAATGGGGGGAGTCCGATATGGGCAATCATGTTTTGAGCCGGAGAGTGCGATCGTATTGTGAGACAGGGGCTGGCCGGACAGACCGGCGCCGGTCAGCAATGATAATGTTTCGAAGGCCGTCATGCCTCAATTCGAGGTGAACCGTCCCCTTTGAAACGGTGTCATTTTCGTATTGCGGGGCAATCGGATTTCGATATATTACGTTGTTTCCGGTATCGCCTCAGATTCACGCCAGCGTAGCTCAGTTGGCAGAGCAGCGGTTTTGTAAACCGCAGGTCGTGGGTTCGAACCCCTCCGCTGGCTCTCAACAAAGTGAAGAATTGGAGCGCTTTGGCCGATCCAATGCAGGTGATCCACTCATTTGAGTGGATTGCTTTTTGGAACGGCGGGTGGCTCCGTCCGATGGCATACCGGGGGGTTACCGAAGCGGTCAAACGGGACAGACTGTAAATCTGTTGGCTCAGCCTTCGCAGGTTCGAATCCTGCACCCCCCACTTGAATCCTCGTTTCCGAATCATAGCGAGGATGGTCTCGCACGATTTTGTCGCTTGCGGGATTTTGGGCATGGTCTTCCATAGACCATGTCGTTAAGATTCAGCCCCTGCTGAAACGGGTCGGGAAACCCGGTGCAGCAGGACTTCGCTTTCCGGACGCTTCTAACCGGAGAGCAATCCGTTCGCGGAGTACGCCGCAGCCCGGTGTCAATCGCAACGGTACTGGCGGATCGTCGGCAGGTTACATGTTGCGACGACCGTTTCCAAAACACCTGTTTACGCTGTCGGTCTGTTTCTCTTCCGGGGGAAACGCCAGGGCAGAGTCGAGTGGGGAACAGCCGGTTTGCCCCGGTCAGAGATAGCCGAAAAAAGGCCTAGATTCTGGGAGTTTTTCCCGAACAAAGACCTTTTGGAGGAGGTCCTGATTTTGTTAGAGTAACCGGTTAGCCAACTCCGGACCGGGACGACTGTCTGTCGGTCTGGCTTGACTAATGGATTTTCAGCGGGTGTAGCTCAATGGCAGAGCCCCAGCCTTCCAAGCTGGTTGTGAGGGTTCGATTCCCTTCACCCGCTCATCATACAGTGTTGTGGTCTACGGCTTTGCGGTCGTCGGCCATGCCTGGTTTGGCTTGATGCTGTTGGATTTGGCACCACGGGTGCTGGTAGTTAACTAGCTGCTGTAGCTCAGTGGTAGAGCGCGTCCTTGGTAAGGACGAGGTCATGGGTTCAAATCCCATCAGCAGCTCTGTTTTGGTTCGGCCACTGGTCGATGTAACCTGGTAACAAAAAGACGAGTATAGGTAGGTATAAAAGACAATGGCCAAGGAAACATTTGAGAGGACAAAGCCTCACGTTAACGTTGGCACTATCGGTCACATTGACCACGGCAAAACAACCACCACCGGCGCGATCGTTGCAGTTCAAGCTGCAAAGGGTCTGGCGACACCGATTTCCTATTCGGATATCGCGAAGGGCGGTACAGTCCGTGACGAAACCAAGACGGTAACGATCGCTGTTGCTCACGTTGAGTATGAAACAGACAAGCGTCACTACGCTCACATCGACTGTCCCGGCCACGCTGACTTTATCAAAAACATGATTACCGGTGCCGCCCAGATGGACGGTGCGATTCTTGTGGTTGCAGCCGACTCGGGCCCGATGCCTCAGACAAAAGAGCACGTACTGCTCGCCCGTCAGGTTGATGTTCCGAACCTGGTTGTTTTCCTGAACAAGTGCGACCTGGTTGATGACGAAGAGTTGCTCGAGCTGGTCGATATGGAAGTTCGTGAACTTCTGTCGAAGTATGATTACGACGGCGACAACGCCTGCATCGTTCGCGGTAGCGCACTCCCTGCATATCAGAAGCCGGATGATCCGGAAGCCAGTAAGTGCATTTCGGAACTGATGGACGCTATTGATGAGCATATTCCAGAGCCAAAGCGTGACGACGAAATGCCATTCCTGATGGCGATCGAAGACGTCTTCTCAATTGAGGGTCGTGGAACGGTTGCTACCGGTCGTATCGAGCGTGGTGTTGTCCGCACAGGTGAAGAAGTTGAGATTATCGGCCTCGATGCTGAGTCGCGCACAACGACTTGTACAGGCGTTGAGATGTTCCGCAAGATTCTCGACGAAGGTCGCGCTGGCGACAACGTGGGATGCCTCCTTCGTGGTGTCAAGCGTGTAGATATCCAGCGTGGTCAGGTTCTCGCCAAGCCGGGTTCGATCACTCCTCACACCAAGTTTGAAGCAGAAATCTACTGCTTGAGCAAAGAGGAGGGTGGTCGTCACACGCCGTTCTTCAGTGGTTATCGTCCGCAGTTCTACTTCCGTACTACAGACGTAACAGGAACTGCAAACCTGGTCGGCGCCGAGATGTGCATGCCTGGTGACAATGTCAAGATCACCGTTGAGCTGCATAAGCCGGTTGCGATTGATGATGGTGTCCGCTTCGCGATTCGCGAAGGTGGTCGTACCGTCGGCTCGGGCGTTGTAACCAGTGTTTCCGAGTAGGCAGGAATTACGGGGAGCCTGTTAGCAGGCTCCCTTGTTTGTTGCCGGTCAGGCCGCGTGGTTGCTCTGCAGTCGCATTCGGCCGGTCGGTTCAAGACGAGTCGGCTCAAACACAGGGGTGTAGCTCAATTGGCAGAGCACTGGTTTCCAAAACCAGCGGTTGCGGGTTCGAGTCCCTCCGCCCCTGCCATTTGAGTCGTGTGGCCCCGTTAGGCGATGGCTTCGTTTGCTCGTTCAGCGGCGTTCAAGCTGGGTTCAGTTTGGCGTTCACAGGGTCTAGCTTCGGATGCATGAGGCATCCGCCCTCCGGTGGGATCCGGGAATTTGTTCGTTTCGCGGGTTGTAGTGGTTCGCGGTTAGTGAGGTTCCGATGAGTTCGGTTGCAAATCAATCAGGTGGCAGTCTTCTGTCCTCCTTGTTTCAGGTCGGCTTGTACAAGCCGGAGCAGGGGCGGATCGTCCGTCAGCTCACTTTCCTGGCAGTTGCTTTGATTGCATTTTTGTGCGTATACGAGTTGTATCGCGTCGGCTGGCTGTCGGATTTGTTCAGTGGTTCGCGATACGTACTGCTGGTCACCTTGTCGGCGCTCGGATTCTGGTTCTCGTTCCGGGTCGTTAACTATCCGAAGTTCGCTGACTTCCTGATCGCCGTGCAGGCCGAGATGAACAAGGTCTCGTGGCCGACCAAGCAGGAACTCTGGGGAGCCAGTGTTGTCGTGATGGTCGTCATTTTCGCGATGGCCGGGCTGCTGTTCCTGTTCGACTTTATCTGGACGGCGCTGTTCCAGTTTATTGGCATTCGCTACTAGGTTCGCACAGCGTATTGGTTAGTACGGCGTAATTGAGACTAAATTCACGGTATTTCAGGCAAGTCAGGCATGGTTGACGAAAACGCAATCACTGAAGAGTCCGGCGAGCAGCTAGATAATGTTGCATCGGAATCAGCAGATGCAGAGACTGCGCTGCCCGGAGCGCCGGACGAGTCTGTTGTCGAAGCTGAGGCTGGAGTCGAAGCTGGCGCTGTTGATGAGTCTGTCGTCGAAGCTGCAGATGTTGTCGAAGCTGCAGATGTGTCGTCTGGCGCTGTTGCGTCTGAAGATGAAGGAGCTGCTGACAGCGATTCCGCAGTTGTCGAAGAGGTGGCTGCTGAATCGGATGCCGTCGGTGATGGCGAGTCTGCGGCTGATGAAGCTGATGAATCAGAAGAGGGCGAATCAGAAGAAGAAGCTGGAGAGCCGGAAGTTGATCTTGCGGATCTGCTGGAAGATCCGGATGTCGAGGTCAACGAACTGGGTTTTCGCGCCGATGAGCTGGTCACCGACGATGACCTGGACGAAGACGACGAAGATGAAGATGTCTCGCCGATTGACGAGTACGTCGAAGAACCGGTTGAAGAAGTCGAAACCGGTGAGAGACAGTGGTACATCCTGAAGGTTCAAGTGAACCGTGAGAACTCGATCTGCGACGCGCTGTTGAGGCGCGTGAAAGTCGCAGGTATGGAGCAGTACTTCGGAGACGTGCTGGTTCCAACGGAAGATGTGCGGGAGTTCAATAAATCCGGAAAACAGCGTGTCGTTAAGAGAAAGCTGTATCCCGGATACATCGTTGTACATATGGAAATCACTGATGACAGCTGGTTCCTGGTTCGTGAGACACCGGGTATCGGCGACTTTACCGGAGCGGTCGGCAAGCCTGCACCGCTTTCGGAAGAAGAGATTTCAAGGATCATCGCAACCACCCGTCCGCCTGAAGAGGAAGAGGGCGAAGAAGCCGCCATCAAGACGGCTATCCGGTTCAAGGTCGGTGATCGGGTTCGCGTTAAGGAAGGTTACTTCCAGAACCATGAAGGCGAAGTCTCCGCGATCGATGAGCGCAACGGACGCATCACGGTCATGATTAACATTTTCGGCCGGTTGAATCCGGTTGAGCTCGACCACTGGCACGTCGAAGACGTCTAGAGGCTCGATCGTCCCGGCGGCAGACGTTTGAGCCGGTTACAGAAACAACTAACAGACAATACAGCGGATTGCGGTTATGGCAAAACAGGTTACAGGTCAGGCGAAATTCCAGGTCCCCGGCGGTGCAGCAACTCCTGCTCCTCCGGTCGGTACCTCACTCGGTAAGTTCGGGATCAACCTCGGGCAGTTTGTTCAGCAGTTCAATGACCGGACGAAAGAATTCAACGGCATGCCGATTCCCGTCGTCGTGACGGTTTACAACGACCGGACCTTTGACTTTATCGTCAAGAGCCCTCCTGCGGCAGCACTGCTGAAACTGGCTGCTGGAATCGCAAGCGGATCAGGCGTTCCCAATCGTGACAAGGTTGGAACGGTCACCCGCAAGCAAATCGAGGAAATCGTCGAAAAGAAACAGGCAGACCTGAATGCCCGTGACCTCGATCATGCCTGCCGCATGATTGAAGGCACCGCACGGAGTATGGGCATCGTGGTTGAAGGATAAGAACAGGTCACTGACGGTCGCCGAAGACAACAAGCAAAACAGGCCATTGACATCCAGTCGGCCACGCAAAAGGCAGAATCAAAATGGGTAAACCATCCAAGCGATATCGCGGTCACGCGGAAAAAACTGAAAAGAAGGAAGCAGTCTCACTGGCGAAGGCCGTGGAGATTCTGAAGGGTTTTGATTCGACGAAGTTCGATCAGACTGTTGAGATCCATATGCGACTGGGTATCGATGCCAAGCAGGCGGACCAGCTGGTTCGCGGCTCGATCGTCCTTCCTCACGGAATTGGAAAGACTCAGAAGGTCGTTGTCTTTGCCAGAGGCGAAGCAGCAACCGCGGCACAGGAGGCCGGAGCCGACGAAGTTGGAGCCGATGAGCTGGCCAAGAAGATCTCTGACGGCTGGCTCGACTTCGATGTCTGCATCGCGTCTCCTGACATGATGGGACTGGTCGGCCCGCTCGGTCGTGTGCTCGGCCCGCGTGGTCTGATGCCTTCACCGCGGGCCGGAACGGTTACGCCGGAGGTTGCCGAAGCCGTCAAACAGTACAAAGCCGGTAAGGTCGAGTTCAGAAACGATGACGGTGGCAACGTGCATGCGGTTGTCGGACGGCTCAGCTTCGATCCGCAGAAACTCGAGGAAAACATCACTGCCTTCATCAACCATATTGAATCCCTCAAGCCCAATGCGGCCAAGGGAACCTATGTCAGAGGCATTGTCATCGCGGCCACGATGAGCCCCGGTGTTTGCGTCGCAGCCTGACGGATGCAGCGACTGACAGGATGTTGAAACGGACTCGCCGACGCCGTTGCAATTCAACGCAACGGTGATTCACAAAGAAGTACCCCGCACTTAAGCAGATGCAATGAGTAAGTTTGTAAAAGACCTGGTGAGCAGAGATATCGCCCGACGACTCGAAGGCGTCGGCGATTGTGTTATCGCCAATGTGATTGGAATTGATTCCAACTCGACGACAGAGCTGCGAAAGCAGTTGCGCGAGAAAGATATTCACCTGATGGTGGTTAAAAACTCGCTCGCCCGTCGTGCAACCGAGGGAACATCACTCGCTCCGGCATTTGAAGGCCTCGACGGAACCGCCGCGGTCATGTGGGGAGCGGAGGACTTTGTCTCGCTCGTCAAAACAGCTCACGAGCTTCACAAACGTGATGGTGAGTTTGAGAGTTTCGAGGCGCGCGGCGGAGTGATGGACGGCGAAAAGCTGTCGCAGGAAAAGGTCGCCGAGATTTCCAAGTGGCCCAGCCGTGCTGAGCAACTCAGTCTGCTGGTCGGCCAGATCCTCGGACCTGGATCGCAACTCTCTGCTCAACTCAAAGGCCCCGGCTCATCGGTGGCGTCGCAGGTTAAGCAGATCGCGGACAAGGATGACGAATAGTCAAACAGGAACAAGCCGGGCAGGTTCGCGGTATCTGCCCGTAAAACCATAAACGTCAATACTCAATACACAAATAACCAGTTGATAAAGCCGTGGTTCACCCGCAGGAATCCGGCGCGGACAAAAGAAAGGTGACGAACATGTCAGAAGAAGCAGCAACAATGGAATTTTCGGCGGAAACAAAAACGCTCGGTGATCAAATCGCCGGATTAACTCTTAAAGCAGCCAAAGAGCTCAGCGACTACCTCAAAGAAGAGCACGGCATCGAAGCTGCTGCCGGCGGCGCAGTCGTTATGGCTGGTGGCGGTGGTGGCGGTGGCGGCGAAGCCGCTGAAGAAGCCAAGACCGAATTTGATGTCGTTCTGACAGGCTTCGGCGACAAGAAGCTGGACGTCGTGAAAGTCGTAAAGGCAATCACCGGCGCTTCGCTGATGGACGCCAAGAAGATGGTCGAGAGCTGCCCTGCAACTCTGAAAGAAGGCGTTTCGAAAGAAGATGCCGACAAAGTCAAGGCGGACGTTGAGGCCGCTGGTGGTGCTGTCGAGGTCAAGTAGACGGTAATTTGCGTAGAAAACGCAAAAAAAGCCCGCTCAAGGCCCCAACCGGCCTTGAGTTTTGAGGTTAGCAAACTGCAAAATGGGGGCAGGTCGCAGGGATGGAGAACCTGTAGACCCGCCGTCAGACCTTCCCGAAGCCCGTATCACCAGTTTTTGTCCGTTTGTGGTAAGCGTGCGAAAGCCTCGGCATGCCATCCTAAGCAGCGGTCCGGAATTTGCTCTCGGACCTTTCTGTGGAAAAGGTATGCGCTGCCGGAGCAGCGATTCGCGCGTTGTAACCGCGCAGTTTCTGCGCGCATTGTATTGGCACGGTCAGCGCGCCGCTGTTACAGCGGTGCGTTTTTGCGCGTCAATTGCGGGCGTAACAAGGTCTTGCAGTTCTTTCTCTCTGTTTCAGTCCACGTTTTCAGTTTCAGGATTTTCAATAACAGGAAGCTGTTGAAGTTCAACCGCAGGCAACCACCCGGCAGCGGGCGTTCTGCCGCTTGCGTTGTCTGAACCTGACGGCCGCCGAATCAAAGCATCCATTGCGAATTCACACTGCACCGTTTGAATCGCGATGGCGAAAAAATTGCGAACATCCCGGCGGCATGTTCGTGCAACCAACCCGTCATCACCGGCCGGTCGTTACGGCCCTGATGTCACCGCGCTGCGGCCTGATCAAGCTCAGCGTAAACAATGTGGCAGCCTGATCAGCTGCCCTGGTTTTGACCCGGAGATTCTGCTTTTATGGCAACCCCGATTGAGCGAAGACTAAACCCGGAAAACGTACGTATATTCGGCAGCGGGCGCGATTATCAGGTCCCGCCTGATCTCACCAAAATCCAGACGCATAGCTACAAGCGCTTTCTGCAGACCGATGTGGAATCCGAAAAGCGCAAGGACATGGGGATCGAGGGAGTTCTCAAAGAGATCTTTCCTATCGAAAGCTATGACAAAAAGCTGCGTCTGGACTACGTCCGTTACGACCTTGGAAAACCACGCTACACGCCGGAGGAATGCCGCCAGTTGCGGCTGACCTACGGTCGTCCGTTCCGGGTCTGGCTGAGACTTAACAAAGAACAGCCGGTCGAGGAAGAGGTGTTCCTGGGCGACATCCCCATCATGATGGGCGGTGGCGAATTCATCATCAACGGTGCAGAGCGTGTTGTTGTCAGTCAGCTGCATCGCAGCCCCGGCATCGACTTCGTTCTCGAGTCCGATACGACTTCCGACCGGAAGCTGCCAAGCTGCCGGGTCATACCCGAACGGGGAAGCTGGATCGAGATGACAGCGACCAAGAAGGATACGCTGACCGTACGGATCGACCAGAGCGGTAAGTTCTCCGCGATGACACTGCTGCGGGCGATGGATCCGAAGTTCAGCGAGGACTGCGATATCATCCGCGCATTCTACGATGCCCAGAAGGTCAAAGTCGTCGATCGTCGCAGTGCGGCAAAACTGATCGACAAGGTCGCCGTCGATGACATCGTCTATCCGTCCACGTCCGAACGTGCCGGTGAAATCATCGTTGACTCAGGCCGGAAGATCTCCAAGGAGATGGCTGAGTCGATCATCGCGGCAGGCGTCAAAGTGGTGGAGATTATCGCGAATCCACGTTCGCCGCTGATCTTCAACTCGCTCGAAGAGGACAACACCTCGTCGCACGAGGAAGCTCTGCTTCGAATCTACCAGCGTCTGCGTCCGGGTAACCCGCCTGCACTCGAAAAAGCGCGAACGCTGTTCAAAGAGAAATTCTACGACGAGAACCGTTATCGTCTTGGCAAAGTCGGTCGTTTCCGGATCAATCGAAAGCTCGATCTCGGCGTTTCCGAAAAGGAAATGACACTTCGCTCTGACGATATCCTTGCGTGTACCCGTTATCTACTCGATCTGAGTACACCCGGTGGTGAAGCACAGATTGACGATATTGACCACCTTGGAAACCGCCGTTTGCGGACCATTGACGAGCTTGCATCTGACGAGCTTCGCAAAGGTTTTCTTAAGCTGCGTCGAACCGTACAGGAACGGATGAGCTTGAAAGAGGTGGACGACATGACTCCACGCTCGCTGGTGAATCCAAAAAGTATTTCGGCTGCCATCGAATACTTCTTCGGTCGTGGCGAACTGTCGCAGGTTGTTGACCAGACAAACCCGCTTTCGCAGTTGACTCACGAGCGTCGTCTGTCGGCACTCGGCCCGGGTGGTCTGAACCGGAAGCGTGCGGGCTTTGAAGTTCGTGACGTTCACATTTCCCACTATGGACGAATCTGTCCGATTGAAACTCCTGAAGGTACAAACATCGGTTTGATTTCCAGTCTTGCGATCTACGCGAGCGTGGATGATTACGGGTTCCTTGTTTCTCCATATGCGAAAGTCAGCAAAGGAAAGATCACAGACGAAATCGAGTGGCTTCGAGCCGACGAGGAATCTGAGGTGTTCGTTGCTCCGGCCGATACGATGGTCGAAAACGGCAATCTGGTCGGCAGCAAAGCACTCGGTGGCAACCTGATTGCCCGCTACCGTGCTGACTTCGAACTGGTTCGTCCGGAAGATGTTGCCTACATCGATATGGCTCCTGCCCAGATGGTGGGTGTCTCTGCGGGCCTGATTCCGTTCCTTGAGCATGATGACGCCAACCGCGCATTGATGGGCTCGAACATGCAGAGGCAGGCAGTGCCGCTGCTCGTTGCTGAGCCTCCGATTGTCGGGACCGGCCTGGAAACGCCGGTTGCTCACAACTCAAGCATGGTTATCAAGGCACGCAAAGCCGGAAAGATCACCTATGTTGATTCGACACGGATCGAAATCGGCCAGGATGTGTATCCGCTGAAAAAATACGTCGGTCTGAACGAGCGTACCTGTAACAATCAGCGTCCGATCGTCGTCCCCGGCCAGAAAGTCGAAAGAGACGAAGTCATCGCCGACGGTGCAGCAACGCATAAGGGCCAGCTTGCACTCGGCCGGAACGTGCTCGTCGGGTTCATGTCGTTTGACGGCTACAACTTTGAAGATGCGATCATCATCAGTGAGGAACTGGTGAAGAACGACACTTATACTTCGATTCATATCGAGGAATTCGACGTCGAGATCCGCGAGACCAAACTGGGCCGCGAGGAATTCACTCGCGACATTCCGAATGTAAGCGAAAAAGCGCTTCGGAACCTCGATGAGAACGGAGTCGTCCGCGTCGGAACGTATGTCCGTCCGGGTGACATTCTTGTCGGTAAGGTTTCGCCGAAGTCGAAAACCGAGCTGACACCGGAAGAAAAACTTCTGCATGCCATCTTCGGTCGTGCCGGTGAAGACGTGAAGAACGATTCGCTGGAAGTCTCGTCCGGTATCGAAGGTATCGTCATCGACACGCAGCGATTCTCGCGTCGCATGAGTCTTTCTGATGAGGAAAGAAAAGTCTTCGAGAAAGATCTGAAGGCCGCTGAGACCGATGGCGACGAGCGCGTTGCCGCCGCATTCACCGAATTGGTGGAGGCGATGGAAAAGGTTCTCGGCAAGACGATGACCGATGACGACGAAACACCGCTCGCCAAAGGTCAGGATCCGAAGTTTGTTGCTGAGAAAGCGGCTTACTTCCGGTTGAATCCCTACATCGAAGGAATGCGCAGCGAAGATCGCATCAAGCAACTCAAGCAGGCTCACACCGAACTGTGGCCCGCCGTCGAGACAGCGATGGATCAACGCGACCGGACAGTCAACAGTATGAAACGCGGTGACGAACTTCGCAGCGGCGTTCTTCAGATGGTCAAGGTTTATATCGCCACGAAACGGACCATCTCCGTCGGCGATAAAATGGCCGGCCGCCACGGTAACAAGGGTGTGATCGCGAAGATTCTGCCCGTAGAGGATATGCCTTATCTGGAAGACGGAACTCCGCTTCAGATTCTGCTCAATCCGCTGGGTGTTCCGAGTCGTATGAATGTCGGCCAGATTCTTGAAACTCACCTTGGCTGGGCTGGTTCCAAACTCGGCTTCCAGGCTTTGACTCCCGTCTTTGATGGAGCGAGCGAAGAGGACATCAACGATGCTCTCGAAGAAGCAGGACTGCCGCGTCATGGTAAGTGCACGCTTTACGACGGGCGCACCGGTCTTCCAGCCGGTCAGGAGACGACTGTCGGCTACATCTACATGTTGAAGCTTCACCACCTTGTTGATGACAAGGTTCACGCTCGAAGCACAGGCCCGTACTCGCTTATTACCCAGCAGCCGCTGGGAGGAAAAGCCCGCTTCGGTGGTCAGCGATTCGGGGAGATGGAAGTCTGGGCTCTCGAAGCTTACGGAGCCGCTTTCATCCTTCAGGAACTCCTGACAGTCAAGTCGGATGACGTTGAAGGCCGGACCAAGATCTACGAGTCGATGGTCAAGGGTGAGAACACTCTTGAAGCAGGTACACCGGCCAGCTTCGACGTACTTACCAACGAGATTCGCGGTCTCGCGCTCAATATGCAGCTCGAAAAGCGACGCGGATAGGAACATTCGTCCTGCCCTTCCCGTTGGAAGGGCAGGGGCGACATTACATAACGCTGCACCGGTTAAAGGCAGCGGACGACGGTACAACAAACGCCTTACGGCGATTCACAATACAACGATTAACAGGTTCAAAGGGAGCAGGTGAATATGGCGACTGCCGACACTGCTGCATACGATCGAATCAACGATTACGCTTCTGTAAAAATCAGCCTGGCCAAGCCGCACGACATCCGCAGCTGGTCGATGGGCGAAGTCAAGAAGCCTGAAACGATCAACTACCGTACCTACCGGCCCGAGAAAGACGGTCTTTTCTGCGAGCGGATTTTCGGTCCGGAAAAAGACTGGGAATGCGCCTGCGGCAAGTACCGCGGTATGAAATACAAGGGCATGATCTGTGACCGCTGCGGAGTGAAAGTGACTCACTCACGTGTGCGTCGCAAGCGCATGGGGCACATCGAACTGGCCGCTCCGGTTGTTCACATCTGGTTCTTCAAGGCGATGCCGAGTCGTCTCGGTAACCTGTTGAGCATGAAGACGTCGTCGCTGGAAAAGGTGATCTATTTCCAGGATTACGTGGTTACCGATCCCGGTACAACGGACCTCGAAGCCCAGCAGTTGCTCACCGAAGAAGAGTATCGCGCCGCCAAAGCCCAGTTCGGCGATGGCAGCTTTAAAGCCAATATGGGTGCCGAGGCCGTTCGTGACCTTCTTCAGAGTCTCGACCTGGTAGCTCTGTCCAACGATCTGCGAGTTGAGCTCGCCGAAACAGGTTCGAAGCAGAAGCGGAAGGACCTGACCAACCGTCTGAAGATTGTCGAGTCGATCCGCGACAGTGACAACAAGCCGGAATGGATGGTGCTGGATGTGATTCCAGTTATTCCTCCGGATCTGCGCCCATTGGTCCTGCTGGACAGCGGCAACTTTGCGACCAGTGACTTGAACGATCTTTATCGCCGGATCATCAACCGGAACAACCGTCTTCGCAAGCTGGTTGATCTGAATGCTCCGGAAGTCATTATCCGGAACGAAAAGCGGATGCTCCAGCAGTCCGTGGACGCGTTGTTTGACAACAACCGGTGTAAGCGGCCGGTTCTCGGCAGCAGCAATCGCCCGCTCAAATCGCTTACCGATATGATCAAAGGTAAGCAGGGTCGATTCCGTGAAAACCTGCTGGGTAAGCGTGTTGACTATTCAGCTCGTTCAGTGATCGTCGTCGGGCCGCGCCTGAAACTTCATCAATGCGGGCTGCCGAAAAAGATCGCGCTGGAGCTGTATCAGCCGTTCATCATTCGCAAGCTGAAGGAACTCGGTCACGCGGACACCATCAAGAGCGCCAAGAAGATGCTTGAGCGCAAGGATGAGGAAGTCTGGGATATCCTTGAATTCGTGATTCAGAACCATCCTGTTCTGCTCAACCGTGCTCCGACGCTTCACCGTATGGGTATTCAGGCGTTTGAGCCTGTTCTCGTTGAAGGTAACGCGATCCACCTGCATCCGCTGGTCTGCAAGGGATTCAACGCGGACTTTGACGGTGACCAGATGGCGGTTCACCTTCCGCTTTCTATCGAAGCTCAAGTCGAAGCTCACACGCTGATGCTTTCGACTAACAATATCTTCGCACCGTCCAACGGCCGGCCGATCATGAGTCCGTCTCAGGATACGGTGATGGGTTGTTACTACATCTCGTTGAAGCTGCCCAATCAGAAGGGCGACGGAATGGTTTTCGCTTCGCTGGACGAGGCTGACACGGCCTTTTCACAGGATGTGATTCACATTCACGCGAACATCAAAGTTCGGCTGCCTGCCGGACGTCGCGTTCGTCTGAACGAAGAGGAAAGCAGTGACGAGCGGATTATCGAGACCAGTTATGGTCGAGTGCTGTTCAACATGATGCTGCCTTACGGCCTCGACTTCTACAACTATCCGATGAAGAGTGGCGACCTCGCCGTCGTGATTTCGGACTGTTATCAGAAGCTGGGTCGCCGGGCGACAATCAAACTGCTCGATGATATGAACCAGCTTGGATTCCGTGAATCGACTCGTTCGGGTCTTTCGTTTGCAACGGACGACCTTGTGACACCGGATTCGAAAGAAACCATCGTATCGGCGGCGGAGAAGGAAGTCCTCAAGTTCCGCAAGCACTACGAACGTGGTGTGATCACCGAACAGGAAAGATACAACAAAGTACTTGATACCTGGACGCATGCCCGTGAGCAGATCACTAAAGAGATGATGGCTGCCATGGAACGTGATGACCGTGGCGGAATGGGCTACGTCAATCCGGTATTCCTGATGGCGCACTCCGGTGCTCGTGGTGGTGTCGAGCAGATCCGGCAGCTGGCTGGTATGCGTGGTCTTATGGCCAAGCCGACCGGTGAAATTATCGAGACGCCGATTAAGGCGAACTTCCGCGAAGGCCTGACTGTACTTGAGTACTTCTCGTCCACTCACGGTGCTCGAAAAGGTCTTGCGGATACAGCTTTGAAGACCGCTGACTCCGGATACCTCACACGTAAACTCGCCGACGTTGCCCAGAACGTTGTGGTGACCATGGACGACTGCGGTACAACCCGCGGGATCACCAAAGGGGTCATCTACCGTGGTGAGCAGGTGGAAGTCCGCCTCGCGACCGCGATCAACGGTCGGGTGTCCCGTCAGAACATCGTCAATCCGGTAACCGATGAGGTCATCGTTCGTGAGAACGAGATGATCACCCCCGAGATTGCCCGCAAGATTGAAGAGATGGGACTCGGTAAGATTCAGGTTCGAAGTCCTATGACTTGTGAAGCTGCTCTGGGTACCTGTCGCAAATGCTACGGGATGGACATGTCCACCGGAGCCGAAGTCGAAGAAGGCATGGCAGTCGGGATCATTGCTGCTCAGAGTATCGGCGAACCTGGTACACAGCTGACCATGCGTACGTTCCACATCGGCGGTGTTGCCGGTACGGTCACCGAAGAAAGCGAAAAGCGCGGTAAGAAGGCTGGTACCGTCAAGCTGACCCGCATGCGTTACGTTGAAAATGACAGCGGTGATACTGTTGTTCTTAACCGGAACGGTGAGATTGCGATTCTTGATCCGCGTGGACGTGAGCTGGAAGTTCACAAAGTTCCCGCTGGTGCGATCCTCAAGGTCAAGGACGATGATGAAATCAAAGTCAACGCGATCCTCTGTCAGTGGAACCCGTTTGCTGTTCCGGTTCTGTCGGAGGTGGCAGGTCGGGTCCGCTTCGAGGACATCGTTGAAGGTGAAACGATGCAGGAGGAAACGGACGCCGGTGGTACCGTCCGTCGTTCGATCATCGACTTCAAAGGTGACATGCACCCGCAGATCGTAATCGAAGATGCTTCCGGTAAGCCTCTGGACGTCTATTACCTGCCTGAACGTGCTCACATTCTTGTCGCTGAAGGAACAGAGATTTCTGCCGGTTCGACCGTTGCGGAAACCCCGCGCGAAGCTTCCGGTATTTCGGACATCACCGGTGGTCTGCCACGTGTTACCGAGATTTTTGAAGCTCGAAAACCGAAAGACCCCGCGGTTCTCGCTCAGGTAGACGGCGTCGTTGAAATTCTCGCCGAGAAGAAGCGTGGTAAGCGTACGATCATCGTCCGCTCCGAAAACGGTGAGGAATACGAACACCTCGTACCTCCCGGGAAACGTTTCCGTGTTCATACCGGTGATCATGTGAAAGCCGGTCAGCAACTGGTTGACGGCCCGCTGGTTCCGCACGATATCCTGGACGTTTCCGGCGAAGAAGCCGTACAGCAGTATCTCGTTCACGAGGTGCAGAGTGTCTACCGTAGTCAGCGCGTTGAAATCAACGATAAGCATATCGAGATCATCATTGCGCGAATGTTGCGTAAGGTCCGCGTTGAGGATGCGGGTGATACACCGCTGCTACCGGGTATGATTCTGGACCGGTTTGAGTTCGTCACCGAAAACAATCGGCTCGACACGCAGGTTCGGATTACCAACAAGGGTGACTCTGATTTCCGCAAGGGGCAGATCATTCCGAAAAACGTCTTTGAAGAAACCAACGGCCAGATTGAGGCGCTTGGTGGAGACGTTGTGAAGGGTACCCGTCCAAAGCCGGCAACCTATTCAACTCAGTTGCTCGGGATTACGAAAGCATCGGTTCAGAGTAGCAGCTTTATCTCTGCCGCGAGTTTCCAGGAAACAACCAAAGTGCTTACCGAGGCGGCTCTGGCGGGCAAGACTGACAAGTTGGTCGGCCTGAAAGAGAACGTGATTCTCGGTCACCTGATTCCCGCAGGTACCGGATTCCGGACATTCCGTGAATCCGAAGTTCAGTACAACCTGCAGGCGCTTGAGGAGATTGCTGCCAAGCCTACTCAGTCGCTGGAGAAGTCGTTCCCGCTGCTTGAGTCGGCAGGGGCGTCAAACGTTCCGGAAACCACCGAACCACCGATGGGTATGGGACAGGCGGAGCCGTCGCTTGCAAGCCTGCTCGGTGACACCGCGAGCTCGCCTTCACTTGAGGATATCGCAAACGCGGGTGATGCCGCCGGCTTTGCTCCGGGCCAGGGTGTTGTAGACTCGCTCGGTAGCATGCTCGGAACTGAATCGACCGGTGAAACGCATTCGACAACGATCCACACTGAAGACTTCACTCAGATTGAAGGAATCGGTCCTGCGATCGCGAGTTTGCTTGGTCAGCATGGAATCACCACCTACGCAGACCTTTCCAGAACTTCGCCCGATCACATCCGTCAGATTCTTGCCAACGCCGGTGGAAACTACGCTGCACACGATCCGTCCACCTGGGCCGATCAGGCTGCCCTGGCTGCAGTTGGTGAATGGGACAAGCTGCGTGCGTGGCAGGATCAGCTCGATGGTGGCCGCGGCGACAGCGCCGCGGTGGCTGAGAGCACACCGGAAATCGTCTACGAGGATCTGACTCAGATCGAAGGCGTTGGTCCCAAGATTCAGGAACTGCTTTATTCACATGGGATTTATACCTATGCGACTCTGGCACAGACTCCCGTGGACAGTATTCAGAGCATTCTGATGCAGGCCGGTGGCACCTATCTCAACCACGATCCGTCAACCTGGCCGGATCAATCCGCTCTGGCGGCCGTTGGTGAGTGGGACAAGCTGAAAGCCTGGCAGGATCAACTCGATGGAGGCCGTTCAACCGAGACCGCTGCGACAGCCGCTCCGGTTCAGGAGGATCTGACTCAAATTGAGGGTATCGGTCCTAAGATTCAGGAACTGCTTTACGGACACGGCATCTCCAGCTACGTCGATCTGGCAAATGCGACCGTCGATCAGATTCAGTCGATTCTGACTCAGGCCGGTGGCATGATGGCCAGCCACGACCCGACCACCTGGCCCGATCAAGCCAGACTGGCTGCGGTCGGTGAATGGGACAAGCTCAAGGCGTGGCAGGACGAACTGGACGGCGGGCGGATGTAGAGACTGCGGGGGCTGAAATCGCCCGCAATTGATGAAAACCTTGCATGCATTCAGGAAATGGGACGCTATTTTCCGTACCCGTTAAACCTGAACGTGTGAACAGGCCGACTCACCTCAATACACGTGTTTTCCCGCATTTGCAGTTGACACTGGTACTCATTCCGGTAGATTTACGGGTTCCGGAAATCTGTCCCAGGCAGGCAATTTGAGCCATTTCGGGATCGGGACGGATCGCGGTACGCAATAACACTCGGATACTTCAATGCCAACGATTAACCAGCTTGTTCGCAAGCGACGTAAACAAAAGCGCAAATTCACCAAGGCTCCTGTTCTGGACCGTTGTCCACAGAAACAGGGTGTCTGTTTGCAGGTACGTACGATGACACCGAAGAAGCCGAACTCGGCCCTTCGAAAAATCACTCGTGTTCGTCTCTCAAATGGCAAGGAAGTCACCGTTTACATTCCAGGCGAAGGCCACAACCTGCAGGAACACTCGATCGTTCTGGTTCGTGGCGGACGAGTCCGTGACCTTCCCGGTGTTCGGTATCAGGTTGTTCGCGGTGCCCAGGACACGCTGGGTGTTGAAAACAGAAAGCAGTCACGCAGCCGCTAGGGGGCCATGATTTAGAACCCCGTGTGTCGCGCCTGACCC
>JBCCFB010000060.1:0-26448 GCA_039029995.1 Planctomycetota bacterium
CTCGGACAAGGCTTCTTCTACGGCCGGCCCGCTCCGATCAGCAAATACTGCGATGTTCCCGAAGAGGGCACGGACACCGAACCTGTCTGAGCCAGTCTTTGATGCTTGAGAAATGCCACGATGCCGGGGCTTTTTTCTTTAATTGCCGGAAAATCAAGCCTTACTCGGTTCCAGCCTCTCTGCTAAAATCTGCGATTCCTGATTGATAGAAAATTCTCACCCTTAAGGTGACTGCGGAGTCTGGCATGGCCAAGAAAAAAGGTAAAGGAAAGAAAAAGCTTGAAGTTGTATACCTGGTTTGCGAAGAAACCGGCGATTACAACTACACCTTGCGACGCAAGTCAGGTGGTGAAAAGCTCAAGATTAAGAAGTACTCTCCTCGGCTGAAGCGGCATTCAGTCCACAACGAGAAGAAGAAGTAAGTCGTAGTGCACTGTAAACGGTGTTCTAACAACTACTTTGTCTTGCAAAGATACAATCACGAAAGACGCGGCTCATCGAGCCGCGTCTTTTTCTGTGCGCGTCGGCTGAACAGCCCTCCTGGCGGAAAGCTTCGCCAACTTGAAAAACGGCCAATTCTGTTAAACTGAAGCTTTCATGTGTTTCGCGAAAAGGACTGCAAAATGAACCAGCGATGGAAGCTTCGCGCACACGATGCGGCACTGGTGCAGTCGATTGAACGATCTGCTGGCGTGTCGCCGGTCGTGGCTCAGATCCTGGCTCTTCGTGGAATCACTCAGCCGGCAAAAGTCACTTCCTTTCTCGACCTTAAAATGACGGGGCTCCTTCCGCCGGAGGAGCTTCCCGGTCTGCCCGCTGCTGTTGATGTCATCATGGCCGGAATTGCCGATGGCCGGAAGATCATGATCTATGGTGACTACGATTGTGATGGAATGACATCAACGGCCATCATGTACCTGACATTGAAAAAGCTGGGTGCGGATGTTTCCTACCACGTTCCCAACAGACTGGGAGACGGATACGGAGTCAGCAACGAAGGTCTCGACAAAATCGCAAAACGCGGCGCTCAGCTCGTGATCACCGTCGACTGTGGAATCTCCAGCGTTGACCAGGTCGAGTATGCAAAAACGCTGGGCATGGACATGGTGATTACAGACCATCACCAATTCGGTTCGAAACTTCCCGACGCAAGGGCTATTGTCCACCCTGCCCTGCCCGACCATGAATATCCGTTCCATGGATTATGCGGAGCGGGTGTCGCTTTCAAGCTGTCCTGGGCGTTGTGCAAAAGTCACGTCGGCAGCGACAAACTGCCTCCCGACTTCCGCGAGTTTTTGTTTTCGATGGTCGCACTGGCTGCCATTGGGACGGTTGCTGATGTTGTTCCCCTTCTCGACGAGAACAGGCTGATCGTGCATCACGGACTCGGGTGCATGAGAAGGTTCAGCGGCCCCGGGCTGAAATACCTCATGAAACTGGCTGGCCTGGATGAAAGACCGGAGCTGGAGTCAGACGACATCGGCTTCCAGATCGGTCCAAGACTTAACGCCGCCGGACGTCTTGGTCAGGCTCAGCTTGGAGTCGAAATTCTGACCTGTGATTCTCCGGATCGCGCAATCGCGCTCGGGGATTATCTGGACAAGCTGAACGCGAACCGGAAAAGCATCGAACGCAAGATATTCACCTCAGCTAAAAAAGCAATCAAAGCCAACTTTGATCCGGCCAGTGAACCCGCCCTGGTTATTTCCGACAACGACTGGCACCTCGGCGTAATCGGCGTCGTAGCCGGCAAGATCGCTGAACACTATCACCGGCCCTCGATCGTGATTTCCGTGGATCCACTCGGCAACCGTCCTGCGACAGGTTCGTGCCGCTCGTCTTGCGGCGTCGATCTGTTTCGCGCCTTGCAAGGCTGCAGCGATCTTCTTATTCGCTTCGGTGGCCACTCCGGAGCCGCGGGCCTGACCATTGATCCCGGAAACATCGACGCATTCCGTGAAGCATTCTGCCACCATGTGCTTGAGCAGGTCGGTTCCGGCGAAATCGAACCGGAACTCGAAATCGATGCCGAAGCACTCATCAGCCAGATGACACTCCCGACGATGAACGAGCTGAAAAAACTGGCGCCGTTCGGGCACCTGAATCCGCGGCCTTTGCTCTGCGCGACGGGAGTCCGGCTGTCAGAGCCACCAAAAACAATGGGTGACGGCAGTCACATTGCGCTTCGGTTGGAGCAGCAGAATTCCCGCATTCGCGCCGTAGGTTTCGGCAAAGGTGACTGGCTGAAAAACATTGATGCAGAAAACGGACTCTATGATTTTGCCTTCAAACCTGTGATTAACGATTTCATGGGACGGCGCCGAGTCGAGTTGCAACTGGTTGATTTCCGACCAAGCGAAGATGACACGTAGCCGGCCGGTCAGACACGTCTCACTGTCCGCCCCTTGATTCCCTCACGAATCCGACCGAACTATGAACCAGTACCTTTTTGACATGGAAGCTCCAGCTGGTGGACATGACCTTCCCGATCACTGGCCGGCAGATAGTGACTGGACTCCTCATGTAGCCGGCTTTTTTGCCAGCAAACAATACGAACAACTTCAGTCGTTTTTGCATTCAGAGAGAGCGAATCGCAGAATCTTCCCGCTATGCGAAGATGTCTTTCGCGCTTTTGCGCTCACGCCGTATGCCGGGACGCGCGTCGTTATTCTCGGCCAGGATCCTTATCACGGTACAGGACAGGCACACGGACTGAGCTTTTCTGTTCCCGATGGCGAGCGCATTCCACCGTCGCTGAGAAACATCTTTAAAGAGCTCTATGCCGACTTTGATCGTAAACTTCCCGATCTTAAATCGATGTCCGGTGAGCTCACACGCTGGGCGGTTCAAGGAGTGCTGCTACTGAATACGGTATTGACCGTTCGCGAGTCGGATGCCGGATCTCACCAGAAAAAAGGGTGGGAGGCGTTCACCGACCTGGCAATCAGATCGCTGAACGACCATCCGGAACCGGTTGTGTTTATCCTCTGGGGCAAACAGGCGGAAAAAAAAGGTGATCTTATCGACGCGCAACATACGATCATTTCTTCTGCACACCCTAGCCCGCTGTCTGCGTCCCGCGGGTTCTTTGGAAGCCGGCCGTTCAGTCGTGCAAATCACGCTCTCGAACAATCAGGACGAAAGGCAATTGACTGGATTGAATGAGCTGGTTCGATTCCAACAAGTCACCATTTGCAGGTGATTCGCGTCTGATTTTTCACGGGACCTATCACAAAATGGGTACCGTCTGGATGATGCGCGTACTGCAGCGAGTCGCAGATATGTACGGCTTGAAGATGCAGAAGTGCAATCATGTCGGCGACAAACTGGAACCTGGAACGGGGTTGGTTTTTGCCAATCACAGCCAGCTCGACCCGGGCGAACTTGGCGACTTCGTCGGGTCACACCTCATTCGAGATCCTCGCGATGTCATTGTATCCGGATATTTCTATCATCTCTGGACGGACGAAGCCTGGGCGCATGAACCCTGGCCTGAATATGAAGGCCGGAGCTATCAGCAGATTCTGAATTCGGTTGATCAGCACGCTGGCATTGCGGCTGAGATAGACCGCTTTGCGAAATATGTGGACGACTATTCAATGCGACAATGGAATTACGCAGACCCTCGTATCATCGAGCTTCGATACGAAGATTTGATCGCTGATGAGCCTGCTGTCTTTGAGAGGCTCTTCCGCCATTACGGATTCCATGACAAAGCGGTCAGGAAATGTGTCAAAGCCGCACAAGAGTTTTCTTTTGAGCGCGTTACAGCGCGCAAACAAGGTCAAGCATCTGAAAAACAACATCTTCGCAGCGGCCAGCCCGGCCAGTGGCGCGACGTTCTGTCGACCGAACATTGCGAGTCGATCCGCGTACTGTTCGGAGACCTGCTGGTTATGACTGGATACGAGCTGGAGCTGAACTGGTAATTCCAGAATCAAGTCAAGCTCGATTTCTTCCGCGGAAACCCGCGTTTTTCAGCGTTGGAACGTGGAGCCAAAACGGCTACGATCTCCGCCTCATTGAACCCTGTTCGATCCATGCCGAACAAAGAAGATGCGACCAAGATCCGGACAACTTGCAACAGATGGACTGATCCGTCGACCGGGGAGGAAGAGCCTGCGCCGCAGGACTCTATCTACCTCACGCAGACAGGCGCGCAAAACGACTGGCAATGACAGCAATGATCATCGTACGACTCAAGACAACTATCAGTCGCAGACTAGACGGCCGATAGTATGTCTCGCGTTTGTTCTGCCGTTGATTCTTGCTTACGAAATCGGTGCGTGGCTGCCGGGCAGCGAATCGATGCGCAGTGGAATCGATCTCTGGCTCGACAAACTTTTAATCAGCATCGGCGCAGGCCATCTGGTTATTCTGCCGGTCATTACTACGTCGTTGTTGATGATCTGGCATCATCGTCAGAAGGATGAATGGAGTTTTAAGCCGGCAACTCTCTTCGGGATGAGTATCGAATCGCTCGGGCTGGGCATGATCCTGTTCTGGGCAGCCAGTGCATACTATCAGTTGTGCAGTCAATGTCAGGCGGATGCTTCATTGATGCTGCCAATGATGTCAGAGAATCCACGCTGGACTGCAGCCTCGATTGTTGCATTGGGAAGCGGGATCTACGAAGAGCTGGTCTTCCGGCTGCTGTTGATGGTGCCGGCTATTTTGATTTTAAAGAAAGCAATCGGCCAACGTTATGTCGCAACGGCCGTCGCAATGATTCTGGTGAGCTTGATTTTTACCTCGCTACATTACAACGTGTTCAATCCGTCAGGCCCGGAAATCGAAATAAGCAGTTTTATTTTCCGGTTTGCTGCCAGCATGGTTTTCTGTGTTCTGTTTCTAATGCGCGGCTTCGGAATCGCGGTTGGAACACACGTGACCTTTGATGTCCTGACCCAGATGTAATGGTGATTTTACAAAACGTGGCCGGAGTAACACGACCGTTAAATTTGTCAACATGAAATCGTTGCCTCGTTGGTAAAAACAAAGCTGCGTTCGCGTATCTGTCAGCGCGGTCTATAATTGAGGTAGATGCTTTGTGCTGCTGACGAACTGACTTGGAAAGACAGACGCCCCCGATTCCCGATTCGAACCGGGTGAATCCGACAAACTGATGTACTGGATGTGATGCCGTGATAACGGTGCGACCGAAAATCAAAGACCTGGACTTCCACCTCTTCGCGAGGCCGGTTCACCCCGAGTTTTTCAACGGGTGTGCCCAGCGCGATTTTGAGCGTGAAAACTATCGTCTGAAGGTCAACATCACGACGACCGGGCACTTGATTACTTTCGCCCATCGACAGTTTGTAATGTCGGAAATCTGCGTTGCGGCGCATCAACAACTGCCCGAGGGACAACTGCTGCTTTCCTACCCTCTGGAGACCGATCAAAGTGATCAAGTTGTTTATCGTGACATGATCCGGTACCAGTGCCGCACCCAGCTGGAAGGTGCTAATCCGAAGACCTTTGTTACGATTCAACAACAACTGGACGAACAGGCAGCGTGTGAGGGGCTGGTACACCGGTTCGAGGCCAGCGGTCGAAACGTTTTCGGCGCGATCAGCTACATAAATGTCCAGTCGTTTCACGCCCATGTACGCATCCGGACTTTTCACACGTTTCCGGACACCTACTCTGTCCTGAAAAGCGAGTCAAAATTCGTCGTGCTTGATCCATCGCCGCTCGAAGGCTAGTCGACTTTTACTTTGCCGGACCTTTGGCTAGCGATGCCTGTTCCAGTCGATTGCCACTCGCGAGAATATGACCGACGCACATGGGATCATGGTCACCGCAAACAGTGTCCATAAATCCGATCGGAACATTGCTGTTTCCAGCAGTACATAGATACCGACTGACATCACTGCGCCGGAAGCAACAATTGCCGACATGGTCCGGACAAGCGAACTGCTGAACACGCCGGCTCGAACTGCCATCCATATTGCTGCAACCGCCGAAGCAACTTTGATCGCAAGCAGCGTAATCAACAGAAACCGGATCGTAGCGTAGAACATCGTCGAATCTATGCCATTCTCAAGCACTATCATTCCGATGACCAATCCGCCGAGCAGGGCCGTTGACGCTGCTACCACAAACCAGCTTCTTCCGGTCATTCCCATCGCCAGTCCGATCCAGGGGGCACTGAAGGTGCACAAAGTCGCACACAGAACGCCGGCCAGAAACAAAGGCTCAATATCCGAAGCGCCGAATTTTGTTTGAGCAATGAACTCCGCGTCGAGAATAATCCCGCCGCTCATTTGTAAGTCAGGTACGATCATCCCTTTTGTCGAGCCCGGGTTGACCCACGCTGCCCAGACCATGATCGCCATTGTCACAATTCCGATCAGAATGACACCGGCCGACATCTTCAGAGTGTTTATCACTTTGGCCTGAAACAGCGTGTCGTCGGACACCGGCATCGCGGACAGGTAAACAGGAACTTCATAGCTGCCCTTCCAGTAGCGATCCTTGGCCATTGTGGTTCCGGCAAGTGCTCCCATAGAAACACAGCCGCAGGCAACCAGCCACGGGATCGAAATCAGGAAACCACCCACCATCGGCTGTGGATAGGTGGGAGCATATCGGAGCAGAAAAAGAACGATGCATGTTACTGACGGCAATGCAATCAACAAAACAAACAACGCAGGGTATCGTCCAACACTTGTCCATTCACGATGCAACAGCGCCGACCACTTCGAGCCGAACTGTTCTGGCGTCTGACCCGCTAGGAACAATCGTTGTGCACGCGAAATCCAGCTCTTAGAGTTCCCGTGGCGAGCATCAAACAGGCCGGAGGCCCTCCATGTAAACTGACGCCCGCGAATCACGCTGACGACTGCTGCTGAAAATGCGACAATGGAAATGGTGATCGTTGACGTCCACGCAAAACTACCTGACGTCCCCTGAATAGTGTTGACCATCAGCAGAGTAATCCCACCGACAAATAGAATTGCCAGAGTCAGGATTCGCTGCCAACCTGCGCGGAACGGCCACCATGCAACCGCTTGTAAGGTATTTCCAAAGGCACAGATTCCCAGCCAGGGGAGAATCCACAGTGACAGAGGCGAGCTCAACTCCGCCCGGACAGGTGTATCGTTCAAGAAAGCCATCCCTGCCGCCGCAGGCCACCAGCACCAACTCATCGCCAGCACCATTGCGAGAACCGGCAGCAATGCCAGCTTAAAACTGCCCACCGGCAGGTTGTACAGCCACGCCGGGAACGAAGACTTTCCGGACATCAGGTCGAGGTCGTTGCCGAACGTGAAAACCGTGATCGAGCACACGAAGACCAGAAGCATTGAAAGCGTCAACGCACTCGTACAGAACGCAGGATCAAGCGCGCTTGCCCCGCACCAGCACAGCAGCTGCGCGACAATCACACTCAATGCCATTGCTGGAAACGCGACCCAGTGCCGCCACCGGAACCAGTTGAAGAGCTGGACAGCCGTATTCATGTCTACCTCGCGCTGTTGATAAACCACTCGTTAAGGCTGACGCCGTGAGTCCGTACGATTTTTGCGCCGATTGATGCAACAGCTTTCTCCAGTGAGTCGTCTTCAAGATCGACTATCGCTGACCACTCGCTACCGGACCGGTTCCATTTCCCTAACGCGTCGAGGTCCGGAGCGTCGCTGCCGTTGTCGTTATCCAGTTTCAGCGTCACGCGCTGGTACCGCGTCTGCAATGAATCCAGTGGCCCGCATTCGACCAGTTTGCCTCCTCTAATCAGAGCGACTTCGTCGCTGACGCGCTGAACTTCGTCCAGTAGGTGCGAGGAAAACAGAACAGTCTTTCCGGAATCCGCGATCGTGCGGATGATTGCATTCAAAATGTCGTTTCGAACAACCGGATCGAGGCCCGAACCCGGCTCATCAAGCACCAGAAACTCGGGTCGGTGAGCCAATGCAACGGTTAATCCAACCCGCGCTTTCTGGCCCTTGGACATGCGGTCGATCCGACGCGACGGGTCCAGATCGAAAGTATCCAGCAGTTCGCGTTCGTATTCGCTGTCCCAGTCGGGGTAGAACGATCGGGAGAAACTAAGCAGCTGCTCAGCGGTCATCCAGCCCGGCAGGCTGTCCTCTTCTGTCAGATAGCCGACACGTGAAAGAACTTTCACGGGATCGCGCGAAGGATCGCACCCGAAAACCGAGACTGACCCCTCCTGTGCGCGGTACATTCCCAGAATGTGTTTGAGCAACGTGGTCTTACCGGCACCGTTCAGCCCGACAAGCCCCATGACGACGCCGCGCGGAATTTCCATCGTGACATTGTCCAGGGCGTGCGCGGAACCGAACTTTCGCGTAAGATTCCGGATCTGCACAATCGGTTGCTTCTTGACCTCAACCGGCTTCTCCTCAACCATCGGAACCACAGAGTTTTGCTGAATCATGCGGATTTCCCCCTGCCAGGCCCCGCCTTCTTCTGCATCCGTTCCATGACGCGCGAGCGGGAGTGGATTTCTTTAATGAGCTGGTCAACCGAGAACCCCAACTGCGTTGATTCGGCCAGCAACTGATCAATCCTTTCGTGCAGTGCGGCCTGGCGGTGACGGGTTGCAAGTTTTGAACCCGAGTCGCTCACAAAGGTCCCGCGAGTGCTTCGCTTTTCAACAGTTCCCTCTAACTCAAGCTCCCGATAGGCCCGGGCAACTGTGTTCGGATTGACCTGAAGCTGTTCTGCGAGCACGCGAATGGGCGGCATCTCGATACCGGGCTCAAGTGAGCCTGCGGCGATCAAATAGCGCACCTGTGTCACGATCTGCTGATAGATCGGCACGCCGTCTGTCAATGAAATGCGAATATCCATCTGCTGTACCGTTGTATTAACTCAATAATACAAAAGACGCGTGGCGGGTCAATCCTGATTTCAGAATTTTTCGACGAGCCCCGATTGCCGGAATTTCCGGGAATATTGCTGAGCGCAAGGCGAAGAACTCCACTTCGAATAATCCGGGGTGAATCAATGGCTGCAAAACGTTCTGAAACCAGACAAGGTACCGACTACTGGATACTCGCTGCGAGTTTTGTACCTGCGGCCGCATTGACGTGGACGATTCACGAATTGGCACATTACTTCGCTGGAATGTTGCTTGGTTACGACATGTGGGTTTCGATCAATCAAGCCGGACCGGTCAATGGCAGTTTCGACTCCGATACTCATTCGGTGATCGTGGCGATGGCGGGACCTGTGATTACGTGGCTGCAGGGAATCGTTGCCTACGTCGTTGTCCGCTGGTCACGGGAGTTGTGGACCTACTCATTCATCTTCCTGACATTCTGGATGCGCTCGGTGGCGATGATTATCAGCTTCATTGCTCATCCGAACGACGAAGCCAAAGCAAGTCTGCTCATGAATCTTCCGATGTGGGTGCTTCCGGCAATATCCACCTGCCTGCTGCTTGTGTTTACCTTCCTGGCTGCGAGGGAGCTGAAAGCCGGATGGCGGGAAAACCTGATTGCCTTTGTTGCATCTTCAGTCGCCACAGCCGCAATCGTGTTTGCCGATCAGCTGTTGTTTTGAGTGACCGGTTAGACCTGTCGCCTAAACGCCAATCCGGCGAAGATTCGTCAGCCGATCGGTTCAAAACGGGTGATGGCATGCCGTGTTCAGCTGACGCCGCCACGTTTATCGAGACAGAAGATCTGAAACGTCGGAACGCGACATTCCTCCTGATAGCCCGGATCAGATTTGTCCGGCAAGGGCTCAATGAATTCTGTCAGAACGAAGCCGCGGCCCAGAAACAACCCGAGGACATAGCTAAGGGGGCGATGGTAGTTTCTGATTCTGATATTGCGCCACTCAAGGTCGAGAAAAAAATGTTCCATATAACGATCAACCTTGCGGTAAATCCTACGTCCATCTTCATCCTTGACCCATGTGGAAGTCGTTGAAGCAAGATTGCTGAGCGTGACAATCACCAGTTGCCCGCGCTCTCGTAGAACACGGTCGATTTCGTGTGCTGCGGATTCCAGGTCCGGGATATCAACAAAGCTGAGATAGCTGAGAACTACATCGAACGCTCCATCAGCAAACGGCAAATTCTCGGCCGACGCCTCGATATAGTTCGATTCCGGATCAAGCGAACGCGCACGTTCAACAAATTTTGGAACGGGATCAACTCCGGAAACAACCGCCCCGCGGCTTTTCATTTTCCGCGCATAGCGCCCTTCACCGCATCCCAGATCCAGTACCGCCTTGCCCTCGATATGCTGCAGAACGCGCTCGAGCGCCGGATCCAGAATCACTCGACGCGACCGGTCACCGTCGGAGCCTTGATCGGCTATCCAGGCATCAGCAGAATCAACCCATTTCTGGATTCCATCGTTGGAACTCATAGTTTTTTGATCCGAATCGAGACTGAAACTGGAGAGCCAGGCTGCTAGGCGAGAAACAGGTTGACTGACCGCGGACGCCCGTTAGGAGTGGACGTGACTCACTCAACGAGGGCCAACTCAGCTAAGACTAAGTTCTGGCCATGAACTTGCGGACGATTTCATTGAAGATCACAGGACGTTCCATCGGTGCCAAATGTCCTGCATCAATGATTGTCTCGAAGACAGCCCCTGGAATTGCGTCGGCAATACCCTTCATTTCCTCGGGAGTGGAGATCACGTCCAGTTCACCGACGACGACCAGTGTGGGGCAATCGATTGACTGCAGGAGATCGGAAGAGTCCGCGCGCGAACCCATCGCATAGGACCCGGCGGCGGCCGCTCTAGGATCACACGCGGCAATCGTATCTCTGGCACTCTGTGCCAGCTCGCGACGATTGGCAAGTGTCGCCATTGAAAACAGTCTTCGTGACATGGGGCGCACGAGCTGCCGTGAGCCTTTCTCCAGCACAAGCTTTGCAACTGTCGCTCGTCCGCGGACCACTTGAGGTTCATCCGCAACGGCACGGGTATCCACGGCGATCAGACGTCTGATCTTATCGCGATAGTGCCTGAAGAATTCCCAGCCGATGTATCCGCCCATTGAGAGTCCGCAATAGGTTACTGGTTCATCAACACCGAGTTTGTCCAGCAGCATTGCCACCTCATCGGCCATCTGGCGAATGGTCGTCTGATCGCGTGCATCGGATTTCTGACGTTCGTGTAGTTCGCTTTTCCCGAAGCCGGCCAGATCAGGAGCAATAATGCGAAACTCAGATGACAAGTCCTCGATCTGGCCTGACCACATGGTGTGATCGAGCGGAAAACCATGAATCAACAGGATAATTTCACCCTCCCCCTGATCGATGACATTCCATTTTGCTCCATCGATCTCGATTGACTTTACCGCCATTATTTTTGTCGCTCCGGTTAGTCGGCCAGTAACACGCGAAAAATCCACTGGACAATGAGAGCACCCATTGCGGTCGCCGGGAAGGTCATCAGCCATGGCGAAAAGTAGGGCAGCCTACCTCGCCTGATTCGAGCCAGTTGGAACAGCCGCCACGGAATCTGCGACGCCACAAAAGCATAGACCAGAAAGCTTGCCGGATTGAAGTGCCACGCGCGCATAAACTGGCCGTGGCTGATTGAAATAAATGCTCTTGTCAGTCCGCAACTCGGACAATCCATGCCGAACATGATCCGGGAAGCTCATGTGTCCGGCATAGGGAGTGAAGCCCCCGGTAGAAAAACCATGGATTCTCCGACCGAACTCATGAGAAAGGAAAGCAGGATGATTGCTGCAGCGATTGCCAGAAAGACCAGATGCATCATTCTTTCTGCGCGCAGAGAAACTCCCAGTGGCGAAACCTGCTGAGGCTCCGCTTCGACAATTTCCGGATTGGCTTCCACTTCTTCGCGCACGTGAATCACCCGATTTCCGTTTACAACATCATCATTTGCAACCACGGAGAAGCTGTCAAACGGGGAATGTGCTCGTCAGTGCTCGCGCCAGAAGCCCGGTGCGAAAAGAACAAGAATCGGGAAAATTTCGAGCCTCCCCAGCATCATCAGCCAGATGAACACAACCTTGTTCATTGAACTGTAGTTCGAATAGTTCTGAGTAGCACCCACGTTCCCGAGGCCCGGCCCGATATTGTTGAGCGTGGAAATCACAGCACTGGAAGAGTCGATCAACTTGTTTCCGGAATCGAAACCCCATGTTTCATTCGGTTCGGTCGCGAGAACAAACAACCAGCCCGCCAGAAACAAGGCAACAACCAATCCGACGTAGACCAGTATCGTGTGTCGCAATGACTGATCTTCGAGGGGCTTACCAGCCAGACGTATCAACCCGACAACTTTGGGCCGGAACGCCTGTTCAATTTCGAGCCCCAGTATTTTCACAAACAGCAGAACGCGTATGACTTTGATCCCGCCTCCGGTACTTCCGGCGCATCCACCGACAAACATCAGCGCCAGAATCATTCCACGACTGAAGTGATTCCAGCTGTCAAAGTCACATGTTCCGTAGCCGGTCGTTGTGATGATCGACACGACTTGAAATAGTCCGTTGCGGAAGGCAGGCTCGGTGTTATCAAAATCCGGGTCACCCAGCACCGCGCCGAAGATGCAGATCAGCAGAGTCACGACGCAGATTATCCCTGCATAGAATCGCCACTCGGCATCACGAATCAGCTTCAACGGGTTTCCGATCAACGCAAACATCAGCAGCACGAAGTTCGTGCCCGCAAGAATCATGAACAGGATTGTCACGTACTCGATCGCGATGCTGGAGGCGCCGGGCAGGTTGTTCACGAAGTGACCAAGGCTCGAGTTGTAGGTGCTGAATCCTCCGGTCGCCATCGTTGCAAAAGAATGGCAAAGTGAATCAAAGAAGGACATGCCCAGCAGCTTGTAGATTATCGCAAGGACGACAACTAAACCGACGTACGTGGCAGCAAACAGCCACGCTGAATGTTGCATCTTCGCGCTGGAATTATCCTGAGTCGGGCCGGGTACTTCAGTGCGCATCAGGGCTTTGCCCGCCGACCCCTGCCCCAGAAGCACAACAAACAACACAATGATCCCCAGGCCGCCCAGAAAATGCGTGCTCGCCCGCCAGAACAAAATGCAGTGAGGCACAATCATCGGGTCCTCAAGGTCGCACAGGACCGTCGCTCCCGTGGTACTGAACCCTGACTGGGCTTCAAACATGGCATCAACCATTCCCATGCGGAACCATTTGACGCGGTAGTTGGAGGTCCGGTCAGCCGGCGCGTCAGCTTCTTCGCCCGGCGCAACCAGCCACTGCCCGAGTGACGGGTTTTCTTTAAGTCGGTCAAACAAGCCGTCCACGTCCGCGGTGTCCAGGATCTCTCGCAGATCGCTCTGGCTCAGCCCTTTTGCTCCTGCATCTGCAATGCTCTGCAGAAGAGCGAACTCATCCTTCTGCAAGGACTCAACTGGCTCCCATGAGTTCCAGAACTGAAGCCTTGGAGCAACCACCATTACCTGCTCCGGCCCATCGAACGTTCTGATCGCCGGCCCGCGCATCGTTCCGCTCAATACGAATGGCAGCGCACCGAGAACGGTCGCCAGAATCCAACTCAATCCGACGACAGCTATTGCCTCTTTCCTGAACAGCTTTCCTTTTGCCTTGCGCGTCGGAAAATAAAGAGCCCCGCCGACGGCCCACGCAATGAGCGCGCTCAATAGCAGTCCGTAAAATCCGTCTGTCTCAAACGAGACATCAATGCCCGCCAGCGACGGATCGGTATGTTGGCCAAGTCGCTGGCTCGCCCATGGGAGGCTGAGCAGCATGAACGAACCGATCAACAGGCAGAGAATTCCAAGCAGTCGTGAGAGTAGACGAAAGTTCATATCGGATTAATCGTTCAGCAGTATCTGACGGTCATCGCTCTCAATTATCGTCGCTCTCATTGGTCGTCGCCCGCGTTGTCGGCGTCCGTCGGTTCACCGCCCGTCGAGGATTCAAGCTCCGGACGAATGCCCGGACCTGAGCCCAGTTTGCCGCCCATAAGCGCGGCGGCTCCGAGCACCGTCATCAATGTGTAGAACATCCACCGCGCCGCCTGAGGCGAATTGATCGCCTGTTGCATAAACGTGATGAAGATCAGCAGTGAAAAAAAGAACACGTGCTGAAATTTTGAGAAACGTGCAAGCCGGCCCACAACCCAGCCGATGCCGAACGTAACTACCGTATTGATCAACAGCATCCGTACGAAAACGGTGCGAGGGATCAAAGCCTGGGGGTCCGCTTCAAAAACAGCCTGGACCTTGTCCTGGTCGCCTTCGTTCATCAATTCGATAATCTCCTGATGCCCGTTTACCAGCAGGAGAAAGAAGGTGAGAAATAATGCCGCGACACAGAGCATGTAACCGCCGCCGACAAGCATAAAGCTGCGAAACAGCATACCCGGCGGAAGCCGCTGTTGATTTGCGTCATCGTAGTCGTCGTTGAATCTTTCGTCGGCCATCAAAACCCCTGCAAGTGCTGAGCCATACAACTTAACACACGGAAGGCTCTTGGCACCGGGGGCAGCTATCTTACAACCTCTTCATCTGCGAAAGCCACCTGCAGATTCTGGCGCTCGAAGACCATGACGGGACGGCAACCGTTCAGAATCCCGGCCATGGGCACCTGCATCGCAAAATGGTCCTTGTCGTAGAGAGTAAACACCCTCTGCGAAGGAAGCTCAACACCGTCATCGAACTGTTCTATTGTCTTGATGACCATGGTGCTGCCTTGTTCGCTGAGGACCTCCCACGTTCCGCTGATTTCAGGCGTCTGATGCGGCGATCCGCTTTCGGGCAGGACCTCAATCTGGTTGACCAGTGTGCCATCGGCACGAAAGTTGATCGCCATGATGGTTGCTCCGAAATAGCGAGCTTCGCGCATCGCCAGTTCGCGCTCTTCTTCATTCAGCTCTGCAAGTTTCGCGGCCAGAGAATCTTCGTCGAAATAGGCAGCTCCAAGCCAGATACCAACCAGTTGACCCGAAGCCGTTTCGGGATCTGCCTCGCGGATCGATCCGAAAGATGAACTTAGCGCGCCGGCTGTGGCGACCTGTACATCGTCTGTTTCAATTCCCGACTCTGTTGAAGTTGCCGATTCACTCGAGCAACCTGCGATGAAACTGAAAAAGACACAGAACAACAGCAGCAGTGACCACGAAACCAGATTGACGATCGCGGCGCGATTCTTCCGGGACCCAAATGGTTGCCGGTCAGAAAAATTCCTTCGACTTTGAGACATGGCAAACTCCTTTTCACCTGACGCATCCCGCCGGGAGCGGGTTCGACTACGCATCCTTGCGCGAGTCCGGCTGAGAGATAAGACAGCCCGGTCAACGTGATCTTGTGAACGTGTGCTTCAATGACAACCCCGCAAGATTAGGCGGAATCATCTCGATCGTGTCATCGTTCTCGAACTTGACCAGTGTTTCCGTTTCCTGCATCTCAAGTATTGACTTGATAGTCGCGGTCGCGGTGGCCTCATCATAGGAAACCAGTTCCCACGTTCCCGTTTTGGAATGGTCAATGGATCCTATGTTCGTCGTGGTGATCAACTCACCGGTAGAACGAAACTCGATCGTCATTTTCGATTCGCCGGGAAGGGCCTCGCCGGAACCGGCATTTGCATCAGCCGCATCGTCCCCGGACGAACCGTCATTATCTAATCGGCTCGACAACGAGCCGGCTGTCTCCAACTCCCACTTTCCGGTGAGTTTTGCACGGTAGGGATTCCCGCACCCTGACAGCACTGCTGTCAGCGCAAGCAGTACGAGCAACTTCAACAGTGGACCGGCAGCAGACAATAGACTGCTGCTCCGACACGTTTTTCCTTCGTTGGCCGTTGATATTTGAGCGTACATCCACCCCCCGAAGCGCAAAGCAAAACTGGATAAAGTTTGTCAATTGTACGGATTTTTTGGATTGCCTGGACCGTGCCGGTCGATATCTGGACAGAACAACATCGATGCCTGGTGATGTGGCAACGGCTTCAGGTCCGCACAAAAGCGGCTCGCAGCCGGATAGAGCATCTGTTGATGGTAAACGGAATTTTCGCATAGCGCAGTTACCGCGCTGCAAAGGGGAGTAATGATGTTACGGCGTCAGCTGAAATCCGCCCGTTCAAAGTTCGTTTCGTGGCAGCGATCCTTTGCTGTTCTCGGGGCTGCGGTTGCGTGTACTGTTGTATTCGCAATGAGTGGCTGCTGTGGACCGATGGGTTGCGGCCCGGGATGTTACGCTGACGGCTGTTATGACTGTGATGGCGCCGGACTCGGCCAGCCCCTGCCAAGAGGTCCCATCGATGCGATTCACCACCTGCGAAAAGAGATGATCTGCGGCAGTGGTTGCGGTGAGACTTATGTGGGCGAGTGGATCAGCACTCCACCTAATTGCCCCGATCCCTGCTGCGGCGACCAGTTCACAGGCGGCGGCTACACAGCTCGTCCGTTCTGCTGGGAACGTGGAACGATTCTCAACGGCCTGTTCGGTTCACTCTACGGAATTCGTTTCTGTGATGGATGCAGTCAACAGGCCAACGAATGCTGGTGTGGATTCGAAAGCTGTGGTGGATGCGGCGATGCCGGATGCGGCGGCGGTTGTGCTGATGGCGCGTGCGGAGACGAGTACTACATGGATTCCGGATATGTGTCCGATGGCTACGTCGAGGCTCCGATGTCTACCGCTCCAGTCAATGCAGGTGGTGACTGCGGTTGTGCCTCATGCGGACAATCGACGGCCAACAGCGGCAGCGTCCGGATGGCACAACAAATCCGAAGGCCTCAACCCAGTCAACGTCAGTACCAACAAACGCAAATGCGTCAGGCTCAGCGGATATCATCGACGCAGATTCAAGGCACGATGAGACGTTAGTCGGCAGACAACGACGCCAAAATCACGCAACTTGTCGTAGCTGTCATGGTGAAAACAAACAGGCGCACGCAGCGAGTACAAACAGGAACACCGCACTATGATCAGTGCGGTGTTTTTGTTTTGATACTCAAGAATCTATCATCGGTGTCGTAAGAATTCTGTTAACCCGGTGGCCACTTCATTCTTCGTCCACCAAGCACATGAAAATGCAGGTGGTCAACTGATTGACCGCCATCCCTGCCACAGTTGGCGACCACGCGATAGCCATCGCCAAGTTCCAGCGTCGCGGCAACTTCCTTGATCTTCACCATCATGTGACCGGCGATCGAAGCGTCCCCGGTCGAGAGGTCCGCTACGTTTTCGATCTCCTTTTTTGGAATCATGAGAAAATGAATCGGCGCCTGCGGGCTGATGTCGTGAAAAGCCAGGCAGATCTCGTCCTCGTAAATGATGTCAGCAGGAATCTCTTTATCGATAATCTTCTTGAAGATTGTTTTGTCGCTCATAAGCCACCAGTAGATTTGTCTTAGCCGTTTCAAAACGTCGCCCGGTTCCGAATCTAAGTCTGCTCAAGTTCAATCGCTTCATCGGAAACAAGAGTAAGGATTCCGCCGCGGACTGGAAGCAGCATTGATCCGTCCTGATTGAGAAGACCACCGTCAAGCTTCGCTTTGACTGTTTCACCGATGCGGTTGACCAACTGCCCCGCCTCGATTCTGGAATTGAGCGATTCGACAACTTCCGAATCTGCGAATCGAAGCTGTGTCTTCGTCACCGGACATCTCACGTATTGCAAAATGTCCGGATCAAGAGAGAGGTTTTCGTCGTCCATCATGTCATCCCGGCGAGGCTGTTGCAGTCGCGAAGCATGATAGCACTATGTCAGGGCAAGGTTCAAACCAGCTAAAGCGCGCATATTAGCTGTGAGCTGGCAGGCGAATCCTGTCCGCCAACGATCCATATTGTTCGAAATCTCAAGGTTAACTATTTATTCGACGTGGCCCCGGTGGGTAGCTCAACCCGCCAAGGCATCTTCGTCCCTCGCATCCACTGATTGTCGGGTATCCGGCAATTGGAATTGCAGCGTGCTACATGGATTCGTAGCCGGCTATCAATCAAGGAGGATCCTATGCTCAAACGTCTTATCGCAGCAGCACCGGCGGCATTGGCCATTGCCATGCTTCTAGGTGCTTCCGCGTCAGCTCAAAATGCAACTCCGCTGACTTCGCACAACGCGGTCTATACGACTGGCAATCACATGTTCCTGACCCCGCCAGCCCATGCGCTTGAGGCGGGCCTCGTCCCCGTTATCAGGACAGAATGTAAGCCGTGTGCGGCCTCGCAGGAAACAACCTGCCCTGCACACACAGGCTCTGCAACATGCAACCAGTCGAACTGCAACGACTCCTCATGCAACTCAGCCGCGGGATGTTGTAACAACTCGTGTGCTGCACCTTGTGAAGCGTCAGCTTGCGCACGCTCATGTGACGGCGAGTCCTGCTGCAGCGAGAACAGCTGCAATTCGACAGGCGGTTACGCGACGGCAACCAGCGAGCGAATGGGACTGTTCAAGACGGTAAGCGTCAGTGACTGTGGTGAAAACTGCGACCGGAACAGCCTTGGAATACAAGTAGCATTTGGCTGGGGTACTGAGAACGAAGAGTATGCTCCGCTGGAATGGAATTTCAGTTTCCCACCGGAAGGCTGTAATTCGGATTGTGGTCCAGGCTGCCAGGCGGCATGTTCGGAACAGCCCGCATGCTGCGAGGATACCAGCTGCTGTCCATCAACACCAACTTGCAATAGTTCGGCCTGTTGTGAGTCGCAGACTTGTGACGCACCTTCCTGCGAGGTTGTCGTCGTTCGCAGCGAAAGCGCATCATGTCGCGCAGATTCCGCTTCCTGCCCTGCAACTTCCTGCCCTGCAACTTCCTGCCCTGCAACTTCCTGCCCTGCAACCTGCTGCCCGGCGTGCGTCCCTGCAGAACAATGCGAAAATGGATGTCCGTTTCCTCAAATCGTACTGGCTGCCGGTTGCTGTGATCCGTTGACCGGCGAAAGCCTGGCAGCGTCTTGTGCTGGTTCATGTTGCGGTTCATGCAACGTTTCGTCAGCTTCGTGTGACGCATCAGGATGTTGCAGCTCGAACAATTGTGCCTCAGCATGCTGCCCGTCAACAGGCTGCCCTTCGACCTGTTGCGATTCGAGTTGCGGGAGCAACTGTTACGCTGCGGCATGCAACGCCTACCCGATGGAGGCCGACTACGCCTCACAAATGGCTTCGCTGGTTCATTCTGCCTTGAAAGGCCGTGACATGAATGATCCGGCCTCGATTGAGGTCATCTACAAAGCCATGCAAATGGTTCAGGGACAAGTTCAGTTCGAGGCTGCCACTGAAATGGCACTGATGCATCAGGAACATGAGCGGCAAATGCTCGAGATGTCCGCGCAGCTGCTTCGTGCGGAAATCGAGTTGAATTCGACTGCGAACATGGGCCAGCTGCTCGGTGAAATCAACAACAATCTGAGCCGCATTCATCTTGCTCAGAATGAAATGTACGGAACCGTCCAGCGCACCGCGAGAAATCTTCCGGTCAATGTGCAGTACGCACCGCTGCCGATGTCCCGCTCGCAACTGTCCAGCGTGCACAACGCCCGTCTGATGCCCCAGCCTGTGGAAAACAACACCTACCACGGCATTCGAGTGCCCAATGTCTTCCATTTGGAATCGAGGCTCGAACAATTGGAGCAGCAGGTCGACGCGGAATACGCCGGTCTTAACGCGAATCGTTCTTCAGGTAACAGCATGCCGGTCAGGCCGGCCCAGCACCTGCAGCCGATTCAGCCGACCGGACAGCTTGCTCCGCTCGACAACGTCGGAGGTAGGTAAGGAATCTGAATAATTGGCTCTGGAGTCCGGTAACCCCAAAACATACCGGACCCTGAGTCGATCCCGCAGGGTCCTCACGAAGAGGGTGGCCAGCAGCCCGGTTCAGCCGGTATGCTGGCCATTTTTTATGCCGGCTATCCTTTGTCCGTTGCTTCCAAAGGGCCTTCTTGAACAACTTCCGAAGATACTTATTTCTGCTTGCTGGTGCCTTGGTGTTGATCTTTGGGTGGTATGCTTCCACAAACCTTGGGTTCCTGATCCTTGCACATTCTGAATACTACACGAGCCTGAATGACGGGCAATTTGAAGGGCCAGCCCCTTGGACTATGCGAGATCTCTTTTTGTCCATTTCGGCTTCCTTGGCTGCAGTAATCTCTGCCAATTTTGCTGCTGTTTACGGAACTCTTTTGATGGTTCCTAATTCCGAAAAAAGCCTATCTCCAATGAGTATTTTCCAACTGAAGGATGCGTCAAAAGTCGAGCTAACGGTATTTGGGGCAATAATCAGTTGCGTTGTCGGCTTTCAAACGTTTCTTGTATCTCAAATCTGCAATCACCCCGTAGGTTTTGGATTCGCTGTCCTTGCAGTTATATTCATCGCTGTCTTTTTTCTTTGGGAACTGTTCACGGATTCGGGCTAGGCAAGACAAGGGATTTGCCGCTGCTACATGTCTTGAAAAAAATGCGATTCGTCATGAGCTTACATCGCAACATATCATTTTGATGCACGCAAAACCGGACTTACGCGTGTTCCTGGAATGGATGATCACTCGTTTGGGCTCGGTGATCACTGAGTTAGCGACTGAAGAAACGGCTATGGCGCATTCGGCTGATACTGAATAGCTTACGGGCTGACTCGTTCAGCCAGTTTGGTTTGCAGGCAGAAGTGCTGGCGCGACGGACGATACGACACCGAGCACAGCTTCGCTACGCCTCAACTTCGCGACAGCCCGCGAGTGCACCCCAATCGATGTCGTCAGGGAACCGAGTGGCCTCATATCCGAGTCGCGTCAGCACAGGCACCTTGGCGCGGCTTGCGATTTCAAACCTGTTGCTTTCGATACTCATATCGCCTTCGAAATTCTGGGAATCGTTAAGTACGATTCCGGCGATATCCAGTCCGTCACGGAAACAGTTGGCGACCACAAGTGCGGACAGCGTCTGATTAATCGCGCCGAGCATGTTTGGCGAGACGATGATCAACGGGTACCCGAAATCGTATGCGATGTCGGCAACGAATTCGTCATCGCTGACCGGCGTCATCAATCCGCCCGCGCCCTCAACCACGATGATGTCACATTCGTCCGCCCATGCAGAAATCCCTGTTCGCAGGAGTTGCGCATCGAGTTCGCGACCTTCGCTGCGAGCGGAAATGTGGGGCGAAATGGGTGCCTTGAATCGCTGAGGGCAGACAGCTTCCAGACTCAGCGGTCTTCCCGCGGCTTCCCAGAGAGCGACTGCATCCTCGGATATGAGTTGACGTCCGTCAAAAACGCAGTCCGTCGCGGTCGGTTTGTAGACGCCCACGCGATAGCCGGATGCTACGAGGTCCTTGGCAATCAGAGACGTAACGTACGTCTTACCGACTTCTGTATCTGTAGCGGTGACAAACAGTCCCCGTGGAGGTTTTCTGTACATAGGTATAAATTACTTTCGAGCGCTTAACCTGAAGGTTATCTTACCGCTTCAACGCGCATCGATCAGCGCCGGATCAATCTTTCACAGCTTCGTTTGAACAGGTGCCCCTTGCCGGAACAAACCAGCAATAACAGTACGGTTCAGGTTGCAACCGTGCAATTGTCCTGTAACCGCGACACTGCCGACAATGTTCAGCGGACGATCGGGCAAATCCGGCTTGCAGCCGAACGCGGAGCAAATCTTGTCTGCCTACAGGAATTGTTTTCCAGTCTGTATTTCTGTCAATCCGAAGACCATGACAAGTTTGATCTGGCGGAGTCTATTCCCGGCCCGTTGACTCAGCAGCTCTCGGATGTTGCCCGGGAGTGCGGCGTCGTCCTTGTCGCCGGATTGTTTGAAAGACGGGCTGCCGGGCTGTTTCACAACACGGCGGTGATTTTTGAGACAAACGGTACGATCGCCGGCACCTACCGGAAGATGCACATTCCAGACGATCCTTTTTTCTACGAAAAATTCTATTTCACACCCGGTGACACCGGTTTTCAGGCGTTCGAGACCTCCATCGGAAAAATTGGAATCTGCATCTGCTGGGATCAATGGTTTCCCGAAGCCGCGCGTCTGACGGCGTTGCAGGGAGCCGAAATCCTGATCTACCCGACTGCGATCGGTTGGCAGGCACCGGAAAAAGAAACGTTCGGACCAAGCCAGTTGTCCGCATGGCTGACAATGATGCGCTCCCATGCGATTGCCAACGGAGTATTTGTCGTCGCCCCTAATCGCGTCGGACTCGAAGATAACATCGAGTTCTGGGGCAACTCTTTCGTCAGCGATCCTTACGGGAATATTCTGGCTCAAAGCGGTGACAGCAAACCGGAAACAATGGTTGTGGAGTGTGACTTGAATCTCGTCGAAGTTGCGCGCACTCACTGGCCGTTCCTCCGCGATCGGAGAATTGATGCCTATGCCGGCCTGACCAGACGCTGGTTGGAACCGTAAAGCGCTCGTTAACTGCTGATCGTTGCCGCACGTTGTGTGATAACGGGTACGCTGAGCAATGCCGTGAACCATGTTGAGTAATGCTGTGAACCACGCTGAACAACGCCGTGAACAAAGACGCTGAACACAACACTGATCAGAACGTGGAATCGTCAAGTTCCCGTTCGCAAGCGCGAATGCCGGCAGAGTGGTTGCCGCACGATGCGATCTGGCTGTCGTGGCCGCACAACCGTGACACGTGGCCGACACGGCTTGCAGAAGCTCGTGAAGAATTTATCAACCTCGCTCGCACCATCAGCGACGTGACGCCCGTCAGGATTCTTGGTGGTGGCGGCATCGAAACATCGGTTGCTTCCGATGTATTCGCATCAGATTCGAACATCGAGGTTGTGGACATAAAAACTAATGATGCGTGGATTCGTGACTACGGGCCGACTTTCGTTCATACCGAATCAGGCGCCGTCGCAGTAGTCGGCTGGCGCTACAACGCGTGGGGCGGCAAGTATCCTCCTTTTGATGATGACCAACAGGTCGCCAGGTCGATCGCAATGCACCTCGATCTGTCATTTGAATTGGCTGACCTCTGTTTTGAAGGCGGTGGACTCGAAATCAGCCGTGACGGCATTTTGCTTTGCACCACGTCGTGCGCGCTCGATGAGAATCGAAATCCCGGGATGGAAATCGAAACGATCGAAACTCTGTTTGCAGAATACCTCGGTGCTACCAGCATTGTCTGGCTACCGGGCGAAGGTATTGAGGGCGACGACACCGACGGTCATATCGACCAGCTCGCTCGTTTCGTTGATAACACGACGCTTGTCTACGCATGGACTGCTGATGAAACGGATCCTCAACATTCACCGCTCGCGCGAAACCTTGCCGACCTGAGAACGGGGCTTAATTCGGTCGGAGATTCGTTCCGGCTTGTTCCGTTGCCGCTACCTGCAAAGCCTGTCACTCTTGACGGTGCCCGGCTGCCCGCCTCCTATTGCAACTTCCTCATCACCAACGGACTGGTCGTCGTTCCCCAGTTTGGAGACGAAAACGATTCACTCGCAGTCGAAACTTTGGCAACGTTGCTGCCGGACCACAAAGTATCCGGTCTGCCTTCGCTCAACCTCAGCGCCGGCCTTGGTTCTTTTCACTGCCTTTCGCAGCAACAACCGGCCGCGAAGAGACAGACGATCAAATGAGTTAGACAATCAATTTCGCGCGCGTGCTCCCGCTTCCTCGCTTGCGCGCCTTCACGCGAACGTAGGGAGGAACAAATCGCGCACGGTGTCCGAAGCTTCCTGTTGCCGCATCTTTTTTCGCATGTTGCGGCTCGACGATATCTTCAATCGTGAGCCCTGCCCTGCACATTGTGCCTAAAAGCATTTCCAGGCTGTGCGCCCATTCAAGCGTGCCGTCTTCGCGTATCAGATTGCCGTCGTTGCTGACAGGAAGTGGTTGCCCGCTGCCACATTCAAAAACGATCCGGTAAGCGCCCGTTTCGGGTTTTACAGTTGCCTGCAGACTGGCCGGCTGTTTGTGCTGGGAAACATAGATTCCTCCCGCGCGAAGTACTCGCGAGACTTCCAGATAAACGGGCCTCAAATCGGGAACGTAACACGTGCTGACAGGATGGATGACGATGTCAAACTCACCGTCCGACAGAACGCGCAGGTCATCCATCGAAGCTTCGACCGTTCGCAACTGGATATTCCTTTCTGCCGCAACTTCGCGGTCCAGTTGCAACATCGCGGGGCTGATATCCACCACTGTCACCGCCGCGCCGGCAGCGGCGTAGATCGGCCCCTGTCTGCCCCCGCCCGCCGCAAGGCAAAGCACTGACTTGCCGTGAATACTGTCGCCCAGCCAGCCGCTTCCATCTACAGTTTTCAGCGGATCGGAAAAGTCCTCGTCCCGAGCGGGTTTTGCCAGCCGATCCTGCTTTTTTGCAAGCGCATCCCATGCTGACCGGTTGTGCGAATGAGAATCAGTCGGTTTCATAGAAACACTTCGAAAGGGAATCGTTGAGCAGCGAGAAGCCACAGTTTGAGATGTCGCGACGGATCCGGTTTGCAGAAACCGCGGCCGATGGACATGCATATTTTGCGACGTACATCCGTCTGATGGAAGAAACCGAATACGCATTTTTGCGCAGCCGTGGCCTGCGAGTCGTTTTGAAAGACGATCGCGGAATCATCGGATTTCCGAGATTGACCGCCCGGATCAATGTCGAGCAACCCGCTGTATTTGAACAGATTGTCACTACACGTCTCGAACTCAAAGGCTCCGATGGTAAACAGATTGAGTATCATTTCGAGCTGATCAGCGATGAGTTGCCTGTTGCAACCGGCCGGTTCGTTGTCGCCTGCTGCCGCTTTCCTGAAGACAAGCCACCGTTTGCAATTCTGACTCCTGATCACATCCTGAACGCGCTCGGGTGTTGAAACCGCGCGCCACTTTCCGAACCCAGACTACAAAATGTCAAAAAACTACGACGCGCTTCTTCTCGTTTCTTTTGGTGGACCTGAAGGTCAGGACGATGTCATCCCGTTTCTTGAAAACGTTCTGCGCGGCAAACCGGTCCCCCGCGAGCGCATGCTGGAGGTAGCTGAGCACTATCGCCACTTTGGTGGAGTCAGTCCGATCAACCAGCAGAATCGAGAGTTGATTGAATGTATCCGCGCCGACTTTTCCGCCAATGGAATCGACATGCCGGTCTACTTCGGCAACCGCAATTGGCATCCGATGCTGCCGGACACACTTCGCCAGATGAAAGAAGACGGTGTCAAATGCGCGCTTGCGTTTTTTACTTCGATCTATAGCTGCTATTCCGGCTGTCGCCAGTATCGTGAAAACATCATGGCTGCTCAGGAGGAAGTCGGTGAGGGCGCTCCGGAAGTCCATAAGCTGAGAATGTCGTTTAATCATCCGAACTATGTCGAAGCCTCAGCCTCGCGAGTCAAAGACGCCGTCGAGCAGATTGATGAGGCGGCTCGCGAAGACACCCTCGTCCTCTTCACGGCTCATAGTATTCCGATGTCGATGGCGGAAAACAGCGACTATGAGAAACAACTCAAGGAATCGTGCCGGGTCATCATGCAGCAGGTGGGCTCACAGCCATGGGAACTGGTCTACCAGTCTCGAAGCGGGCCCCCGTCGCAGCCATGGCTTGAACCGGATGTCTGTGACCACATTCAGTCTCTTTCGGATTCCGGATCAAAGCCGCAGAACATCGTCATCATGCCTGTCGGATTCGTTTCCGATCACATGGAAGTGATGTTTGATCTGGATACCGAAGCGGCTGAACTTTGTGAGGAACTGGGAATCAACATGGTTCGCTCAAAGACGGTGGGAACTCATCCTGCGTTTGTGTCCATGGTAAGAGAGCTGATTGTAGAGCGGACTTCGGATGCGCCGAAACTTGCCGTCGGAGATCTACCAGCCTGGCACGATGTCTGCCCGAAAGACTGCTGCAAATACGAGCCACGTCGTCCTGCAGCCCGACCGGGCTAAAACGAGGTTAATCAACCTTCTAAGAGTTGGTTGCTGCCTTTTTCTGACAGCCTGAACTGCCGGCCCTGCAGCTATGGCAATATCATTCTCCTTGTAACTGTATCCGGGGTCCGCGTTGTGTAGGCCCTTCGGGCCTTGATTCTTCTGGGCATTGCGACCGGTGGCTGACGCCACCGGCACAGCATGTACCGGCCTTTCAGGCCTTCAGTTGAAATACCTGCCGGACCTTTGTTCACGAAGTTCGCAACAGTGAATTTACGGCCTTCACTGATTGCCGCGGCACTTTGCTCATGCCCTTTGATTTTCTGGTAGAAACTGCCCGCACCGCAGATTCCATTGCATGTTCTTTTTCCGTTTGCCCGGGGTTGGCACTTCAGAAGGGACACGAACGCAGCAAGATTCACTCACCGCGCTTCGTCCTGTTCCGTCTGATTGCTGACGGGTGTGCTTGC
Source organism: Planctomycetota bacterium (assembly GCA_039029995.1). GTDB lineage: Bacteria > Planctomycetota > Planctomycetia > Pirellulales > Pirellulaceae > Mariniblastus. The sequence continues at coordinate 26,271 of JBCCFB010000060.1, forward strand.
GAGTGAGCATTACTACGTCCTGGTCCCGCCCCCGCGCACCCTTCACAGACACCCTTCACAGACACCCTTCACAGACACCCTTCACAGACACCCTTCACAGACACCCTTCACAGACACCCTTCACAGACACCCTTCACAGACACCCTTCACAGACACACTTCACAGACACCCTTCACAG
>JBCCFB010000061.1:0-26364 GCA_039029995.1 Planctomycetota bacterium
AGTAGTGTGCCCAATCAAAATACGCAGGCGCCAACAGTTCGAGCCCGATTGGCCATGGCAGTTGGACGCGACAAGCTGGCGATCCTTACCGCACAACTTGCTCTTTGCGAGGTCTGATTGCAAAGAGCGCGGACCCGGTCCATTTGCCGCTGTGAAAACGAAGTGTGGCGCCAATTTTTTCGGGGAATCGCCAGCTCTATTTCGGGTAACCGCCGGCACTGTTGAGCAGGGAATCTTCCGCGTATGAGGTCACGGCGACAAAAAGAGTGGCCTCGGCCCCCGGTTTCTTGTGCTTCCGGCGCTAGACCTTTTTCGGATAGGGCCGAATTCCGAGCAGCATTTCTGAATGTTCAGTCAATGGCCGGGCTGCAAGTTCAGCATCGGTAAACTCGGCAAGGTGTTCGACGACCAGTTCATAGACCGCCTGCCGGTCCTGGCCGGTATCGATTTCGATGCACTTGTTCCGGCTCTTGAAGTGGTCCACGACGGGCATCGTTTCTTCTTTGAAGGTATCGAACCTCAATTTGAGGCTATCGATATTGTCATCTCCCCTGCCTGAGTATTTTGCTCGACCAAGAACCCGTTGTTCAAGCACGTCCAGCGGGCATTCAAAGTAAAGCATCTTCGGCAGTGCGGCGTCTTTACCGAAAATTTCAAACCAGACTTCAAGATTCGGAACCGAGCGCGGGAATCCGTCGAGAAGAAAGTTCCTGTTGCCCGTCGTTCTTGTAATCCGTTCCATCGCGTTCTTCAAAAGAGTCACGATGATTTCATTGGGTACCAGCTTTCCTGCCGCGATGAATTCTTCAATAGTTGCGGCGGTCGGTCCACCTGCTTCACGCTCTGCGCGACATAAGTCGCCGATCGAAAGGTGAGTCCAGCCGAGTTGCGTCGCAGCGAGTTTGCACATGGTCCCTTTGCCGGCGCCCGGACCACCAATGACAAAGACAACGTTGGGTTCGGGGCACGGCTGTCTCGGATCGAAGTGGTGGATAACGATCTTTGGAGCAGGTGCGACGCCTTTTTTGTAGACATGCCACTCCGTGTCGGTCGGGGGCATGTCGTCGTCGCAGACCATGTCGTAGGCGAGGTGACCGTCGAGCCGGCAGATTCTCCATGAGCGGTAACTGTTGGAGTAGGAGATCGCCGGGCTGCGTTCGCATTTCCCATCAGCCCGATCCCAGGCCATCTTTTCGTTCCAGTAGCCAGGGCTCGAAACCGTACCGGATTCCGACTCGGTCGGTGGTGCCGAAGACGGGACGAAAAGGCCGTCGACTTCCGGCAGTCCGGCTCCGGTGATTTCGATGTAGAAGGTATTGGGTGTCTGGTCGTTTGATTCGCTCACGGTCGCGCTCGATTTCGGATGCATTAGACGGGTTGCACTAACAACGATACGCGAAAGAGGTTGATCTCTTCAATCGGCCTCTGAACTGCTGCAGCTCATCGGCTTCAATTAATGCAGTTTGCGTCCTGCCGGGCGTATGGGAGAAAAGTTCAGTTTTTGTCAGTGACGAAATAACGATCGAATGAGTCGGCTGATCAGCTTTGCAGGATCATCAAAAAGCAGTTCTTTTATTCGTGCAACTCCGGGTTGCCAGGGGTGTCACGAAGTAAGAGTGGAGCGGCGTCATTTTGAAGTTCCGTGTTATCGCTCCGGCAATTGGATTCCGCGAGGAAGGACTTCGCAGGATTAGAAAGCCGTGGTTAAAACTTCCAGATGGCATCAATTCCGTAGGCGGTCTGGTCGTACGCGGTCGGGCCGCGATCGTAACGGATCTCTGTTCTCAGGATGGCGTTTTCACGTGGAGTGAAATTCAGCCCGGTAGTGAATTCCCAGAAGGAAACTCCGTCATTTTTCCACCACTCTACGCGATTTCCCCACCTCCACCTTTCATTGAGGTCATAGAAGAAATACTGGTTCAATCCGAGATCGTCTTCGCTCGTAGAATCGATCGACAACAAATCGCTTTGTATTACGTATTGAGAGTCTTCCGAAACATCTACGCTTACAACAACGCTATGAGAGTAGGCCCCATCACCTCTGGAGCCTGTATCGCCGATCGTCGTAATGTAGGTGAGACCGACAGCGTCAGTTAAATTCCTGGTAAATCCGCCAAGGAACATGCTTCCGCCGTCGTTGACCTCAAAACCGGAGTCCCAGCCTGCAACCCAGCCACCATGCAATGTCAATGACTCGCTGGCCTCATAAGTTGTCAGAACTCCAGAGTGGGTGAAAGGCTCGGAGTTAAACATCGTCAACGACCGGGAGTAAAAGAAATTTTCCGGGGTCGCGACCACTTCGTAACCGACGAGCGTGAAAAAATGACCTGCCTTAACGCTCACGTCCCCTGCACCGAACTCTAGGTACAGCTGCGGAATAGCCCATCCATAAACTCCATTGTCGAAGGAGTTGTCCCAGCCGGTTCCGCCGAAAGCCTGGGTTTTCTGGGCATCGGTACCGTAAACAAAATCCGCCCTCATCCCCCAGTCGGGATTCGGACCTGATTGCCGCCGGCGTTCGGTGTAGAACCAGAGTTGGTTAACGTTGAAGCTTCCCGGGACATCGTTGAATGATCTCCCGTCGCCACGGTTGCGCGAAAGCGGCAGTGATTTGTTGTGATAGCCCACTGCAAGCCACCCCCCTGCATCCCATTGCGGAGACGGGGCCCGCACGTCGCAAGGGAAAGGATCGGAGTCGGCAAACAATCCTGCCGGATCATTCATTCGTAACGGGCTCAAGCAGTCACAATCGACTTCAGAGGCATCAAGAAAGCTGACAAGCTTGAAATCAGAATCCGTACCATACTCCGGAACGTCAAAATACGACGGAGAACTGGCAGTACTAATGCTTGCAGCATTTACAGCAACAAGGCAAATTATCAGAAAGATTCGGGCTTTCATCGCGGCGAACTCCACCTGCTGCTTCGGGTCGTTAGTCCTATCGACAGATGGTTGAAGTAATTATCTGATTTTGTATTGAGCTACCCAAAATCACTCCATATGGCCGACTATCTCATTCGTTAAAGGTGGAACTTTTCGCTTATCTGGACATTTCCATTCACTGCACTTAATCAATAGATGAAAATCAATAGATGAAAAATGGTGCCAGTTCGAAATCAGGTCAACGCCCACAAGTGACGTACTGCTGAAGGCCCGCCGGAGTACCGGCGAGCCTTGATGAGCTGTCCGCGTTGATTTCTGCAATCGAGAATCGCATGTCAACTAGTTGCCACTAACCAGGTCAACGAAGGGCTGGACGTCCAGAAGCGTCACCGCTCCATCTTTATCAAAGTCTGCCTTTTGCGTGTAAGGTGCCTGACCGGTGAGTATGTCGACGAATGGCTGAACATCAAGCAGGTTTACTTCACCGTCGCAGTTGACGTCACCGAGGAGGAAAATCTCGAACGTACCGATTACGGTTTCCCATGCGACTGGTTCGCCCGGCAGACATTCAACGTAGACGTTGCCGGTGAACCAGAATTTTTCATCGTCCACAGGGTCAGAAACGATATCAAAATAGTCGCCCGGCTGAACAAAGAAATCGATCGTTGAAATGTCCATTTGTTCAGCAAAGAAGGGATCGAGCGTTCCAGGATCAGTTGACTCAAGTCTCCCACCGATCTTAACGGCAAACCGGCCAGTTTCAGGAGTGTCGCTCGACTGTGCGTAGACAAAGCCCGTGTCTCCCTCAGCATTGACGGCCAATGACGGGAAAGTTGCATGAGCCTGAGCAGGAGCAATATCGCCAGTTTGAATCACCGAAGGTTCAGGGCCGCTGGTCGGCCAGTTTCCAACGTCAAACTCATACCACCGTACGGCGGCCCGATCTTCATCGCTGTTGATCACGTAGCAGGCCCACAGACTGCCATCCCTGAACACCACTCGTTGCACCTGGTTGACCTGAACTCCTCCGGCCTGAATCGAAAATGCCCCGGTACCGTTAGGTACGTCGTCCATCCTCAGTTCGTATGCATCAACCAGTTCGATACTTCCCAGATCCGATTCGATGAGTTTGAAGCCGTTGACGGGATCCCCGGGGGTTTCAGAAAACGGATTCTCAAAAGCGAGAACGGTGACCTTGTCTTCCAGCAATGTCGAATCGGCTTCGTCCGGCCTCAGCCCAACGGCGAAAGGAGCGGCATTCGAGCCGAACGATTGCGCCACCCTCGCATTGACGATTCCAGGCCGGACTATCTGATTGACTCTCACACTTGTATCAGCGGGGTCGAGAAAGTCAGCCTTCTCAATGGCATAGAACGCGGTTCCGTAAAAACCCTCGATGCCAAGTTTTTCGCAACCGAAGCCCGCAACAAGAATGCTTAAGTACCAACCGTTTTCGTCGAAGCCAAGTTCCGGTTGATCGCCAAGATGGGAGGCTTCGTTGGCAACGGCGTACGTGTTGTCAAAACGGATCTGGTGCCAGACTCCGTGCGGATCTGCCGTTTCGGAGACGGCCACATGCAGATGGAAGTCCACCCGCCTCGGTCCCGGTGGCTGGCCGACTTCGATGCACGTTATGACAAACCGGCCTGAATGATGGTCGTAAATGACTCTAGGGTCGTTGATGACGCCGCCGGAACTGTTGGCGCCTGAAGGGGGCTCCGTCTGAGGCAGGAAGTCTTTCAAGTTCTGCTGAAAGAACAGGCGATCGCCTTCGGCATCAGGTATTCGATTGAGAAATGCGATCTGTCGGTTCGTCACGTGGACGATATGACGTGGACCGACAGCGATATCCGTATCCGGACGATTCACCCGGTCGAAAGAGGAAACGTAATCCACACCGCGAAACAGGACCTGCTCAGGTAGAGGGAAAAGGTCATTTGCTGTGGAGTTGCAAGTGACCGGTCGCTGGTTGATCGGTTCACTCACGAACGGTTCATCAACTCTGGTATCAATAGACATCCGCTCAGGATCCATTCGAATCCCGATTCCAAGCAGGTCCGGTGAATTCGAGTCGAACCCGGGATCGTCCTCGCAAGGTGGAGGATCACCCTCCTGAGGTTGAACTGGCGAAGTAAGCGAAGACGGGAGCTCGGAAGCAAAATGCGATTGGTCCAGCTTGTCACCGGTATCAGTAGCTTCGTTACGAATTGCGACCGTGTCCGGATCTTCGACTGAAGCAGTCGGAGTTTCCGCTTCTTTCCGGCAGCCAATCGCAAACACAATCAGACAGCACAATAGTAGTCTCTTCATGGTATTCCTCGACATGCATCGTTAACAGTTCCAGTGGCCTCTGGCGTTCAGCCAGTCCACACCTTGGTTGCGAACAATGATGTACCGAAAGGCCGGATAGTGCACTGATTGTTTATGATTTAGCAGAAGCATCCTGCTAATCAGACAAAATGAAAATGTGTGTCACATTCCACGGACAAACTGCGCGCAACGGAAAGTGGTTTCTGCACGGGTACGACCCGTTACCTTTCGAATCGTTGTCGAACAGCCCGATGTGCAGAAACAACATGGTGTTGCGCGCGTGGTTGCGTCGAATGCCGGCGCGTGTGGAAAGCAAAGATGCGTCAGTGAATGACGTGGCCAAACAACCGGCGGACGCAAAAGGCGGTGTCTTGTGCGACGGTTGCGCCGGAATCATGCTGCGCTATTGATCAGGGTCGATTATTGCTGCGGCCCATCGGATAGATTTACAGTTCATGCTCATAGGGTTCGGTTCGGGGAATGTATTCACCACCTTCGCGGCGAAAGTTCCGAAAACGGGCTCGGGCCATTGCGTCGTCCCTGGTCATCATGTCCAGACTGACGTACCCGGCGCCTGCCCTTGAACCCCACGCGTTGAAATTCAAAGCGCGGTTTTATGACGGCGCGGAACGAATGATGCTTTGACGCATCAAAGACTGTGAATTGGTACTCCCCGGTGGAAAGTGAGATAGATGAAATTCAGTCTTCGCCTGTTCTTATTCGTTATTGCTTTGCTTGGCATTACCATTTTCTTCGTAGTCAGGTATTACGAATCCAACGTAGTGCGGAGTATTCCGGTCGAGCGCGAGTTTGAACCTTACCCAAATCGCGCTCAGGCAATTGAGGAGCCACCTGACCTCCTCGAAACGGTCAACAGTGCAATTGCAGCCGAATTCGTGGAGAAAAAAGGGCTGGCCAGTGAAAGAAATCAGACCCGCTATTTCGATCGAAGGGCTCTTCGTGTTTCCAGCACGGATCGACTGAACGCGATCTATTCTGCTCCCGGCCTGTTCAAACGGGAACAGGATTGGCCTCTGTTACAACAAACCAGGGAAGAGGCAATCGAAAACCTGATTGAATTTCTAAGTGACGAATGCGAGTTCAGAGATGCAATCGACGCAGCTCAGATTCTTGACAGGTTTGATGATGAGCGCGGGTTTGCCTACATCTGTGAACGGTTCATCCGTAACCTCGAAACCGATTCAATCCTTCCCGACGACGAGTTCATTGAAAGCCTGCCGGCATTCATGGGCTATGAAGATCGACTGGATGACGAGTTCATCGACGAACTCGAAGATCGCTATGCTCGAATAGAATCTTTGAATCGCAATCAGGCTCCAGTCCGCGCAGATGAGGTTCTTGATCATCTCGGGCGAAGAACGCATGCTGCAATTATCCGGCTGAAGCGATTGGCGCGCTATGCAGAATCCAGTGAAGACGAGAACGTACGTTTTCTTTGCGAAACTTTGAAAGACGTCTCTGGAAAAGAGCTGGGAAATGAAGAGGTTGGAAAACTAGTCCGTTATGCGATTGAGGGCATCTCAGCTGAACCGGAAAATCCTTTTTTAAAATCTATGCTCTCTGATCTTCTGATGCTTCTATCGGATCGACAGGAACTCATTGATGAAGTCGTCGAAAAACGGGTCGTAGAAGCAGGCGACGTCGCCTTTGCGCGTATTCTGGCCGGTGGCTGCCTGAAGAACACCTGCAATGCACAAGTTGTTTCGATGCTCGAGGAGTCATTGCCGGCTCAGGAGGGCAATGCTCGATATTTCATGGTGGCCAGTGCAATACTTCGAATAGATCCAACACGCAAAGATGTCTGGGAGAACCTGCCGCCACATGCAGGGACAACGAAATGGAATGAGGATGGACAGATCGAATGGCCGGAGATCATGGACGGGCCGATACAGCATCGCTGGCTTACGACCGGCCAGTCGGTGGATAGCCTCGTCAACTGGCTGAATCAGTCGGATCTATGCGAGTCTCAGCTTACCGTTGCTGATTTGAGACGGCACGTATTCAATTACCGCAATGAACTCGGTGCCGGCGATCCGAAAAACTTCATTCATTTGTCTCTTTCGGCCACAGATCGTGGTGTGCTGATTCCCAAAACATATCTGCAGAAGACCGAAATGTTTGCAGATGTGGTTCTGGAGCTGGCGACCGTTTGCGGCGAAGAGTTTCCCGACTTCGAGGGGTTCGGCCTTTATGAGCCTGTCAACAACAGGGGCAATTTCGGCGCTGGTATTCCGAACCAGTCGATCCATTTCCGGCTTGGAGGAAGAATCTACGAAATGGAGATGCCCGCTCCGGACGCGAAACTTCTGGCAGACATCATGAACCTCACAATTTCCCGTCATTCACTCTCCACGAGAAAGCGTTTCTTTTTGTTCGAGGACAATATGGAGAATTATGACTATGCGGTTTTCGTCTTTACTGAACCGGATACCATTCGAGCACTCGAGCAGCAGTATTTCGTCAGGCCCGCCGATGGCTTTGAGACGTACATGGGTGACTGATGATATTTGCCGGGTTGGATCGTCGCGGTAGTGTCAGCTTGTCAGGGTGAGAATCCACCGAACGATCCGGCATTTTGCAGTTGCATTTGCTTTGCAAATGCAATAGAGTTGCATGTAGTGACCGGTCGTTCAGGCCGAATCTCGGCTTCCAGGCCAACTGATACAGATTATTTGCATCGCTGGAGTTCTTAAGATGGCTAAAGAGTGCTTTTATCTCGGCAAAAAAGCGAGCATGGGCAATAGCGTTACAACCCGCGGTAAAGCAAAGCGACTTGGCGGCGTCGGAACAAAAATAACGGGCATTACGCGCCGCAAATTCAAGCCGAATCTGCACAGAGTCAGAGCAGTGGTTAACGGCGAAGTGAGACGGATCTGGGTGAGCACGAAGGCAATTCGTATGGGGCTGGTGAAAAAACCGGTCGTAAACAAGCCATTCAGCGTGCCTCGGGACAAGTAACCGGTAGGGCGGCTATCGTTTACCCGATGCCTGGAAACTGTTGTTTCCTGCCGGACGGCATGGGACCGGTTGAAACAGTCTCATATTCAATCTTTAAGATCGAGCCTTCTCCGGCCGATGGATATTGCGCACGCCTGCACCTGAAAGTTGCCGACAAAGGCACGGTATCAGAGGCACGGTATTAGAATTTCTGATGCCTTTGAAAATCAGACGGCGTAGAAACCAGAGGCGATGCAGAGGCCTTAGGCCGAAATTGCACTTGCCCCGATGTCGTCAGCCGTTCGGCACTGGGCATTCATCAGATCCGTCACTAAGATATTCGGGCTTCAGACCCAATATCTGTCGGCAAAAAACTCCCAAGTTTCAATATGAACATCAGATACTTTTTAGCTCTATCGCTGTTGGCCTTGTTCGCCGTGTTACTGGCGGGCGAAGCCAGCGCTCAAGACGGCGCGAATGACACCGCGCCGGATATCAGATTCGAAGTCGTCAGCAAATTGTTGAACTCGAATGTACGAAACGGCATCGGTCTTCGCGACCTCAATGGTGACAACCTGCCCGATCTGGTGCTCGGGTCGAATGCTCACCGTTTCGACGCGGGTAGCGGCACTGTAAGTGCGGACCCGAATGCGAGCTTCCGCACTAGTGCGGCTTTCCCTGACCACTATCAGGTTTCCATCCATTTCAATGAATCCAACGATGCAAGTACTGTACTGGCTGATACACCGGAACTGCAGGTCCCGATTTCGGCCGGAAATCTAATTGTGCCGCCCGGATGACGGGGCAGTTTTTTTGCTCCCCAGTTCGGGGACTTCAATGGTGATGAAACGACTGATGTTGTTACGGGATCAAACTGCTGTGCGGCCAGTTGGATGCATTGGTATGAATTGGATTCAGAAAACCGGATTACCAACCGCCGAGATCTGCAGATCGCGATCGACCAGTCACGCTTTGCCCTCGTACCAAAGGCTGAGGCACGGCCGTTTCTCATCGACTGGAATCGCGATGGAATCGAGGACCTTGTTGTCGCATTGCTGGTAGCGGACAGGACCCGGCCGCGAACGGGGCCGATGGGCTACTGCCCGAGACTGTTCATCAAGTACGGATCGAGTTCCCGTCAGGATGAAATTGAAAACGGGTTGAATCAACGGCATGTCACAACTTCACCGCCACAGATGTTTACGCCGCAAGGTGGAGCCGACCTGGTTGTAAACCTCGAGCCTGTCGAATTTGGCAACGGAATCGAAGAACACTGGGACGGCTTGAGTTCACAGCGCTGGCGTATTTTTGCTGAATTTGCTTTTGGAGATGTTGATTCAGATGGAAACTTCGATCTGATTTTTTCCGAGCGAGCGGTTCGTGTCGTCGTTGATCAGGACACCGGCCTTCAACGGATGGAGCATTCTCAAAGCGCTGTTTACTGGATGAAGAACACTTCCTCGACCGGAGCTCCTGAGTTTGATGTAGCTCGAGAAATTTTCAGTCCGGATCCACAGCAGCCTGTGATTTCGCTTAACGCTGCAGATTTTGATCAGGATGGAAAACTGGACGTGATTGTTCAATCACCGGCTGGATTGCATCTCCTTTCACAAACAGAGTAAGAACACGTCAAAAAAAGCCCGCTCCCGTAGAGGGCGGGCTTTTGACTGATCTGCTTAGGCTGTGCCACGTTAGGCTGACTTCCTGCGGCGGCTGAAAGCTATCGTTCCAAAGGCTACGAGCAATGTCAGCGATGCGGGCTCTGGAATACGTTGTGCATAGACATGGTCAGCAACCAGTTGGTGTCCTGCGGCGGTCGGGTGAATTCCGTCCCAGAAAAGATATTCTGCCGGGTTGCCGGTGGGGCCGCCCGTGGACAGTGCGGAACCCGGATCAAAAGGAGTGACGGAATCAACGACGTTGATCAATCCATAAGCTGACGGGTCGGCCTGCACGTCCAGGAAAAACGCATACATATCGATTTCCTGAATCTGAATACCGAGTGAGAGTTCCAGGGATTGAACCTCAGCTGCAAGGCTTGCGTTGAAGGCTTGTGACAGCGAGTTGAGGAAAGCGACGGTTGGTGCGCCGAGGGCACGATAAAATGGCGTCTCTCCCTGTGGCGCTGCATTGAGAACGAGGAGGTCTTCGGCTCCGTTGGCGTGAAGGGTCTGTATCGAACTCGATATGTTTGCAATCGCAGCTGCGATCACAGCTGCGGGATCACCGGCTCCGGCAGCATCAAAAACGTCGTTGCTGCCTGCCCAGATGAAAAAGGTATCGTCGGGAGTTGCCGTTGATCCTGCAACGAACGAGTCCACCTGGTCTACGAGATTAAATGGTGGTGAGGTAGGACCTGTTCTTGCTCCGGCGAACGCATAGTTTGTTCCACCACTTGTCGATGCAACAGCTGCATCTCCGACCTGAGCCGCATAAATCTCTGCCCATGTAGGCCCGTTGGACAACCGTCCGTTGAAGTACGGAGGCGGCGGATTGCCTGTCAGGTTAAACAGGTTTCCGCTGTCGGACAGGCTGTCGCCGAAGAAAACGGAATCGGCGGTACAAGGATTCGTTGTAAACACCGCAAAAGCCAATATGGCTAGTGAAACAAGTTTTTTCATCTTTCCTCTCGTAGCACGTTGGTGGGAATTCTGGTGAGAAAATGCCGTGGAAGTTAACAAGACAAAACCCGCGCAAAAGGTGTGTTTGCGAACCACATCCGGTTCCGGAAAACCTGACTGAATCAGGTTGCTCGATCGCCGATGATTGTCTCTGGTGGTCGTTCAATTAGTTACAGGATTTCGCCGTTCGTCGGCATTCTAAAGCCTGTGGAGCACGAAAGATACTTCATTTCCAGATAGCCAGTTCCGTTTTCGGTTCATGGACGAATTGAGCGGCCAATCGAAGAAGCAGATCTTTCAGGTCGCCGGAATCTACGACGTCTCGCGCTTTCGTAGTTGCGCGGAAGGCGACCAAGGCTTCTGCCGCGAACTCTTTGACTCCATTGCCGCTCCAAAAGACGCCACGAAGAAAGACGCCACGAGGTAAGAGACGCCAGGAAGTAGCGAACGGTGGAAGATATGTCCAATAAAAAGGCCGCGTCCGGATTTTCCTCAGGACACGGCTGGTTTTGCATCGGTGGATTGATGCCTCATCAGGAATCGTCAATCGTCAGACTTGCCGCAACAGTCGACACAGCAATCAGCACAAACGCATGACTCGTCACAACGACATGCGTCAGTCCCACAGCAACAGTCGCAAGCCGTTGTCTTGCATTCACATTTGCCTGCCTCACAGCACTTACACGTATCACTCATTTCATTTCTCCTTTTCGCTTTTGCAACATTCCCAGTCATTAGCAAAACAGTCCAGCAGGCTGCACGCGGAGTCTTTCGAAGCTTCGTTTCCACAGATTCGGGAAAATTTTCGAAGCAAGTCCAACATCCGGTTGAGATCGCTGATTTTCTGCTCGATCTGACTGATCTTGTCATCACAAGTTTTGACCAGGACAGGTCGGGTTTCGGCAGAACACGATGCCAGATCCAGAAGTTCCTGGGCCTCTTTCAGTGAGAAGCCGAGTTCCTGAACCCTTTTGACAAACTTGATCGTCCGCACATCTGATTCGGTGTACGTTCGATAGCCGACGGTGCGATCGGGAGTTTGAAGTAGTCCTTTCCGCTGATAGAAGCGAACGGTTTCCACACCAACTCCCGCGGCATCGGCCAGTTTGCCGATTGTCATCGGTTCTTTGATGGTCTTATCCATACGCTTCATTCTACGTTCCGTACTATGGTACGGAGTCAAGGCAAATCCACCTGGAATCAGCCAGAACCTGATTTCGTACCGAATTATTCGACAGCATGCAGCAATTTGCGGGAAAGTGCCAGGAAAATGAGGCAAATTGCCCCGAACAATACCTCAATTGGCGGTAGATCGCGTCTGTTCAGGGTGGCAGAGCCCGCGCTTCCGGATTCCGGGAATTGATGCGGGCCCGACCGGATCAATGGTGGTGATGGTGGTCGTCATGCTCTTCAAAGGACCACTCGGGGAAGGGATCCTCGAATTCAGCCCATGCATCCGGGCCCGCTTCAAACTCATGTTCGGACAACAGACATTGCTCCAGCTTCGAGCGAAAAGTCTGCTCGTCTAGCTGGTGGCCGATGACAACCAGCTCCTGTCGCCTATCTCCGTAGGGCGGTACTGAAATCCGCGACACTTCATTTAGAAATTCGAGGTCATCGAGAAGTTCCTCCTCTGGGATGGTACTCCACCAGACGCCGGCACATTCGAGACTTCCAGTGTTCCCCGCTTGCTGCCACAATCCCGCAAATTCCATTCTTGTCGCCAGCCAGACGTGTCCTTTGGAACGAATAACCCCTTCAAAACCTCCTCCATTAATGAAGGCGTCAAATCGAGCGGGATGAAACGGTCTGCGTGATTCGAATGCAAACGATTCGAATCCATATTTTTCCGCGTCAACGCCCCATGTGCCTGCTGATCCCTCCAGCCAGTCAGGCATCGTTTCCGCCCATTCTTCAGTGAAGGATCCGGTGTTAAGAATTTCCTTGAGATCAACCTTACTGAACGAGGTCTCAATCAACCGCGCATTCGGGTTCAGGCTGGCGATCATGCCTCGAAGAGTGCCGAGCTGCTCATCCGAAAGCAAGTCAACTTTGTTGACGATAATTACGTTGGCGAACTCTATCTGATTGACTAACAGCTGCCCCACGTCACGGTCATCCTCACCGGAACCGAGATTGCGATCTCGAAGATCATCGAGGCTGTTGAAGTCTTGAATGAAATTGAGGCCGTCCACAACGGTCACCATTGTATCCAGTCGCGCAACATTGCTGAGGGTCCGGCCATCCTCGTCCTCATACATAAATGTCTGAGCCACCGGTAGCGGCTCTGATATTCCTGTCGACTCGACCAGCAGATAGTCAAATCTGCCTTCCATCGCCAGTCGGCCGATTTCGGTCAGCAGGTCCTCGCGCAAAGTGCAACAGATGCAGCCATTGGACAGGTTGATCATCTTCTCTTCGGAGCGGTTAAGTGCTGCCTGACCACCACTGACGAGCTGCGCGTCAACGTTGATCTCACTCATGTCGTTGACAATCATCGCGACCTTCAAACCCTCACGATTGTTGAGGATGTGGTTCATCAAGGTGGTCTTGCCAGCTCCGAGGAACCCGGAAAGGACAGTCACCGGAATCGGTTTTGCAACAGCTGTGACCGGCATTGTGACGAGCACCGGTAGAATTGAGGAACCGTTTTCGTTTGACATGGTGCAACCTGAAATTTATTGCAGAAGGTATATCTAGTGAGGAACGTGGGGGCACAATCCCGCTGACCAACGGAGGTTGATTATCAAAATGGGTTGGACGGTGACTTTAGAACGACGGTGTCTGAGGAGTCGTACTGCCCGATTGATGTTTGACGCGCAGATATCGACTTACCCTGAGACTGGCCGCGCAGCGTTCGCTGTAAACCTGTCGTTGCTTTGAAACCGTAGTGTTACAGTAGTCTTGAGGTCGGGAAGGAGGAACAGGGCATAACTGAACCGGAACGCGTTTTAGCAATAAACGAAGTGAATGCCGTGCAATCGGGATCGTACTATCAGACGCGGTGGATCTATTGTCCGGATTCGCTTGTTCTCTGGTTTTCAGAGTCGTTCTGCACCACGCCTTGTTCTTCAGCATATTTCCGAACGTCGCCGGTGATCTTCATCGAGCAGAACGTCGGGCCGCACATTGAGCAGAAGTGAGCAGTCTTAGCGCCTTCGGCGGGCAGAGTTTCGTCGTGATATTCAATTGCCCGGGCGGGGTCGAGCCCGAGTGCGAACTGATCACGCCAGCGGAACTCGAAACGTGCCTTGGATAACGCGTTGTCACGGATCTGAGCCGCGGGATGTCCTTTCGCAAGGTCGGCTGCATGGGCTGCAATCTTGTAGGTCACAACACCTTCACGAACATCGTTCCGATCAGGAAGCCCGAGGTGTTCTTTCGGAGTAACGTAGCAAAGCATCGCGCAGCCGTACCAGCCGATCTGCGCGGCTCCGATTCCAGAGGTGAAGTGGTCGTAGCCCGGAGCGATATCCGTCGTTAATGGACCAAGTGTATAGAAGGGCGCTTCGTGGCACCATTCGATCTGCTTTTGCATATTCTCCTGAATCAGGTGCATCGGAACATGCCCCGGTCCTTCATTCATCACCTGGCAGCCTTTGGCCCATGCGCGTTTGGTAAGCTCGCCTTGAACCTCAAGTTCAGCCAGTTGAGCGTAGTCGTTTGCATCGGCAATCGAGCCAGGACGTAAACCATCACCGATCGAGAAGCTCACATCATAGGCAGCGCAGATATCGCAGATCTCATCCCAGTGCTCATATAGAAAGTTCTCTCTGTCGTGATGGATACACCACTTCGCGAGGATCGATCCTCCACGCGAAACAATCCCCGTCATCCGCTTGGCCGTGTGCGGAATAAATGCTTTAAGCACTCCTGCGTGAATCGTGAAGTAATCGACGCCCTGCTCTGCCTGTTCTATCAATGTGTCGCGGAAGAGCTCCCAGGTCAGGTCTTCAATTCTTCCGCCGGTTTTCTCCAGAGCCTGGTAGATCGGGACGGTTCCGATGGGAACGGGGCTGTTGCGGATAATCCATTCGCGCGTCGCATGGATATTCTTCCCGGTTGAAAGATCCATGACAGTGTCAGCGCCCCACTTGGTTGCCCACCGCATCTTCTCGACTTCTTCGTCGATGGTCGACGTGACTGCGGAGTTACCGATGTTGGCGTTGATCTTCACCAGAAAGTTCCGGCCGATGATCATCGGCTCACTCTCGGGATGGTTGACGTTGGCTGGTATGATCGCACGACCGCGGGCGACTTCCGAACGTACGTACTCCGCAGTTATGAAAGCCGGAGTCATCGCTCCCCATGATTGACCGGGATGCTGATGATTGATGCGATTGCGCGGTACCTGCGAGTTCGGATCGATCTCAGAAGGCCGCGGCATTTCGTAGCCGTCGGGCGTCGTGCATAGTTGCCGGATACGTTCAGAAGCTTCGGGCGGCAGGTCCCGCAGATTCGGATACTTGTCGGCAATCGTTTTGAACTCCTCTTTGCGACCGAGGTTTTCACGAATGGCGACGTATTCCATCTCCGGCGTAATGATCCCCTGATCAGCATACCATTTCTGCGTGACGGGATGCCAGTCGCTTCCGTTTTCGGCGCTGTCTTTAGCTCGCAACGGTTTGCGCTTCAGTCCGGGGTATTCCTTGAGCCGGTTCTTAACCTTCTTCAGCTCGTTATATTTTTCAGAATGTTCTTCCGAGAGGTAACCGTTGTCTTCCGGTCTGATCTCGCGGCCGGTGTACTCTTCGACATCGCCTCGAGCCAGGATCCATTCACTCCGAAGAGCGGGCAACCCTTGAGTCACATCGCCATCAAACTCAGGATCACCCCACGGCCCTGAGCAGTCATAGACTCGTACGGGGTCATTTTTCTCGATTTCGCCGGTGGGGTGCTCCGTGTCAGAAACGCGGATCTCGCGCATCGGCACTTTCAATCCTTCGTGAATCTCCCCTTCGACGTAGATGCGGGAAGAATTCGGGAAGAGTGTCGGGTCTTCTTCAATCGCCCGGATTTCTTCAGAGTTGTCCGCTTCCTCGGTAAACTGACCGGGAAAATCACCACGTTGATTGGCGTTCTTCAAACGATTCAAAACCGGCAGTTCTGGCGAATTCATATTCTTCCCTTTAGATCACAATCGGGGAAAGACTCGGAGAAGAGTGGACGGCTGATTCCGAAAGAAAAAGTACGTTGCCGTCTCGCTCCCTTCGCCGGCATGACCCGTGTCAGGTTCGAAGGGTTGTTTCGGGTCATTCGCCTCGAAACTCTCAGCCCGGAAAGGGCACCCCTGCGGATACGCGTAATTATCGCTTTCCGGAATTTTTCAGTCAACACCCGCAAGCACGGCGGTTTGCGAGGCAATGCTGTTACAAGTGAAGATGGAAAGGCCGGCGTATAAGCGATAAAGATTACCGAGTTGAATACTGTCCAGATTGATTTGTGGAATGGACACTGCTTGAACTGCTCAACATTGACGAGATTGTGATTGATGAGTTCGTGAACTTGTCATCGCCGCACTACGTACATAGGCGGAGCATATACGCGTATGGGATAGCTGATCAAACCGTGCAGCAATCATGATACCGTGCAGCAATTATGATGAAGCAGGATGCGAGATCCGACCGGTGCGTTGATGTTGAGACGCTACCTTGTATCACCGCTTTCAAGTTTTACTGCGAATACATTTTTCCCGGCGACAGGAGTGAAGGTTAAACCAGACGTCCTGCCACTTTGATACCTTTCCGGATACAAAGCCGGCTCAAAAGTATCCAGTACAGGCTCTTCGGAATTCGTCGAGGGGTCAAACCTGAATTCGTAATCGGGAGGGAAGACTGTTACGGTGTAATCTTCAATCGGAACGGACTGGTCGCCCTGGAAGAAGATCACGTATTCGCCCTCTTCTATACGCCCCGAGCAGGTGCATGTGTCCGAGGAGAATACGATGGTCCCGGATGGCAACGCAACTCCGTCAGTCTCGACCGTTCCGGAAATCGACGCACCTGTTCCGTCGATGCTGCATCCGGATACGAGCAATGAGAAAACAACAATCGAAATATATGCTGAGCTAGTGTTGTACAAAATCACTCCTCGATTAGCTGCCCGTCTTTACGCATCGACATAAGAATCAGGGTCTCGACCGAAGTGGTTGTCCGCATCGAATGTGTGCTTCCATCGCAATAGCAGACTCCACCAGTTCCGGGATGGGCCGAGGTCATGGGATTATTAGGGCCGCCCCGATCTGTCATGCCGGGTGCAAAATCCTGATTGAATCCGTAGCGGATTGTCGTGACGTTATAGGATCTGGCATTGGCGATGTCGGTCCAGCTCGAATTTCCTTGCGGAATGTCTGCGCGATTGGCACCGAGAAACGATCCGAACTTCAGGCAGCTACGGAAATCAGCCGGTTCGCCGGTTCCATCATTGATGTATTCGCTTTGCTCCCCGATAAGCAGAACATTGGTCGTGCCGTCTTTGATGTCCCCGAAGCTCACTTCCGAGTTTGCAAACAGGACGCCGTTGCTGGAGTTGTAGCCCGAGTTTTGAAAACTCAGGTGCACGACATCATTGGATTCAAGCTCGAGACCGTCGTAGTAGGCGCCCGCGATTCCGACATAGTGACCAGTACCGCGCAGGTTGTTGGGGAATAGAAAAGGGCTGTTCGTCGGGTTGGGATAGTTCATGTTGTCCGTCGGCATGCTGCTTGACGCGCAGACCATATACGAAGGCAGCCATCCCCAGAGCCACTGGTCATTGTTTGCACTGCGATCTGGGTGAAAACTCTCCGAGTAGTCAAGGTTGTCCGCCATGTTGACCTGCTCCATATGAGGTAATGCAAAGCCGATCCAGCCGGTATCCCATTCAATGATGTTTTGATCGACATCGCCCTGTGCACCGCTTGGAAAATGACCGTGAGCACTCTCGAAGTTCAGGCAGGCAAGACTCAACTGCTTCAAGTTGTTAAGGCAGTTTGTACGCCTCGCAGCTTCACGAACCTGTTGAACTGCAGGCAGCAGCATTCCGATCAGGATCCCGATAATCGCAATAACTACGAGAAGCTCAACGAGAGTAAATCCATATCGTTTGTCTGTCATCTTTGCAGGCTGACAACGGCGCGATTCGATTCGAAACAGATTCATTTTCCGGCACCTCGAAATATCAGAATTGACCATCGGATTGGGCGGCATCTTATCCAGAGCAAGAGTGACAACCAACCAGAATTCAGTTGCTTTTAACGATTTGTTTCGAGTTGTTTTTTTCTTTCGATTCTGTGTGGAATGCGCCTAACCTGCCGGCGGCGGGGGCTATTTGTTCATCATGCAGGTCTCTTTGCGCGACGGCATGGCCCGCCACTGCCGACCTGCGTGACAACTGGAAAATCAACTGGAGACATAGATGAAAAATCTGACTTGTATGTTCGCACTGATAACGGCATTGGTGACCGGTTCCATGGCGGTCGGTGACGTCACGGTAAATACACTTGGCGATGCGCGCATTGTTTCTGAAACTTCGGGAGCACGCGATGACAACAACGGTGGCAACACAACAACGGGCGCGCTTATCGGCGTCAATGCAGGCGGCGTCGACAATTTCATGATCTACGACTTCTCGGACTTGAGTTCCGCTGCAGGCGAAACGGTTTCGGGTGCAACCGTTGAGATCTTTGTCGCCACCGGGTTTTCTCATAGCCAGCACGGCGGTCCCGGAGACGTGATTACATTGAGCGAAATTGCTCTATCGAATCTCGGCTGGTCGCAGGGATCCGGTGTCATTACCGGAACGGACAATCAAGCGGATGACGGGTCCGTCAGCTTTTTGAATCGCATTCAATTTGACACGTCCGGAACAACGATGCCGTGGATGAATGCAAGTGGAACCGGAGTATCAAATCTGCTTGGATCATTGACCACTCTGGATTCAACCAATGGCTGGAACTCAGGTTCAGCGCCGGTTTCCATGCTTTTCAGCATCGATGCGGCGACCGCCCAGGGCTGGGTGGACAACGGTCTCGGAGGACTGGCACTGAGCGCCACGGATGATGGAGATGGCATGAGCCGGTTCAATATGCGGACGCACAACTCAGGTCAGTTGGGCGCCGCGATTACTTTTCACGTGGTTCCGGAACCGGCAAGCCTCGGGACTCTGGGGATGCTTTCAGCCTTCGCTTTGCTGCGGCGTCGTCGTGGATAGTCTCGCGACAGCTGATTTTGCTGCGATCAAGTTCTCGTACTTCGAACGGGTTCGCGTTACCAATTGCAATTCAAAAAGACCGAGGAACTCATGACCAGAACAACACAACTAGCATTTATTCTGCTCGCAACCTTTTTCGCGATCGATGTAACCATCGCTCAGACGATCGTATCCACCGATTCCGACGCGCGCCTGGTTACTGAACCTTCGGGCGCGAGGGATGACAACAACGGCGGAAACACCATTACGGGCGCCTTGATCGGAGTTAACACCGGTAGCGTCGATAATTTCATGCTCTATGAGTTTTCAGATCTGACCGCACTCCAGGGACAGACGGTGGTCAGCGCAACTTTGGAGATCGATGTTCACACGGGATTTTCACACTCGCAACACGGTAGCGATCAGGACGTCATCAATCTGGCGGAGATCGCCCTGACTAATCAGGGGTGGGTTTCCGGTACAGGTACCATTTCAGGTAGTGATACTCCAGCGGATGACGGGTCGGTGAGTTTTCTGAATCGCATACAGTACAACGGCTCAGGTCAGACCGAGCCGTGGCTGGATGAAAACGGTCAGAGCGTTTCCAATCTGACCGGCGCATTGACTCAGGTCTCGACAGCATCCGGATGGAATCAAGGCAGCGCTCCCGCGTTCATCAGCTTTTCGATTGATGCAGCGACAGCGCAAAGATGGGTTGATGATGGATTGGCAGGATTCGTCATGAGCACAACCGACAACGGGGACAGTCGCAGCCGTTTCAACATGATGGTTGATGGCGCGAGAATCGTGTTTGACGTTATTTCGGAACCGTTCGAAGTAATGCCGTTTGCCATTTCAACGACGCGCGGAACCTATGTGTCCGGCGGACCGTCGGAGATCGGGTCGAGCGATAACGATGACTACCGGATTAATCGCAACGGGTTCGACGTATCGTCAATAACGGAGTTCGAGTGCGCTGGAATCAGTCCAACACAAACGCCTTCATCGATCGACGTGGTCGTTGAAGGAGCCGTTTTCGCACGGAGTAACGTCGTTCAGACAATCGAAGCATTCGACTATGACGCCGGCGCCTGGGAACAGATAGACCAGCGTAATGCCGTCCGGTCTCCGGCACCTGATTCCGTCGTCGTCGTTGAACTGACCGGAGACTTGACCAGGTTCGTGGAAGACTCGACCGGCGAAATTGCGATGAGGGTGAATTTCACATCGGATAACCGCCGGCAGAATTTCTCTTCCAATTCCGACCAGTGCATCTGGGTTATCTCTGACTAGCACGGTCCCGCAATGACGGTATCCCCCGATGAGCTCGCATCGAATCCGCGAGCTCTTTTTGATACCCGAAGTTCAACCTTCGAAAACTGGATGTGATATGAAAAGAGTCGCGATCCTCATCATGCTCTTATCTTTCGGGAATCTGGCTGCGGGATTCGCTGTTGCGCAATCAACATATCCCAACGTCATTCTTATCATGACGGACGACCAGGGGTGGGGAGACGTCGAGTTCCCACAGCAATTGAGCCCGTCCCCGGACGATCCGGAGGACGCCGTCTACGCAGGGCATCCGGAATTAAAGACTCCGCGGCTGAGAGAAATGGCTGAAGCAGGCATGCAGTTCAATCGTTTCTACTCAGCCTGTCCGGTGTGCAGTCCGACAAGGTGTAGCTTTCTCACGGGCAGGCATTATCGACGGACTCTTGTCGATCATGCCAACGTAGGTCGAATGTTGAACAGAGAGCTGACCCTTACCGAAGTAGCGCTCTCATTGGGCTACAACACCGGGCATTTCGGGAAATGGCATCTTGGAACACTCGACAAATCGGTCCATCCCGTCGATAGCAACCGCGGAGGCACCGATCGGGTGAACAGTCCGCAAATCTATTCGACGCCCTGGAACAACGGGTATCTGTCTACATTTGCGACTGAGTCGAAAACACAGACTTTTAACCCGACAGACATTTCGCCGGCCACTCACTACTGGATTGATCACGAACAATCTCTGAGTCTGAATGATCCGCTACTCGATGGAGATGATTCGAAAGTAATCATGGATCGTGTGATTCCATTCATTCAGAATTCTGTAAACGAGAACCGGCCCTTCCTGGCCACTGTCTGGTTTCACACTCCTCACAAACCTTATGACACCATCGACAATCCAACTCTCTTTCAGTTCTATACAACGGAAGAGCGCTCCCGCATGGACCTCAATGAAAGAGGCTACTATTCATGCCTTACCGCAATGGACGCACAAGTGGGGCGGTTGCGAGATGAGCTGGAAACGCTCGGTATAGACTCAGATACATTAGTCGTGTTCACTTCCGACAATGGCCCGGAAAACGGAGTGCCTTATGTCGCCTCCTCTGCGACGGGAGGACTCAGAGGCAACAAAAGGTTTTTGTTCGAAGGTGGCGTACGAGTCCCCGGCCTCGTTGTGTGGCCGGGTGAAGTTGCCCCCGGAACAACGACGGACTGCGTGGCTGGCTCGATCGACCTGCTGCCCACGCTTATGGATATCTGGGGTGTCTCTATGCCGGATCAACGTCCTGTTGATGGCGAGAGCATTCTGGATGTTCTCAGAGGAAACGCTTCAACCCGGACCGGAACGATGAAGTGGGATTTTCAGGGGCTGCGCTCGATTGTTGATAGCGATGGCCGCTACAAAGCCATTTCGACGGACAGCGGAGCCAACTGGGCGCTTTATGATCTGATAGCAGACCCGAGAGAAACGAATGATGTCTCCGGTTCACTCCCTGCTTTGACTTCACAGATGACAGCCGAATGGAATTCGTGGCGATCGCAGGTTGATATCCAGCGTTCGACAGAACTCGACTACGAAGATTACGTTTCCGCGTTCGAAAACATCGTTGTCGTTGAATCAAGTCCGGTATCACTGGAGGTCGGAGAAACTACCGGTCCGGCTCCCTCTCTGATCCTGGAGAAACAACACGCGACACTGCAAAGCGCGCTCACTGTCGATGCCGGCGGATCACCGGGAACGTACGACTTTGACAATCCTCCTGCGGGAGCGTCAATTGCTGAAGGAATGACGGTGGATAGCTTTCTCCTCCATTTTGATCCGACGAGTTCTGCAAGCGCGTCTGCATCGGTAACGTTCGACAACGCGATTGTCGGAGTCATCGCGGGTGAAGCGCTGCTGGAGGCGAGCGATGATCTCGCCTTTTCGAATCCTGATTTTTATGACACCGCCGGCTCCGGAGATCAGCTTCGCGGCCTCGATTTTCACGATTCAGGATCAGATGACGGTTTCACTATTTCAAATGACCGACGTACCTTGTCAGTAACCCTTCAATCAACTGCAGGTACACTGGACGAGTTGAGAGTTGTTACGGCTTCCAGCAAGCCGGCTGAGGTCGTACCGGAAGCGGTTTTGATCACGAAGGGGCATCCGGCGGGTGGAGGCCAGCTGGAATTGTCATCAAGCGACAATCAGGACCTTGTCGTCCGTAGAAGTATTGACTCGGTTCAGTCCCTGACTGAATTTGAAGTGAAGGGATTTTGTCCATTCAACAGCCCTGCATCAATGCAAGTGACGCTGGAGGGCGCGGTTTTTGCGAGGACGAATGTTGTACAGTCAATCGAACTTTACAACTATGATGCGGATACATGGGAACTGGTGGATTCCCGCGACGCCACCCGTTTACCGTCGGCGGATTCAGTGGTTGCGGTGCAGATCACCGGAGACGTAACCAGATTTGTCGAACCGGGACCTGGCTCTATGGAAGCGCGCGTAAGGTTCAACTCACCTGTGCAGCGTCAGCAGTTTTCATCAAATACGGACCGGTTTACATGGACCATTGGTCCCTAGGGTAGAGGTAACACCTCGAGTGAGGTTGTGGTTATGGACGAAATGTCGCTGACGAGAAAAAACTCGAACGACGTGTCGGAACAAATCCGGGCGGAAAACGAGTACAGAAATCTGGTCAGCCGCCATCAAACTGAAATCCGTGAATTTCTGTACATCATCTGCCCGGATCAGACTGCTCGTGAAGAGCTGCTGCAGGACACCAATAGAGTTCTGCTTCAGAAGCGTCTGGATTTTCAACTCGGAACAAATTTCTCTGCGTGGGCTCGCAGGATAGCGCGGTTCCAGTATCTGAGCTATCTCAAGCGACACAAGAAGAAATCGTGGCTGAGTTTCAACTCCGAACTGGTGCAGCTTCTTGCACGGACAATTGAGGAGGAACAGGAAAGTCTGGCGGATCAGCGGAAAGTTTTCTTGTCCACCTGTATAGCTGAACTCGTACAAAAGGATCAGCTTCTGGTCGAGCTGAAGTATCAAAGACAGCTGCCGCTTTCAAAGATCAGCAGCTTGACGGGGAGATCAGTAGGTGGACTGAAACAGGCATTTCTTCGAATCCGGAAGTCGCTCGGTGCGTGCATCGAGCGCAAGCTGCTGGCCGGCCGGTCGCAAAACGACTGAACGGCCGGGGACTTTTAACTGCTAGATCGAGCATTGTGACATGAGAAAAAAAAGAGGCAGGCCTGAGTTGGATCAACTCATTGATTCATTGATCGCCGGAAATATCAGCGAGCAGGATTACGAGGATCTTGTTCAAAGACTGAAGGAAGACCCGCAAGCGCGGCGGTCATATATTTCTGAAATGCGAGTTGAACATCTCTTGCAGGACCTGTCTGATCCTGAGCACGAACCGACGGGGACGCTGCGGTCCGGATGGCCTTCAGTAATTCCTTCCGGCTTATCGGCTCCTTGGCCCGTTATTTCAACGATCGTTCTCGGGCTGGTCGTTTTCGGCGTTTTCGGGCTGCTCATCTACCGGATAAATCGCCCGGATCGAGGAACGTCGGAGATGATTTCAGAAGCTGGAAGTCCTGACGGGCGGCAGTTGTCAGGCAATGGACCTTCCGGCATGAATCCTTCCATCGACAGAATAGATGTAGCTCGAGTGACCAACGGTGACGAAATGGAGTGGAATCAGGAGCGGCCGATCGTTCTTGGTCGCCGGCTGAGTCCCGGTCATTTTGAATTGACGTCGGGTAACGTCGAAATCACTTTTGATTCCGGTGCTGTTGTGAACCTCGAAGGCAATTCGGCATTCGAGATTGTGGATGCAAAAGAGATTCTTCTCGAGCAAGGCTCCATTGAGGTAAATGTTCCAAGTCAAACCACCGGTTTTCGCGTGCGCACAAATTCCGACTCGGGCGAAAAACTACCTGAGCAGATCGGATTTGAATTCACCGATTCCGACGCCCGGCTGGTTACCGAGCCGACCGGAGCGCGGGATGACAACAACGGTGGAAACACAATTTCGGGTGCGCTGATCGGAGTTAACACGGATAGCAGTGACAATATCATGTTGTATAGATTCTCAGGGATGACGGCGTTGCAAGGTCAGTCCGTGATCGGTGCAACGGTTGAGATCTACGTGCACACCGGATTTTCACATTCTCAACACGGAAGCGACCACGACGTCATCAACCTGTCTGAAATAGCGTTGCCGAATCTTGGCTGGATTTCCGGAACCGGCACGATTACCGAGGGCGATACCCCGGCAGATGACGGGACGGTGAGCTTTCTCAATCGTGTGCAGTTCAGTGGCTCGGGTCAGTCTGAGCCATGGCTGGACGTCGGCGGACAAGGCGTTCCCAATCTGCTGGGCGCTTTGAAACCTGTCTCGACCGCCGCAGGCTGGAATCAGGGCAATGCTCCCGCTTTTGTCAGTTTCTCAGTTGATGGAGAAACGGCTCAAAGATGGGTTGATGACGGCCTCGCAGGTCTGGCCATGCATGTAACCGATGACGGGGACAGCCGCAGCCGTTTCAATATGATCGTCAACGGCGCGAGGATCATGTTTGACCTTCAACCTCACCGATAGACGTTTCATTGGCTGCGTCTCAATCTCACTGCCATGAGGCGAGTTGAAAATGCAGTTGAAGAGCTGCGATATGGCTAGGCAGCGGTCGGCAGTTTCGTGGACGCCTGAGGCCTTTCGTTCTGGACATGGTCTCAAGCCTGAGCTTCCGATTCATTTCGATGACGGAATCGTGTAAGCGAATCCGCGATCAGGTGTGCGCCGTCAATCGATCGGCAACCAGTCAGCATAGACGCTATCAACACGACGGCTGTTGGTTCCGGGACCCTCTGGACACTGTTGAATCGGGCACATGAATTTCTGTTCAAAGTTGTTAGCGTCACCTTTGAATAAGAAAGAAGCTATGGAAAAGAATCGGCAAACTGATCCACTTCAAGAAACGGGCATTGCGCAACATGACGACGCTTAAAAAGACTCCGCGAACTTTGCTGAGGAGACTCTTTGGCGGACCGCCGGTGGCTATTCGGTTGACGGGTTGGCCCGGACCGCTGCGTGACGGTATTACCGGCTCATTCCAGATGCAGGCTTGCTCTGGTTTAATTGGTCGTTCAAGTTTGGTCTGTGTTAAACTTAAAAATTGAAATTGATTCACCGCATCGCGCAGGCAGGGAGTTGGGTTTGCCACGACTGACGAGCGAACATTTTGTTGACCGCACTTCCGAGCTGTTACGGGAACAGGGAGGGGGCGATGTCTCTTTGTCCATGGTTCTGGAGGCGTGCGGTGCGCAAAAAGGATCTCTCTACCATTTTTTTCCAGGTGGTAAAGAGGAGTTGGTAGCCGCGGCCGTCAAGAAGATGCATGCCTGTGCAGCTTCTCATATTCGGCAATGTATCGAAGAGACTCAAAGTACGGCCGGGGGAGTAAGGAAACACCTGCTGCACATATCCAGGCTGATTGATCGGCCTGACGGAACGCTTGGCATGCCGTTTCTGGCGCTTGCTGCGACCATTGGTGAGACGAATAAATGTGTCCATGCTGCTTGTGTCTCGGCCGTGAAAGAGATCGAAACGCTGCTTGCCGGAGAGCTGGTTTCCGAAGGATTCGAATCAAGGGAAGCAAAGCGACTTGCCGGCTTTGCAATAGCCGCGATCGATGGCTCAATCCTGAATGCGCGAGTGCAGGGTAGCTCCAGGCCGGTCAAGCTGGCTGCGGACATGATTGCCGAATTGTTCTCACGCTGATGCAGTTTTTTGTTATGCCGGTGCCCGTCAGTCGGCAATGCCGCGCTATGCCAGCCGACTAATCGCGGCACTGCAAGCATCCTCTTTATGGATTGAGAGCATCCACCAGCTGCCCCAAAGCTTCATCCACTTTTGTGACCAAATCCTCGTTGGTCAGCGCACCAGCGCCGGAATCAAAGTTGTCTTGAAATAACGGTACGGAGACGGTTCCTTGTACATCCATGCCGAAGTGAGGTGCGAGTTCGGCAGCGATCTTGAGGACGTTGGCCGCCCCGCGCCCGCCGGGAGATGCCGCCAGCAAGAGCATTGGCTTGCTCTGGTAGACCTTCTGATCGATTCGCGATGCCCAGTCAAAGAGGTTCTTATAAACC
>JBCCFB010000062.1:0-26335 GCA_039029995.1 Planctomycetota bacterium
ACGAAGGGCATTTTGAAGCTCTCTTCGAACATCCAGCGTTTGTCGTACCAGCCGTGTTCACCAAGATAGAATCCCTGATCGGACGAGTAGATGACGACCGTGTTCTCGGCCAGTCCGTTTTCATCGAGGTATTCCAGCAGCCTGCCGACGCTTTCATCGACCGCCTTGATCGTTCCCAGGTAGTTGTTCATGTACCGCTGGTATTTCCACTGCGTAATTTCACGGTCAGAAAGTTCGCCAGCAGTGAAAGCATCGAGGAATTCACGATTCAGCGGGCCGAAATGAGCATCCCACTGTTCGCGCTGCTGGTCATTCATCCGGTTGTATTCCGGTTTGCCGTAGCGATCGGGCCCGGGCAGCTCGATTCCTTCGTGTTCTTCCTTTCGAAGTTTCAGGTCGTACATCCAGTCGAAGTGATTTGCCAGCGACATCTCATTGTCGCGCAAAGTCACCGATCGGTTCTCGTAGGTGTCAAAAAGTGAATCGGGTTCAGGAATCGGTGTGCCTTCGAACGCATTCAGGTGACGAAGGGCAGGTGAAAATGTTCGATGCGGAGCCTTGTGCTGGCACATCAGCAGAAATGGCTTTGTATCATCGCGGGAATCGAGCCAGTTGATTGCTTTATCAGTAACCAGATCGGTGCAGTAACCGGTCTCGCGATGCCGAGACCCATCCATGCGGATAAAGTCAGGATTGTAGTAACTACCCTGGCCGGGCAGGATCTCCCAGAAGTCGAAGCCGACGGGATCGGACTTCAAGTGCCACTTGCCGATAACAGAAGTCGCGTAGCCCGATTCCTGAAGGTCTTTGACGAAGGTCCACTGGCCTGAGTCAAAGTTGTTTCCGTTGCGCATAAAGCCGTTGATGTGGCTGTGTTTGCCGGTCAGGATGCAAGCGCGTGACGGGCCGCAGATTGAGTTGGCGCAGAACGAGTTTCTAAACAAAGCGCCTTCGCGGGCAATCCGATCGATGTTAGGAGTCGGAGCGACATCCTGTAGTCTTCCTCCGTATGCCGAAATCGAATTGAGCGCATGGTCATCTGAGAAGATGAATACGATGTTCGGCCGGCTGGCTGCAGGATCTGCTGTCACCGTCTGTGCCGGCAGTTCCGGTACAGAAAATAGAAGCAGCGAAGAACAAAAAGCGAGAACGGCGGAGATGAAGTTCATTCAGGAGTTTGTCCTCTGGCCCAGAATCGCACGCATCAGATCCCTGCGGGTGACGATTCCGAGTAGTTTGTTGTCTTGTACGACAGGAAAATGGCGGACGCGGTACAGCAGGAATTTTTCGACAACCTGATCCAGTACTTCGTCGGGATGGATCGAAACAAAGTTTCGCTGCATGTGCAGGCTGATCGGGTCATTGCTGAGTTGTGGATCAACAACCGCGACCAGAAGAGGCGACTCGGTAACGATTCCAACCGGGCGATCATTCTGATCGACGACCACGAGACTGCTGACATCTTCTTCAAGCATCAGGTCAACGACACGGCTGACCGTTGAATCCGGGGGCGTGGTGATTACGTTTTCATTGACAACGTCTTTGATTTGCATATTCGTTCCATGACCGTCCGGAGTTTGTTCCAGTTACCGCGGGGAGTGACAGAATACCCGAATCTGCGGCTGTCATCCAACGAAGCCGCAGGGTAACCGCGAAATCCGCGGCTTGAAGAGGTTTGCCGGCCGGTAGATGCGCAAAACGAAAAAATGCGCGAAGAAAAAGACTCCTTGAACATGCGCAAAGAAAACGCCCGCCAGCCGAGGCTTGCGGGCGTTTCCGGAGACACACACAACGTATTCGTTTGTCAGATTGAGGGTGGCGTTCCCTCGGACTAGTTCTCTAGTTCTCTAGTTCTCTAGTTCTCTAGTTCTCTAGTTCTCGATGGCTGAATCCATCTGTGCCGGGTCAATTCCGTCGATGAAGCTTGAAAGAGCACGGCTGCGGTAAGGCTGCTGTAGCTTGCGAACAGCTTTTGATTCGATCTGGCGAACGCGTTCACGGGTTACCGAGAAGATCTTGCCTACTTCTTCGAGTGTGTACGAGTAGCCGTCAGCGAGACCGTAGCGGAGTTTGAGGATTTCACGCTCGCGGTAGTTGAGGTGTTCCATTGCTTCGTCGATTCGTGACTTGAGTGCCGCCTGATGAGTGTCGTAAAGAGGGTCGTCGTCGCGATGGTCTTCGAGGAACTCACCAAAGTAGCTGTCGTCGTGATCCCCCACCGGCTGGTCCAGCGAGAGCGGCTGGCGAGCCATCTTCATGATGATCCTTGTGTCTTCCAGCGACAGGTTGGCATGGCGGGCGATTTCCTCTGCCGTCGGTTCGCGACCGAGATCCTGAACGAGTTCACGCATTACATTGCGAACTTTGCTCATGGTGTCGATCATGTGAACGGGAACCCGGATCGTACGGCTCTGGTCGGCGATGGCTCGCGTAATTGCCTGACGAATCCACCATGTCGCGTATGTCGAGAATTTGTATCCGCGGCGGTGTTCAAACTTGTCAACCGCTCGCATGAGTCCGGTGTTACCTTCCTGGATCAGATCAAGGAAGCTCAGCCCACGGTTGCGATACTTCTTGGCGATCGAGACGACCAGTCGAAGGTTTCCTGCCGAAAGAACACGCTTGGCAGCATCCTGCTTCATGTGCAGTTTGTTTGTCTTGGATACGCGACGCTTCAAAGTGGCTGGCGTTTCATAGGTTTGCAGCATCAGGTAATGCAGTTCAGCGCGGATCTCTTCGATGCTGCGAATGCCTGCATATCCTGTTTCGCGTGCTTCAGCCAGCAGTTCGACAAGTGACTGCATGCGAGTATTGATTTCTTCGAGTTGCTGGAACATCGGCTGCAGGCGGCTGTAACGCAGGTTGAGTTCCTCGACCAGGCGAACGCACTTGTTGCGGCGGACGACAAGTTGACGCCAGACTTTGCGACGTTGGCGGAGTGGTTGTTTTGAGTCAACAACGAAAAGGAAGTCGCTGCGATTGAGGCTGAGCAGATGATCAAGTGTCTTCAGGTTGGGAACCAGGCGACGCATGATACGGTTCTTCTCCGCTTTATTGGTTACCGATACCTCGATGGTACGATCAAGGCGAAGTTCACCATCGAGTACTTTCTGCAGAGCCTCGACGGCTCCGCGAAGCATGAAGTCGGTGGCAAGCATAGTGTTGCGGAACTTGAACCGTGCCGTTTCGATAGACACGGCTGCCGAGATTTCCTCATCACGGCTGAGGAGAGGAATCTGCCCCATCTGCATGAGATACATGCGGACTGGATCATCTGTCGCATCAACGACTTCGCGGCGAGGCTTGTGAGGATCTTTTTCGAGTTCCGAAGGAACGTTTTCGAGATCCGCTTCGGTTTGATGATCGGTCTGATTGGCTAGTGTGTTACTTGTAGCTTGAGTCTTTCGCGATCTTGCCATTTGTGTTTCCTCGGGCGTCGTTGTTGTGCGTCGAGTGAGTACAAACGCATCCACGATGCCAGAGGCTGAAAAAGGAGGAGGGAAATGGTCGGCGGGGCAGGAGTTCCAAGTAAATACGCACAAAACTCGAAAAGAAAGGGGCAGCCGCCATTGAAGCTGTGATTCGGAAACTCAACACCGGTGTGCAACGAAACAACACGGTTACAAAACGCAACATTCCCCGCGTCGCGCGATGGTGAAAAATAGAAACGTGACCGACTGCAATATCCGTTACAAACGGAACTGTAGAGCGGACACCTTGGCGGCTCGTTTTGTGCAAACGGTTGCAGAGAATGCGTGATCTTCACACGGCTGTGTGAATTGTCTACCCATTTTGAGTGGGGACTGAGCAGTCGATATGCAGAGTCGCCGGTGACTGACACCAGCGACTAAGGATCGACAAACTCTCCAAACAGTACAGCGTTGATAAAGACACGGCTGGTCGAACGCCAGAAGCCGCGGAAGTTCGGATTGTCCGTCATCAGAATAAAACGACCGCGCCCGTGTGGAACAACAACGATGCTTGCAGCTTCCTTAAGTGATTCCACATTTTCGTCACTGCAATACCCGGCGAGGAGAGGATGTCCCCGATCGTATATGGCCGGGTTGGCATACGGACTTGATGAAGGTTCGAGCATCCGGGCATGGTCGCGGAAAACAGCAAGATCGCTTGAAGGCAAACCGAACATCAACGGGTGAGTTGGATCGATCTGAGTCCGGAAGATTGCGCCGGAAATCAGTTTCAGTGCTTCTGTGGAAGACGCTGATGCAAACGGTTGTTGAATAGCAGCGGTAGGATCATCGACGGCTTCTTCGTCAGAAGATTGCTCGCTCGTCGCTTCGGTTGCCGCTGTCGTTTGAGCGTTTTCAGGTACAGCAGGCGTTTCGACTGGTTGTGAACCTTCGGCAGGGGAACCCAATCTTTCGTTAGCGGTAACAGCTGTTCGACCGACTACGACTACGGTTCCGCCCGTCTGAGCAAACGACTCAGCCTGTGCCCACACGTCGTCACTGTAGGAGCCAGAGGGCATGATAAACGTCGAATAGTCGTCCAGGTCCGCACTCTCCAGTTGTGACGATTTGATGAGCGTAACCGGCGTTCTGAAACGATGGTCCAGCAGGTGCCATATCTCACCGGCTCCGTAGGCTGATACTCCACGTCCAACCGCCATCGCGAGTCCGGGGCGCGGGATAACCGGAAAATTCGGACTGCCGATGTCGATGCCTGATGTCGCGAGTCCCGAGCGGACCGGCCAGATTGAAACGCCTTGCTCTGCGCTTTCGGTCAGCAACTCTTTGATGACATCCAGCTTGTCCGGTTGGATTCCGGCTGCCACCGACAGCGTCCCATAGTCGAACGCTTTCTCTCGCGGGCCATCAGGACCGTTTACGTGCGCCTTCAGAGGCTTCATGGCAACGCGAACGCGAACTTCGTTTTCCAGCAGGCGCGCCAGTAGCTCGACGGCGCCATCTTCACGGTATTCGATCAGCCAGGCGACATCATCGTCGCTGATTTCAACTTCGCGGGACGCAAATCCGTTTTCAAGGGTCGCACGCAGGAGTTTGTTCGATTCGACGGGGCCAGAAATCGTGAACTGTTCAACACCGAATGCCAATGAAAGCGTCCATGCTGAAACGTCATAAAAAATGTTCTCCTGAAACTCGGTGCGACGCATCAATAGCGAGCGAAGAAACCGGTACTCCGGCTGGTTCATCGGAACGACAAGCGTCCAGCGGGCATCGAGTTGCCGGTCGCCCGCAGTCGCGTCGTCAGTCAGCCAGTAACATTCGATGTCATGACGAACCAGAACGTCTGCAAAGTCTTTGAGGCGGGTTCTGTTGCCACGGCAGGTGAATACCATGCTGTGGGCGTGCAGATTCTCAGCTTTTCGCAATGAGTTGCGATAGAATTCACGTTCGTATTCCAGTAGTTCCTCGCGCAGCGCTGTCGTAGCGCGCAGGCTGCTCAGAGAAGTCGTGAACTGATTTGAGATCGTCTGGTGAAATGTCAAAAGACCATCCTGGTTCATCTGTACATGCCCGCGTGAGGAAGCCTGTTCAAACAATATTCCTACTGCTCCGTGCAAGTCCGGATAGGTGGAACCCTTACCCATGTAGAAGTCGTCGAAACGTTCACGGGTGAAATACAGGCTCCCCTTGTCATCGAGTGCGCGCCCATGAAAGGCAGCGAACTGCTGAGTCAGCTCAACGTTACGCGCGGGAGTCAGTGGATTGGTCCGTTCAGGAATCCCCGGCTGGAAGAAATAGGTTGAGCCGGTTCCCATCTCATGAAAATCGAGAACGACATTCGGTTTCCAGTTGTGATACCACACCATTCGTCCGCGGCTTTCCGGGTGAACCAGCGGCAGCCAGTCGCGATTCAGATCGAACCAGTAGTAATTGACGCGGCCCGGCGGCCACATTTGATTGTGCTCTGCGTGCTGACGATCAGGATTCGGTACAACGCCGCGATAACGGTTCGCCCAGTTGGCAAACCGGTTGAATCCATCAGGGTTCAGACTTGGATCCAACAGGATCACACAGCTATCCAACCATGACTCAACTTCGTCTCCCTGCGCTGCGGCCAGATAGTAGGCAACCAGTGGAGAGCAGTTCGTTGCGCTGGGTTCGTCCCCATGGACGCCGTAGCCCATATTGATGACCGCCGGCAGTCCGTCAAAATCGACAGACCTTGAGTCAAAGCCCGCGAGTTGCCGATGGCTTTCCTGAATTTGTTCCAGTCGCTCGCGGTTCTGCTGAGAGGTGATGGTCAGCAACATCAGTGGCCGGTGGCCATGAGTCAGCCCGTACTGCTCGATTGATATTCTGTCCGAACTCTCAGCCAGCAAACGCATGTAGCTGACCAGCTGAGCGTGACGGAGGTGTCTTTCACCTACATCAAAGCCGAAATGCTCTTCCGGGGTAGGAATAGCCACATCAAATTCAACACCCTCCGGCCAGAAAGAAGTCGGTCGTTCACTTTCCTGCCAGGATGCCGCCGAATGGCCTGGTGAATACAACAGGAATGTAAATGCAAGAACCAGGGCCGGTGCTAGGAAACGGATCATTGTTGCTCTTCATGGAATCGTCTGTCGGTAGCTGGCCATTATAGTTGTCGTTGAACGTCTGCCTTACCTTGCCAACAGTGAATATTTCCAACAAAGCGGGCTGCGGCCTGTTTTCATGCGATTAACGAATGTGAGGTGTCCAATCAGCCTAAACGTGCTCCTTTGCATTTCCGGTTGATCACCCGGTTACCGGCAATAGAATTGGTGACTCTGCCAACTGAAATGTGAGATCTATGCCGGACGACTACTACAGAACGCTTGATGTGCCCCGCTCCGCATCGGGGGACGAAATCCAGAAAGCCTATCGCCGGCTGGCGCGCAAATATCATCCCGATCTCTATGCGGATAAAAGCGACGCGGAAAAAGACAGAGCGACCAAAAAATTCCAGCAGATTCAACAGGCCTACGACGTTCTGGGCGATGCGGAAAAACGGCAGATGTACGACCAGTTCGGGCCCGAATACGAACGGATGCGGGCTGGAGGTGGTGGTCAGCCGTTCGACTTCAGTCAGGTGTTCGGCCAGGGTGGGCCCGGCGGCGGTCCGGGCGGAATGGGGTCACTCGAAGATCTACTCCGTCAATTCGGGATGCAAGGCGGAATGGGAGGAATGCCCCCGGGTGGCCGTCCCGGTGGTTCTCCTCCCGGCCCACGCAAAGGTGAAAACCTCGAACAGGAGATCACTGTCGCATTCGGTACGTCCGTTCTTGGTGGTGAGCACCAGGTTAGCGTTGATCGCGCGAACAAAGTCGAAACGATTGCGATTAAGATTCCGCCGGGAATCGAAAGTGGAAAAAAGATCCGCGTACGCGGTCAGGGGCGACGTGGCTTCGAAGGCGGCGAGCGCGGTGATCTTATGATCCGCGTCAAGGTGGCGCCGCATCCGGTCTACACTCGAAGCGGTCTCAATCTGAAAGTCACCGTGCCGATCACGCTCAAGGAAGCAGTCGAAGGCGCAAAAGTCGATCTACCGACGCCTCATGGAACGATCTCAATGACCGTGCCTGCCGGTACCGCCAGCGGGAAATCGCTACGGCTCAAGAACATGGGCATCAAGACGCCCCAGGCCGGCGGCGACATCATCGCGACTTTGCAGATCACAATGCCTGCCGAACTTTCCGACGAAGACCGCAAGCTGGTTGAGCAGCTTGAACTTGCGTGGAACGGACAGAGCCCGCGCGACGGACTGATGTGGTAGACAGCGATTTTCGCCACCAATCCGTTTGTAATTGAACACTTGTCTGCAATTTCAGTCCACGTTGTTGTTTTTTCGCAGAATTCTGGGCTGAGGGCTTTTCCGTCGCGTGCTATCAACGGAGGTCCTTCCGCGCAATCCCACAGGAGAAGACGATGAAACGGAAACTGATCGGCAGAGCTGTGTGTGCAGCTGCTTGTTTCGCAATGCTGTCGTTTGCCTTGCCGGCCGAAGCCCAGCCCCCTCAGCGCGGCGATCGTGGCCAGATGCGTGAGAGAATGCAGCAGCAACGTGGCCAGCGCGGACAAAGAGGTCAACGTGGAGGACGCAGCCGAACTGATGATAATCCCAACGCACTGATTGTCGGTGAAGTCGCGCCGGATTTTGTCTTGAACTCCCTCGATGGCGACAGCACGACCGAACTTTCCACATTTCGCGGTGAAAAGCCGGTCATTCTCATTTTTGGCAGCTACACATGACCGCCCTTCATGAATCAGGTTGATTCATTGGAACGGATGTATCAGGAATACAAATCGATTGCGGAATTTCGCGTCGTCTACATTCAGGAAGCCCACGCGGCTGACGGTCGCAGGCCATCCGGGCTGGCGATTCATCTTGGCATTAACGAGCACACGACGGTGGCCGAACGATGTACGGAAGCGAAACGTTTGATGGAAGACAAGACTCTCACGATCCCGATGTTGATCGACAACATTGATGATGAAGTCAGTCTTGCCTACTCTGCTCATCCCGACCGTTTCTTCGTGGTACGGTCCGACGGACGACTGGCGGTAGCAGCCACTCGTGGTCCACACGGATTCAACCCGGCGATGCAACAGGGACAGGAGTGGCTGGCGGAATTCAAGCGAACCGGCGAAGAGCCCGAACTGTCAGAAGAAGCAATCGCGGCTGCCGATGAGAAATCGGAAGAACGGCGGCAGCGTCTGGCTCAGTCGGCCACAGAGTCAGAGGACGGCGCTGGCTCCGGGGACGTTAACAGCTCCGAAGACGTTGACAGTTCAGCTGAAGAAGATGGTTCAGCTGAAGAAGATAGCGCCGAGCATGCCGGGTCTTCTCAGGAAGACGGTCAGTAACAACCTCAGCCGCAAGGCGGCTTAGCTGGTCTCTGATTGACGTCGGTGTTACATTCGCAGGTGGTCGCTTGTTGCGCTCACCTGCTTTGTTTGTTTCATAGCGGCAGAAGTCATTGGATCAGAGATTTCCCAAAACCCGTCGTCTGCGAACTCAATCAGACTTCGACATGGTCTTTGCACAGGACCATTTCGCGGCCGACGATGTGCTGGTGATCCGCGCACGGCGCAATGAAACAGGCCATTCGAGACTCGGGCTCTCAATCAGCCGGCGTGTCGGCAACGCAGTGGTCCGCAATCGCTGGAAGCGACTTATTCGTGAAGCCTTTCGCAAACAACTGGATCAGTTCCCCGCGGGTATCGACCTTGTCGTACGGCCACGCAAAGGTGCCGTTTGTGACTACGCCCCGATCGCGCGTTCCATTGTAAAACTTGCTTCACGTCTCAATCGGAAGATGCCGCGAAAGGCCGGGCCGAAAAATGCCGGATAGCGAAGTGAGTGTGTGGCGAAGAATCATCGGGCTGCCAGCTGCCGGCATGGTCTTTATGGTGCGCATCTACCAGGTTTGCATTTCGCCACTTTTTCCTCCGGTTTGTAAGTTCACTCCGTCGTGCAGCCAGTACTTCATCGAAGCTGTTAGAAAACATGGAGCGATCGTCGGATCGATAAAAGGATTCTGGCGCATTCTAAGGTGCAACCCGTTCAGTCGTGGCGGTCATGATCCTCCGTAAAGCGTTCGAAGCATTCCTGAGATCGTCCAGCGGCCGGCAACCGGAAATGAAAATCAGATGACTATTTTTTGAAATGCAGGTCGCATGTACCGCTGTCACAGTCATCAACTTTTCCGGCGATGCGGTAACGCCGGTTTGCAATCCAGCGATAGAGCTTGTGCCATAGCGGCATCGTCAACGGAAGATGCAGCAGGGGAGCAAGAATCCAGAGGACAGGCAGGCGCCGCGTCAGATAACGAACGGCTTCGGCGCCCCCGAATCTGCGATCGTCCGGCGTAATGACGTACATCTGTTCCATCAGCATTTCGTGAGTCAGATCCGGACAGCGTTCGGTTACCCGATCGTCATGCAGGGAAATGAAAGCAAGTCGTTTTCCACCGTCCAGCCGATGCAGAGTTGAAACCTGACGCGTGCAGAATACGCACTGCCCATCAAAGACGACCCAGTCTGCATCCGGCAATTGTTCAGGCGTCGGCAAAGCCGCAAGAGATTGTTCAACCACGGTTTTTCCCCTCTGCTCTTCAGGCGAGCGATCACTCGAATCCACCATGCTGTCCAGTTGGACGTCTGGATTTGACGCGGCGGAGCTGTGGGAGGGAGGATTGATAGTACTCTCCGGAACTAGACGCTAGTTTGCGGGTTAACGTTTACACACGGATTGTGCGGTACAAGAACACTTCGGTTCCAGCCTGAAATCCCGCTTTTCTCTAATTATACGACCGGAACTGATGGGCCGTAGTAACCGTCATACAGCTATATGCTGTATTGAAAATGGCCCCGATGCTGAATTCTCAATAGCAATTGTGAAAATACTGCCCATATAATGGCATCGAGTGACGAAAACAGAGAATACCGGTCTGCGCTCATCCTGAAACGGGAACGAAAAATGAACGAAATCTCCAGGCAAGTAAATCTGGCCAGACGCCGCCTGACAATGGGGCGATTCTTCAGCACCCTTCGCTGGTCTGTCTTTGCCGGATTGCTGGTCGCCGTGGTCGGCGTAGCGATTCCAAAAATCTGGCACCTCAGTTTTCTTGCCGGTGAGAACGAAATCCTACGGTGGAATCTGGGATGGGTTCTTGGTGGAGTTATCGCCGGCCTGATCGTCGCGATGGTGCTCACCTGGGCCGGGCGTCGATCTGAACTGGATGCAGCAATTGAAGTTGATCGGCGTTTTGGTCTCAAGGAACGCCTATCAAGCGCAATGGCGCTTTCGGAGGATGAAGCTTCGACCCGCGTCGGTCGCGCTCTTGTTGAAGATGCGTCTGAAGAAGCAGCGACTATTGATGTGCGGGACAAGTTCGGATTCCAGCCTTCGTGGCGTGCACTGCTTCCGATTGTTCCACTGCTCGTCGTTGCAACACTTCTTTTTGTTCCCAACGCAGTTCTGGAAGAGCCGGCAGGAGCATCCGAAGTCGCTCCCATCGACGTCGACCAGGTTCGTTTGAACATCGAGGAATTGAAAAAGAAGCTTGAAGAAAAAGCGGAAGAGAATCCCACCGCAACCGGCTTGAAAGAAGCGCTAGCGGATATTGAATCTCTGGAAGAGAAAATCGATACGATCAACGAGGACAGCCCCGAAGAAGATAAGAAGGACGTACTGATCCAGCTGAACGATGTACGCGAACAACTCGAGCAACGTCAGCAGGAACTCGGCGGCGCCGAGGAAGTGAGAAGCAACCTCCAGCGCATGGACAAGATCGAGCAGGGGCCGGCACAGGAGATTTCGCAGGCGCTTCAGAACGGTGATACCGATGCTGCCAAAGAAGCGCTCAAGAACCTCGCCGAACGACTGCGTCGCGACAACTTGAGCGATGTTGAAAAGCAGCAGCTCGCAGACAGTCTTCAACAGATGGCTGATCAGATCGAGCAGATGGCTGAGGAACAGCGTCAACGTCAGGAACAACTCGAAGAACAACTGCGTCAGGCACAGGCCGAAGGTGACACTCAGAAAGCCGAACAAATCCGCGAACAACTTGAGCAGCAGCAGCAGGCTCAGCAGCAGATGGATCGCATGCGGCAGATGGCTCAGCAGATGCGCCAGTGTTCAGATTGCATGAACGGTCAACAGGGACAGCAGGGGCAACAAGGCCAGCAAAGCAATCAGCAGCAACAACAGCAGCAGGGACAACAAGGACAACAGGGCCAGCAAGGTCAGGAACAAAACAGCAGTTCCTCAAGCCAGGGCGGCCAGCAGAGTCAGTCCGGTCAGCAGATGCAGAATGCGGCTCAGGCACTCGAAGACCTCGCCCGGGAACTTGAGGATCTTCAGAGTCAGCTCGAGGACCTTCAGGATCTCGAAGACTTCTCGGATGAAATCGAGCAGATCAAGAATGAAATGAACGGCCAGTGCCCGGGTGGAAACTGCCCCGGTGGCAACGAAGGCCAGCCCAATATTCAGGACTGGGCGCAAGGTCAGGGCCCGGGAGGAGGCGCGCGTGCAATTGAAGAGGACGAAACGGGTAACTACCGCTCGCGCGTCCGTTCCGAACTGCAACGTGGCGAGACCATTCGCAGTGGCACTGCCGATGGAGCAAACCTTACAGGTCGGAGTATTTCAGAAGTGCGTGAAGCTGTCCGCGAGGAGTTTGACCGCAGCTCTGATCCGCTCGAGAACCAGGTGCTTCCCCGTCGTCAACGCGACAACGCAATGGAGTACTTCGAGCGACTTCGTGGCGGCGGCTAAACCGCATCGTGATGGTTATAGCTGACGACGAATCAACGTCTGGAATTGAATGAATATCAGGAAACTAATTCGCGATCTGCTGATCCTTGTTGTGTTCTGCGGCGCCTTTTACGGGTTGACGCGAGGCATAGATCTGATGGGCGATCAGCCTGCGGTCCAGGCGGAAGTCACTGAGTATTCAGCGGCAAGGATTGCGGCCGATGACGCTGTCAGCCGCGGTCGCTGGGAAGATGCGATTGTCGAACTTGATAAGTTGATCGTCGATGATCCCTTCAATGGTCACGCGTGGTACACACTCGGCGAGCAGCATGCGGCTCTGGTCTATCACTATCGCCGCAACTATCGAACTGCCGTCAACCGCGGGCGTTCGCAGGATCGACTCGATATGTATCTCGAGCTGATCGAGGAGCATACCGGCCCGGCTATCGCGGCCTTTGAACGCGCAATGGATTTTGCGCGGTTCCGGAATCTCTCGCGAGTCAATCTGGCTCATCTTTATAATGTCGAAGACCGTGACGACGAAGCTATTGCAATGCTGCGTGCCGCAATGGAGGAAGGGTTTTCGGTCAATGGCGGCCTTCGACGGAATTTCTTCTCATTGCGAAGTCATCCCGAATTCGAAGAGCTGCGGGAGATTGAAAGCGAAATCAATCGCCGCAGAATCGCAAATGCACCTACGATCGGACCTGGGATGTAGCCGGCCTGCGAACGGCTCTATCTCATCTGAATCAACTGTTCTATCTCATCAGCACCCAGGCTCATCGGGAACTCAGCCCGCCAGTTCCTTTTGACGACTGAACCATGTGTCAATCATGGTTGCCACGTACTCGACATCAACCGGCTGATCAACCAGTAAATGGTCAGAGCCGTCCAGAGTCAGCATCGACTTCACGCCGCCGGTGAGTTCAAACAGTTTTTCTGCGTGCCAGTATGGAAGCGTATCATCCTCTGGCGGATGAATGATCATGTGCGGGACGTGAATGCGCGCGATTGATTCTTCAAGATTGTGGGCGCGAAGATTTTCGATGAGCTGTTTCTTGAGAGTGTAGGTTCGTCCACCGATTGTGACCTCCCCCTGCCCTGCACCTTCAATATCAGGGTTGGTTCTCGAGAGGTAGTCGGCAAGATGGTGCGTTGATGATGGCGATGCGATCGTCACCAGCGCAGCCACGGAATCGAATTCAGTGATCGATCGCATCATAGCTGCTCCACCGAGCGAGTGCCCGATGAACAATGACGGGGCCCGGTGCCCGGACGCAAGAAAGTCGACGGCTGACCGCAGATCCAGAATGTTGCTGTCGAAGTTCGTGTCGGAGAAATTGCCACCGCTTTCCCCGAGGCCGGTGAAATCAAACCGGAGAACCGCAATGCCTCGCCGGGCCAGACCTCTGGAGATTCGCACAATGGCTTTGAGATCTTTTGTGCATGTAAAACAGTGCGAGAATACCGCAAATTCTCTCGGGGATTCGTCCGGCCAGTCAATAATTCCCGCCAGACGGATTCCGGAACCGTTTTCGAAACTGACTCTTTTACTGGGCACGGCAGATCTTAGACCGGTTTGGATTGTGGAACAGACGGTCCGGCATCGTCGTTTTCGATCGCCGATTGTGCAAGACGTCTCTCGAAAGAACCGTCAACAATCGACCAGGCAAGTGACCAGTGGGTTCCGAGTCCGGCCAGGACGAAAAGATGAAACGTTTCGTGCGGACCCCAGACCATGTCAATGATTACCGGCGATTCAACTGCATTGATGATCGCCCCGATCGTGTAGAAGACGCCGCCGAGAAAAACAGGGCGAACGGCGATCCACCCGTACTTCTTCCAAAGCAGCCACGATGACAAAGCACCGATCCAGCCCATGAGCAAAAAAATCCCATCGCCCAGCACGAGCGGGATGCTGTTGAAGAACACTGTTCTCAACGTCACA
Organism: Planctomycetota bacterium; assembly: GCA_039029995.1. Classification (GTDB taxonomy): domain Bacteria; phylum Planctomycetota; class Planctomycetia; order Pirellulales; family Pirellulaceae; genus Mariniblastus. The sequence goes on from JBCCFB010000062.1 coordinate 14,156, forward strand.
CCGGTAACGGTAATCGTCCACATCAGCCCGATGATGCCCCAGCGTTTCCAACCGGTAAAAAGAATGCCGTGAAAGACGGTAAACGTGCTTGCAATCAGGACAAAGATTGCCGCGACATCCAGGCGAAGCATGACTTCACGGGCTGTCCCGCCCCGCGCCATCATGTGATAGACGAAACTCATCGACAGCGCGAATAAAGTGCAAATCGAAAACTGCAGCGAATACCAGAAATTCTTTCGTGAGTTCCAGGCACTGTACAGAAGGAAGCAGGCAAAAATAAAGAAGATGACCGTACCCGTCAGATGCGAGATACTGCTCATCGGGTCGTTGAAGCCGCCAATCGAATACCAGTCGTCCATCTTGTTCTTTCAGCAGTCCATTTTCCGGGGGGTGGATTGTCTGGTCTTGCCAGGCGTGCCAGAACGGTTCTTTTCCGCATCCACTTGAATCATTAAGGGGTCTGCGGCGCGGCTTCGTCGCCCGCAGTCTTTGTCAGGTAACGCGCTGGGGCATTGTCAGGGAAAAAGTGTGTTCATCAGATCGCGACTGCCAATCGCGCGCGGTGACGTAAAAACTTCACCAGCTTCGAATCCGGCAGCCATGCCACATGCAACTGCCATCGAACGCACCCGCGGATAGATGTACTGCTTGGATTCAGGGAATTGTGTTTCGTAGCACCGGATTGATTCGATTTTGGTTTCCAGCGTTTTCCCTATGTCATAAACGAACTGGCCGGGGCCGCGTCCGGTCCATTCAGATTCAAAGAAAAATGAATAGTAGATGTGGCGTGTGATGGTATGCGGAGGCAGTCCGTCGAAATGTTCATCCCATTTCGTCAGCCGGCTGTAGAAAACGGCGGCATCGAAAATCAGCTTGGCCTGCCAGTGGTCCGGCGATGCGGTTGGTGTTTCGCCGCCGATTCCGATAACGAGGCGTGGACGAAATCTACGGAATTGTTTTGCCAGTTCCACGCGGGCTTCGAAGCAGTCGAACAGTTTCCGGTTGGGTAGATCGAGAGTCACTCGCGTCTCAATCCCGAGCTTTTTTGCTGCCGCGGCGGCTTCTCGAAGACGGACTTCCGGTGATGGCGAACCCGGGGTCGGCTCTCCATCGGTAAGATCGACGATTCCGACGCTCAGCCCTTGTTCAACAAGTGCGGCCAGCGTTCCACCACACCCGATTTCGACATCATCCGGATGAGCTCCAACTGCAATCACATCCAGGGGATCGTTGGTCATTCAGTAGGCCTGGGAAATCGGGGCACGTAAATTCGGGGCATGTGGTCTTTGATTCGTGATCTGCAGTTCGAGGATTCCTGCAAACCGACTGACACCGCCTGCCGGGAAACGCTTCTTTGAGCCCACAAAATCCCGAGGCTTCAATGGCAAACCGTGCGAGAACAACCTTAGCGGGGAAACTGGATAGCGCGTACCCGCGGCCATGGGATTTCGAGAGCCTGGCCATTTCGGGATACGACGACTGCACGGTCACTGATCGAGTCGACTGCGAATCCGGATTCTTTTCCAAGAACGAACTGCTGTCCGTCCCTGAGCTTGATAACACCGGCAGCCGTATCGCGCGCAGGAGGCCTGGCCAGCCAGAAAGTGGGGATGTCGCCGGCAACGTCCGCGTCGTAATCGATCTGGCTGTAGTCAGGAGTCGGGTCTTCCTCGTCCTCGTCAGGCTGATCACCGGACACGTAGTAATCCTGACGTAACTTGACAGCATCCTCGTTCCACAACATTGCGTCCATTCCGAACTCGAGTTCATTCGCGGCAATCCGGCATGTCGGGAAACTGAGCACGTAGCTGCCCTCATCGAAATCAACATCCTGTGGATAACGAATCGGGTTTCTTATAGATCCGAAAGCCACCACCTGTTGCAAGTCGAATTCCTCCTGAGGCCAGTCAATCCAGCGGGGCGAGTCACCCGGTACGAATTTGATCAGGCTTCGATCGCCGAGCATTGCCAGCCAGATTTCGGTGTCACGGATCGAACGCCGTTCTTCACGCCCGAAATAGACTCCTGCAACTTCATTGAGCGGGAATGTAAACGGTTCATCAAAACCATCGACGTCGGTCGTGATACTGTTTTCACTGAACTGGAAACTTCCCATGGAATAAGAGTCGCCGTTCTTCAAAGTGAGTTGCGGCTGCCCGCCACCTGCCGTTCCGGATACAGGTACCGGCGAAGAAAAACAGATGTTGTCAATCGCGTAGTTGGCATCGATGACTCTGGAAATACGAAACAGGTGCGGGTTGGACCGGATAGTGATCCGCGCAACCGGCTCATTGCTTTTGATGCCGAAGAACGGGCAGCTTGAGTCGGAGCCCTCGACCGTTGCCAGTAGTTCGCCGTCGGCGTTGTAGGCTTCGAGAATGAAGTCCTGGAAATGTTCAGACCTCGCGGCAAAAACCCCGAACTCGTTAACACCGGCTGATCGCTCGGGATGACCGGGCATGCAGAAGCTGATCTCGATATCACCTTCAAATCGTTTCGGCAGAGTTCCACCGGTGGCAAACACACAGGCAGAGTTGCCTCCTGTTTCCGGCGCATCGTTTGCAAAACGGAATCCGTATCCCGAAATGCCGATGTAGCCTGGCTGTTCGCAATTCAGTTTCAGGCCGAAAGGGACAAATGCACGTGTCAGATCGTCATTTCGTGCAAGGGAGACTCCGTCGGCATCATTTTCAAAATCAATCAGAGTCTGGGAACCACCGTAGAACTCGTCCTGATATCGCTGGAACACCTGCACTTCGACGTTTCCTTCGAGTTGGTAGGGCTCAGCAGTCCCATCCTCGACTCTTTCGATCTGTTTGAGCCTCGTACGATCAAGAGAAAACTCGCGGGAGCCCAGCGCGCAAATCAGGCTGAGTTCACCGGCGTCTCCATCCAACTGCGTCCCATCAGTCAGCGTCAGCCGGTCGAAACGGCTGTCAGATTGCGAGCCTGTATCTCCACCAAGGTTTTTGAGAATCCTATCAATCCTGTAGCGGACTTCCAGTTTGTCACTGTTGCGGTGCAACTCGAGCAATGACCGGTAGGCACCGCCAACCTCTTCGAGTGTAAGTTCGTCCTCAGCCGACTGGCGACTTTCGAAATCCTCTGATCCGAGGGCTGCAATCAGCTGGCGAACTCTCGCAACCTGATTGCTGGCTGGTTCAGCGGTCAGCTCTATGCTGGCGATGTTCACCATCCGCAGGTTGCGCGGCTCCATGGTTCCATCGTCGTTGACGGTTGTCCAGTTGAGAGATGAGCTGTCAACTTCGGCAGTGAATCTGGAGCCATCTGACAGCGTCAGCACAAACGGACTTTGGCCTTCACACTCGAACGGCTGAAGTGCGGCGACGATCAGAAGTGCAAAGCCTGCCAACCGGGTTCGGGTTCGTCCAGCTGCCATGTTGTTTGTTCCGGAGTTTGTGATCTGAGTTTGTTTTCGAGTAGCCGGCTGAACTGCGTCCTGCCGCGAGCTACCAGTTTCTCACATTGATATAACGGTAGCTGCCGTCGTTTTCAGCGGCAAGTTTGTGCATAAAGTTGTCACTGCTTTGAAGCTGCCCTGAGCCGAACTGTATGCAGTGGATCTGTGTCCGGCCGGCCATGCGTTTGATGGTGTCCAGATGCCCGGCATGCAGTTCCGGCAATCCTCCGTCAGTTAACAGGATGACCACATCAGGGCGGAACGTTAATGCCGCAATCAGGCCGGACTCGTGATCGGTGGACCCGAATGCAACCAGTGAACGAATAAACGCCGGGACGTTTGATTTGTTCTGCTCATCAGCAGGTAAAAGTCTGCGATCGGAAAGCGTCGTCGTCTTGTTGTTGTAGGCGACAATCTGAAAAGAATGGTTTGATTCAAGCTGGCTGACCGCGTTTTCAAGTTCGGACTCGGCGCGAAACAGAACTCCCAGCCCGCCTGCTCCCATGCTGTTTGACCGGTCAAGAACAAAAACGAACTTGCGGCCGGTCAACTGGCCGCTGCCGAATACGCTGATGCTGGCTTCCGGTCCGACTGGCAGCGAGTCCCGGATCAGCCGCTGGTCCCGTGCGATCATTCTTAGATCTTCTGCCGAAAGTTCGTGCTGATGGCGTTCTTGTCCGGAAGACGGAACTGTTGCCATTGAGGATGCGTCGAATGTCTGTGTGTCTGTTACTTCGATGCCAGGTAACGAGTCGTCCAGCTCGGGCAAGGGAGGCGGGGATTCGCTTGCTGCCGTTGATTGAGCGGAAGCAGAGTTTTCTGCAGTTTCAAATTCGGGTTCGAAGTCGGATTCGTCCAGATACTCGGTTTGTTCCTCGGTGATTTCAGTGAGTACAAGCTCAACGCTTCGACCCTCGGGTTCACCGGGCAAGCCGCTTTGCCGGTTCTGTAACAGGACAAATAGCAGAACGATAATCAGAACGTGACTGGCAAACGACAGAACTAAAGGTCGCCAGCTCTGTTGTTGAGCGTCATCGGCTGTTTGCGGTTTGGATTCGGTAGCGGAAGTCATGTACTCATTATTTCATACTGAATGGTTCCGCAAAGATGAGATTTTCAACTGTGGCCTGTTGCGACCGGACAGGCTGCCATCTGCGAATCAACTGTCCCGGAAGTCGCCGGGGTGAGTAACGGCTCACATTATTGAATTACCGCAATAATATCCTGCATTCGAGTGGGTCCCCCAAACTGACAATGCATGGTTGCCCGGTTAAAATTGGACGAGGGCGATCGAGCAGGAATTCCCGTAAATTGCTGCTTTTTCGTGCGGTGGATGACGTTACCGCTTCGGTCCGTTTTCCGCGCAGCGGTGTTTACAGATAAACAGTCAAATAAATCCGTCCCATGGTCGTTGGATTATTGCATTTATGATCCGGCGAACCGGCCGTACCAGGTGTGATTTTGAATCACATCAATTCGGCCCGCCATCGACAACAAAATCGCGATGACGATTCATCGCACGAAATACGACCCGCAGTCCGGACTACGGTCCCTGCAAGTAGAAAGCAGAATACGAATGAACGAGCCTGTCTCGCCCGGCAACAGCGAATTCAGCGGTGACGATGTAAAAGCCCTTGAGAAGCTCAGCGGCGCTTATGAGTCGATCCGCAGGGAGCTCGGCAAAGTCATCGTCGGACAGAACGAGGTGATCGAGCAATTGATGATCGCGATTTTTGCTCGTGGCCATTGCCTGCTTGAAGGTGTGCCCGGACTGGCGAAAACTCTGATGGTCAGCACGCTCTCGCGGACGCTGAATCTGGACTTTGCGCGGATTCAATTTACTCCCGACCTGATGCCTTCGGACATCGTCGGCACGGAAGTCATCCAGGAAAATAAGACTTCCGGAGCACGTGAGTTCAAATTCCTCAAAGGTCCGATCTTTGCAAATATCGTCCTTGCCGACGAAATCAACAGGACACCTCCCAAGACACAGGCTGCTCTACTTGAATCGATGCAGGAGAAGCAGGTCACCATCGGTGGCGAACGGCATCAACTGCCCGCGCCGTTTTTCGTGCTGGCCACCCAGAACCCGATCGAACAGGAAGGGACCTACACTCTTCCCGAAGCGCAGCAGGACCGCTTCATGTTCAAGGTCTTCGTCAAGTATCCGAACTATGACGAAGAGTATCAGATTGCGGCAACAACGACTGCCGACATCGACACAGACGTCGAGAAGGTTCTCTCAGGCGAAGACATTCTGCAACTTCAACAACTCGTTCGACGTGTGCCCGTCGCATCGCATGTCATTCACTATGCTTTGCGTCTGGTCCGTGCGACAAGAATTCTGGAAGACGACTGCCCCGATTTCGTGAAGGAACAGGTTTCGTGGGGCGCCGGACCTCGCGGTGTCCAGTACCTGCTTCTCGGCGCAAAAGCGCTTGCGGTTCTCAAAGGACGTTCCTACGCGACAACCGAGGATGTTCGGGCTGTTGCGCGGCCGGTACTTCGCCATCGTGTGCTGACTAACTTCAGCGCAGAGTCGTCAGGAATCACGTCCGACGATGTGATCAACCGCCTGCTCGATGAGCTGCCTGAGCGTCGCGAAGGTGATCAGATGGCGCCTCAAATTGCATCGGCATTCGCATAAGGAAATGTGCGCGTCCAATGCGAAGACCGCATGTAGCGCTCACGGCAGGAAAAAATGGCGAACGCCGACAAGAAAAAGAACTATCTCGACGCAAAGACGCTCGACCAGATCAAGCGTCTCGATGTGCGTGCACGCGTAGTTGTCGAAGGATTTATCACCGGGCAACACCGCAGTCCCTATCACGGATTTGCAGTCGAATTCGCGTCGCATCGCGAATACGCCCCCGGTGACGATCTTCGTCATATCGACTGGAAAGTCTGGTCCAAGACAGATCGACTGTACATCAAAGAGTACGAGGAAGAGACCAATCTGAAGTGTCATCTGCTGGTCGACTGCAGCAAGTCAATGCGATATGGAGAGGCTACGGGTTGGAGCAAGTACGACTATGCGGCTACGGCTGCCGCAAGCCTCGGCTACATGATGCAGCAGCAGCAGGACGCTGTTGGCCTGGTGCTGTTCAGTAACCGGGTCGAGACCACGCTCAAAGCCAGTACCAATCCGTCACATATGAAAAAGCTGTTTCATACCCTTGAGACAACTGAGCCGGATGAAGTGACCGATATCAGCGATCCGTTCTTGCAGCTTTCCAGCCGGATCCGACAGCGCGGAATGGTCATCCTCTTCTCCGACCTGTTCCTTCATCCTGATGAGCTGGCAAAATCATTGATGCAGTTCCGTTACCGGAACCATGAAGTTGTCGTATTTCATGTGATGCACACCGACGAGCTGGAATTCCCGTTTGAAGACAACACGTTGTTCAGAGGGCTTGAAATGGCGGCTCAGTTGAACACGGAGCCGCGTGCGTTGAGGAAGGCCTACCTTGAATCAGTTGAAAAATATATGGCCCGCGTCAAACGGGTCTGTGCGACCGCCGGAATTGATCATGTGCTGCTTGATACAGGTAAGCCGCTCGATGGAGTGCTGTCGACCTACCTGAATTTCAGGGCGAAGTCTCGAAGGAAGCTGTAGCACGGAAGCTGTAACGATACGTGAGGCGGATCCCGTTGAAACGACTCACGCGAGCAAGTTGACAAGTTAAATCAAACGCATTCTCCGGGATGCGTCAGAAAATAAATCGGCCAAGGCCGGAAACGAATCAGGACGATTGATGGGTTGGTTGAGTTTTTTAATGAATCCGGCGATGCTCGGCCTCGGAGCGCTGGCTGTCCTTTCGCCGATTCTGATTCACCTGCTCAACCGGCGCCGGTTCAAGATCGTCGAGTGGGCGGCCATGAAGTTTCTTTTCGAGGCCGAAAAGAAAAACCGCCGTCGCGTCAGGCTTGAAAACTTCATCCTGTTGTTGCTGCGCTGTCTTGCGATGATCCTGATCGGGCTGTTGCTAGCCAGACCTTTTCTTCCTTCTTCTGTTGCCGAACTGCTTCAGGAGGCCCAGAAGTTTGAGCGGGTGGTCCTGCTGGATGATTCGCTCAGCCAGCGGGTGCTGAACGGCAACGAGACATCGTTTGAGTTGAGTAAGAACAGCATCAAACAGATGATCACCTCGCTGGCCGACCAGGCTGATACCGAAGACTGGCTGACGGTGGTCGTTACAAGTCGTCCTGATGATCCCGTAATCGAAAATCTTCCGGTCACCAAGTCCACCGTCGCAGGGCTGATCGAAACACTCGATAAGATTGAGTATGCAGACTCCGTTGCCAATTATTCGGAGTCGCTGGATTTCCTGCGTGGATATGTGGCATCACGGCCATCAGGTGACGGTGATCAGGCCGGGATGAACCGCGTTCTGTATGTCTTTTCAGATATGCGGAAGCGGGACTGGACTGCGGATGAGGAACAGGGAGGTCAGTCCGAGCCGGCGCAGTTGCTTGACGAGCTTGCAGATTCGACAATCAGCAGCTTCGTCATCGACGTCGGTGGCACGATGGATAACAACCTGGCGGTTACAGCCCTCGAACCATTGGACCTTCAGGTTGCGGACAAAATAATCGGCTTCCGCGCCGCGGTGACTAATTTCGGTGAACGGACAGCGACGGACATACGTCTTGCTTTTCAAGTCAATGACGCGGCTCCTGAATACGAGACGATCGGCTCAGTGGCACCCGGAGAAACAGAAGAGATTCTCTTCCGCTATGTCTTCAATCGTCCGGCAGGAACTCCCGGCTCGTTCGGTGTCGAAGATGATCTGCCGGATTTCAAAAACTACCGGATCACTGTTGAGATTGATCGATCTTCGCTAGGCGAACAACTTGCGAATGACCAGTTGATCGATGACAGCTCGATGCTCTTTGCATCGCGAGTGCTCAACGGGACCCCTGTCCTGCTGGTAGACGGTCATTCATCAGGCATTTCTGAACGAAGCGAGACTCACTATCTCAAGGCCCTTGGACTGGCGGGGACTGGCCTGGAAATGACCGTCGGTTCGATTTCCGATCTCGAAACTGACTCGTTATCAAACTACAGCGTGATTTTTGTCTGCAACGTGGACAGCGTCACGAGCGAGCGGATGAAGACGATTGCCAGCTGGGTCGAAGATGGAGGCGCACTGGTAATCATGCCCGGTGATCAGGTCAGGATTCCGGAATTCAACCGGACATTTTTCAACAATGGAAAAGGACTCTCACCGCTCGAACTGAAGACCGTCGCCGGAAATGCGCTGACGCTTGATAGCTGGGTTAACTTTGAAATCGACCCGAAAGTTCATCCTGCTCTCGAGTTCATCGTCGGAGTTGATGCGACCTCACTCAGTCGAGTTGAAATCTTCAGCTGGTTTACCTCCGGGTACGACGAGGAACTGGTCGGCAAAGAGTTTGATATTCCGATGCGATTCAGCGATCCTCAGAATTCGCCGGCGATGGTGGATCGGCCGTACGGTGACGGGCGCGTCATTGTGTTTACCATTCCCGGGGATGGCGACTGGACTCAGTGGCCCGCGCACGCAACTTTCTCTCTGGTTATGTTCGACCTGCTTGATTATCTGGTCGGCGGCTCACCCGATGAAACCGTGGTGAGAATCGGCGGGACGATAGTTCATCCGGTTGATCTTTCTGCGTACAGCGAACGGGTGAAGTTGATGTTCGACGCTCCGGCGGAGTCCGTTGACAGTGATTCGGATATCGCGGCTACCGATAAATTGATGGTTCAGGAGGACAACGCCGTTCCAAAGGCCGGCGAGGAAGAAGACAGCAATAGCGAACTTTATCAGGTCAGCTTTGACCGGATCGATAGGCGAGGATTCTACGAACTTGAGCTGACCCGGCATTCGGGTGAAACCGAACCGGTGCTTTTTGCGTCCAACTTTGACGCAGCTGAGAGCGATCTCGAGCGAATACCCGATGAATTGATCCGCGGCGACTTGTTTTCCAGCGACAAGATCCGCGTTGTTTCAACGGAAGAACTGGACCAGCAGGCTGTTGAAGGCGGCTCGACGGAGATCTGGCCGTTCATTCTGTTCCTGTTGTTTGCTGTCCTGATGACAGAGCAGTTCCTTGGCTGGTGGTTTGGAAGCAGGCGATAGTCCGACCTGCGCAGTCGAAAAAGAACACGTTCAGGAAACAGAAAGTCAGAAAGCAGAAAGGTGGAGTGCAGATGAATACAAAACGCACAAAACTGATTTTCGGCGTCGCCGGATTTCTTGCTCTAGCACTAGCTGTTTTTCCAGGTGTTCTGCAAGGTCAGGCATTGCCTGACCCGAACACCGAGGAGGACTACGATCCATCCCTGCTGAGTGCAACGCTCAAGACAGATCCTGAATTGGAGTCAATCCTCGAGCAGGCAGGCCGCTTCAAGGATGACGGTAACTGGAACACCGCCACACAGCTCTGGCAGGCAGTTCTGGAGCGAAGTGGCGATACTCTTTATTCCGCAGACGAGGAAACCTATTTCTCACTTGCTCTTCAGGTTGAAAAAGTCCTGGCTGACCTCCCTCCTGACGGACTTCAGGCTTATCGCATTACCGCTGACGCCAGCGCTAGAGAGATTCTTGCTGCTGCCGGTGAAGAGAATGATGTAATAGCGCTCAATCAGGTTGTTCGCGAATATTTTGTCAGTTCGCTTGGAGACGAAGCAGCGTACCGGCTTGGTTGCATCTATCTGGACCGGCATGATTTTACCGGCGCCCGGAGGATGTTCGAGAAGATCATCAATCACTATCCCGATCCGACGGTTCCACTTGATCAGGTGTACGTCCGGATTGCTCTCTGTCAGTCATTCCTGGGAGAGATTGAGTCAGCAGAAGAGTCGCTGACGGCGGCTGAAGATATCGACAACCGCTCGTCAGCATCACAGATCCGATCCGTCCGGGACACCCTCGGTCAGATTCAGCTGGTCCAGAATTCAACCCGCCCCGGCGATTCCTGGGTGATGAATATGGGGGACTCGCGTCGCTTTGGTTTGATGCCTGATCTGCCGGATTCACTTATGCAAACAGGGCTCGAAGCCCGCTGGCAATACTACGTCGAGCCACAGAATCGAGTTGCAAGCCGCGCCGACGCGATTGGCAACGTGCTGACCGGCAGCGAAGCGACAGGGGAAATGGCGGCCGATACTGTAGGACGCATAGAAACTGATTTGATCACAGCGTGGCGCGAGAAAAACTGGAATCCGGCCGGCGGAATGTTGATTGCGGATGATCGAATCTACTTCAAGTCCGCAGCCGATGTGATCATGTGGAACACAGACTCTATCGTTCAGCAGGCGGCGCAGGATGACGGCCGGCTTGAACCGGAATGGCGATCAGTGTGGCTGAACAGTTTCCGCATGGACGACGCGAGCATGATGCTGGAGTCGGTCAAACGGAGCTTCAACAGCTATTCACAACGACGCGGCGCCCAGTTTTCCAATTCCGATCCGGCGTCGAGCGTGGAAGTTCAGTATTTCGGCGATCGTATCTTCCAGCAGATGTCAATTTACAACGGTGTTCTCTACAACATCGAATGCGCGAAATTCGATGACACCAACACCACGCCTGACGACCGCCCCAACGCGCAGTGGAATGTGACTTTCCGTCGGACGAGGTCCAACTATCTCACCGCATACGATGCAGCAACTGGAATGGTTTTGTGGCGTGTGCCAAAGCTGGATACAGGTCCGGCGCAACCGGAAGAACAATTCGGCGAGGAAGAGGAGAGCCCGTTCCTTGAAGCAGGCGGATTCATGTCAGCGCCGATCGGTTTCGGCCGGCTGATTATCGGCGCGGTGAATCAGGGCGGTGCAATTTCCGTCTATGCACTGGATCCACAGGATGAAGGCCGTACGGTCTGGAAAGCGTTCCTCTGTGACGAACCTGAATCAGGCGCAAACCCCTGGTCGGCTATCAATCTGTCGATTGAAGGCAGTGATCTGTTTGTCAGTTGCGGGATGGGAGTCGTTTTTGTTCTGGATCCTGCAACTGGAATGATCCGCTTTGCAAAGCGGTATGAAAGATCCGCGGGGGTGACCGATACGGCGTTCCGTCGATTGCGCTGGAATAACCCGCGCGTGAACTACGAAGGCTGGAAGAATGATGTCGTAATCCCCTACGGCCGGCAGATGATCTGCTTCTGCTCTGATTCGAAACGGGTCGACGCTTTTGACCGAAACAGTGGCGAAGTGATCTGGATCGCAGAGCTGCAACGACTTTCCTACAACATTGATTACGTACTCGGTGTGTACGACGACAAACTTTACGCTGCCGGACCCGAAACAATTATCGCTTTTGACCTGAAAGGTGAGGGGCGGATGCTGTGGGGCGGCGAACAGTTATTCGGAGGCAAAAAAGCGACGGGACGCGGGATGCTGACTCCATCGGGAATCTACATGCCGGTCGAGGATCAGATCTACAAGTTCAATACATCGTCTGAGGGAAACACCGCCGAACTGCTGAGGCGTGTCAACGTTGATCTTGGAACAGGCGCTCCGGTCGGGAACCTGTTCAGCGATGGACGGCGGGAGAGATGCCATGATTACAGCTGCCTATTGCCGGACGATGGCCCGCTATAATGCGTGGCAAAATGACGGGCTGCGCGCGGCGTTTCGCGAGCTTCCGTTGGCCGTGCTGGAAGAAGAACGCGACGCTTTCTTTGGCTCAATCTTTGGGACCGCCAACCACCTCCTGTGGGGAGACGCGATGTGGATGAGCCGCTTTGACGGGTGGGACAAGCCGGAGATCGGCATC
>JBCCFB010000063.1:0-26305 GCA_039029995.1 Planctomycetota bacterium
ATTTGTGCGCCGCAAGCGGAAAGTTCTTACCTCAAATCAGCTCCCGCACCGCGCATTGATGGTCCTTTCCAATTCTTAAAGTTCGCCCCGGGGCCGGTCGATAGACTTTAACGATTCGGTTGTAGCTCCGGATCGCGATGGAGATTCCGGTTCCGGAATTCCCCTAGTCAGAGACTTTTCTGTTTGACTCATCAGTTTTAGTTCTGTAGCGGAAGCCGTTAGTTGCTCCGTGCGCAGAAAGGGAGCGCTTTGATGGCCGAGGAAAATAACGAAGCCGAAGCACCGGAAGAGAAAAAGAAATCCGGACTCGTTGGAAAGCTGGGTGTCTGGGGTGCGATCTTTGTGCTGGGCGCCGGCACCGGTGCGGCAGTCCCGATCCTGACATCCACTGCATCCGGGGATGATCAACGCGTCGTCGATGTGCACGGACGGGAACTGATGGACCTGCCTGAAGCAGGGGAAGAGGTCTCGTTCATCGAATTCGATGAAGTGGTGCTGAATCTCAACGACCCCAGATACTCGCGCTACTTGAGCTGCAGTTTCTCATTGCAGGTCGCCACCACTCAGGAAGCCGCGATCACTCAACTGGTGGATGAGAAAAAAGTCGTGCTCAAGAACTGGCTTGTCTCCCACATCGGAGACAAAACCCTGGATCAGGTTCGAGGCACCTTCGGCCAATCGATGCTTCGCCGTGAAATCAACAGCAAGTTCAACGAACTGCTTTTCACCGACGGTATCGAGCGTATCCAGAGCGTCCTTTTCAGCGATTTCAAAGTTCAATGAGCGCACAAGACTATCCCGTTTATGACTTCAAGAAGGCTGCAGCCTATGACGACTCCGCGTATGCGCTTCGTCGATGGCTCGGTGGTTGCTCGGAAGTCATGGGGGATATCTGGAGCGGAATGGTCGGAGCAGAGCTGACGATCGAGCTGGAAGACATAACCACGCGGACGTACGAAGAGTCGATGGAAGAGGTCACGAGGTATTGCGGTGGTATCTTCCGGAATATCGGAAGTGATCAGGCGGTTTCGCTCTGGCATATAGCCGCTCCGGACATTCTGGCCGTCGCCGGTGAACTGCTGGGACAGTCAAAAACGGAGGAAGCCGGGACAGAAGAAAGCAGCTCAGAAGCGCGGAAAGCAACTGCAATCGAGTTGTCTCTAGCCTGCCTGTTCTTTGAAAACCTGATTGATGCATTGATCAGAAGCTGGCCGGGCACAGAACCACTTACGATCGCAAACGGAGAACCATTGCAATTGAACCCGGGTAGCCAGAGGCTGTTCCGGGCACGTGACTTGACAGCCCACACGCGACTGAAAGTCAAAATGGCCAGTTGTGAAATTGCCTTCAACTGGATCATGGCAAAACACGAAATGACCGGACTACTGTCAAACGTATTTGACCGCAGAGCAGGCGAAGACACCGAAAGCTCGATTGAGGATGCAGTTGAGAAACTGACCGTTGAGGTGGCGGCGGAACTGGGCAGCAAAACGATACCGATGAAAAAACTTGTTTCGCTAAACGTCGGGGATCTTTTCATTCTGGACCAGAAAATCAATGAACCGGTTGTACTGACAATCGACGGCACACCGGTCTTTGCAGGCTGGCCCGGCAAGATCGGTAGCCGGCAGGGAATCGAAATCACCGCAAACCTTTGACCCTAACAAACTGGAAAACCCAATGAGCGATGACAGCCCGTCCACAGACGAACAACCGGAAGGCGTTCAGACTGCAGTTGAATCCGCAGACGACAGCCAGGGTGACGAGGTGAATGCCCCGGAATTTCAAAACCTTCAGCCGGGAAACACCCCCGCTGAAGCACAGGCTGACATCGGCCGTTTCCGCGATGTTCAGGTTACCGTCTCCGCAGAACTGGGGCGCACAAGCGTTGCGATACAGGATCTCCTCAAACTCGCTGAAGGATCGGTTTTTGAATTGAACAGAAGCATCAACGAACCGGTGGAGCTGATCGCTCAGGGAGTTCCTCTGGGAAACGGCGAAGTCGTGGTCGTAGACGAGTCTTTTGCCGTCCGGATCAAAGAGATTTACTCGAATACCGGCTGATCATGGATTCGCGTCACCGCGAGACTCAACAGGAAATTAAATGTTCACCTTCAAGCTAGACATACGATTCCAGGTGTTTGTTGTCGCCATTGCACTGGCATTTCAAGTCAGCGCGGCAGGACAGGATACCGGTCAACCGTTGATGCGCGCCCAGTTCAACGGCGAAAACAGCCTGCTGGACCAGGTGTTTGATGGCAACGATTCAAATGCCGGGACCCCGCAAACCAATTCCACGACGCAAGTGGCTGCACCCGGCCAGTACCAGGACTCGCCATTGCGGAATCCGGCAGGCCATTCGCCGGTTACCGGCGCTCCCGATAGCAGCCAGCAAACTCAACTTCGCGAACCTGTCAGAAACCGGTTGGATCCACCGATGCCTGCCGGTGAAACTGCGAGCCCGGGCTTTCAACACCAAGGGCAGGGGACCGTCGTTCAGGACTCAAATGTCTCTCCCGTCTATTTTCCGGAAGCCAGCCCTTCGCCTCCAATCGCTACTCCGCCTCGAAACGCGGCCCCACTGAGTTCTGCAGGAGCAGTGGACGGTATTGAACAGCTGAATTTTATCGAACGCGAAAATGCGGGCCAGAATTACCAGGAAGAAGAAAGCGGCGAAAAGGAAAAAGAGTCGCTGCCTCAATTGATCTCACGAATCGGCCTCAATCTTGCACTTGTTCTTACATTCGCAAGCGCATTTATCATCGGTGCTCGCCGGTTCATGAACAAAACGCATGGTCAGGTTTCGTCGAAATCGGGTGGTGAAAAAGGATCTCTCGAAGTCAAAGAAACGTTGACCTTGAATAACAGGACAACACTATACCTCGTTCAATGGAGATCCAATCGGGTGCTGGTCGCTTGTGACACCGACGGTATCAAGTCCGTTGAACTCCTCAACTCAAGCTTTGGCCAGACGCTTAGCGAGCTTGCCGGCGACGAACCGGTGGATACCTCAAGCCCACCTCCAGTGGCTTCCGGACGCGAAGCCAGAACAACAATGGACAGGGAGCCCGAACAGGGCGTTGACGAAAAAATCATCCGCATGTTGCTGCAGAATGCAAGCAAAGGTCGGAACGGAAGCAAATCCCGGTAGGAAGGCCCGCGTTACATGAACTGGTTGCTGCTTGCGCAGACTACAGAGACCGCTTCGGCAGATCCGGAACTGTTCTCGAACCTGACTCCACCCATGCAGATTGCGATTCTGCTGGGCCTGTTGAGCTTCGCGACTGCGATGCTGGTAAGCGTTACCGCTTTTACCAGGATCATCATCGTATTGTCGTTTGTCAGGCGCGCGCTTTCGACTCAGGAGATACCGCCCAATCCGGTCCTGCTCGGACTGAGCCTGTTCCTCACGCTGTTTGTTATGGCTCCTACGTTCGAAGCTATCAACGAGAAAGCTGTTCAACCGCTTCTGGCGGCACAGGAGCAACAAACGGAGGAAGGTGGTGAACTGGAGTTCGATTTCCAGCAGGCGTGGGACGTGACAGTTGTAGAGCTCAAGAAGTTTATGGTCGC
Organism: Planctomycetota bacterium; assembly: GCA_039029995.1. GTDB lineage: Bacteria > Planctomycetota > Planctomycetia > Pirellulales > Pirellulaceae > Mariniblastus. Next base: position 3,574 of record JBCCFB010000063.1, read on the forward strand.
GCACACACGGACCGAGGACTTCGACCTGTTTTTTGATCTATCCAATACTGAACCGCCGTACGAGCGCATGGAGACACCGGTCAAGATTGTCGTTCCAGCATTCATTATCAGTGAACTCAAGACTGCGTTCATCATGGGATTCTGTATCTACATACCATTTCTTCTTATCGACCTTGTAGTCTCCACCGTGCTGATGTCGCTGGGGATGATGATGATGCCCCCGGTTGTCGTCTCAACACCATGTAAAGTGCTGTTGTTTGTGATGGTGGACGGCTGGAGTCTGATTACGCGTGCCCTTGTTTCCAGTTTTGTGATGTGAGGCAGGGGGTCTGATGGCTGACAATTCCGGGGATTCCAATTTCGGATTCATGCAGCGCAGTGAAACGTGGCTTTCCATCACGTTTCTAGCGACACTGGTTCTGCTGATCGTCCCGTTACCGACGTTCCTGCTGGATATGTTTCTGGCTTGCAACTTCGCGTCAGCCGTCATGTTACTGCTGGTCACTCTCGGTGCGCGCAGGCCACTGGACGTGTCGGTGTTCCCCTCATTGTTGCTTCTGTTGACACTCTTCAGATTGTCGCTGAACGTTGCAACGACGAGGCTGATCCTGTTGAACGCGGATGCAGGGAAGATTGTTACGACGTTCGGGGATTTCGTTGTCGGCGGAAACCTGATCGTTGGCGTCGTGATCTTTCTGATTCTGGTTACGATTCAATTCATCGTGATCACAAAAGGTGCCACCCGTATTTCAGAGGTCAATGCGCGCTTTACTCTGGATGCCATGCCCGGTAAACAGATGGCAATTGATGCCGAATTGAACACCGGCGCAATCAATGAAGTGGAAGCACGTGAGCGTAGAGAAAACCTGACCCGTGAAGCCGAGTTTTACGGAGCGATGGACGGGGCCAGCAAATACGTTCGCGGCGACGCTATCGCCGGACTCGTCATTATGGCCGTCAATATTCTCGGCGGCGTAATGCTGGGCATGGGCGACGGCCAGACGATTCTGGATGCTCTCACCACTTACTCCATCCTCACGATCGGAGACGGGCTGGTCTCGCAGATCCCCGCTCTGATCATTGCGACCAGCGCAGGTATTCTTGTCACCAAGTCAGCTTCGGAATCCAGTCTGGGTGATGAAATCGGCTCTCAGGTAACCCGCGGTTACCGCTCACTCTATATTGCCGCTTTCATCATGTTGATCATTTCATTTACACCCGGTTTCCCCAAACTGCCGTTCATCTTGATTGCTCTGGGGCTCTTCTTCTTCGTCAATCGAATCAGCCGCGAGACAACCAGAGAACAACAGGAGCGGGAAAGTGAGAACTCGGGTGATGATTCGTCCGATGAAGTATCACCGGAAGAGAAGAGTCTGCAACAGTTCCTGCAAACAGACCGGATTGTAATTGAGATCGGTGCCGGCTTGATTCCGCTGGTTGAGCCCAAGAACGGAAATGGAATCGCAACCCGCATTTCAAGGCTGAGAGAGGATGTCGCCCGCGACCACGGCTTCTGGATTCCCCAGGCTCGAATTCGAGACAATCTGAAAATTGGCGTCGACGAATACCGGTTCATTATCTGCGGACGTGAGATCGCGCGGGGCCAGCTGGTTGTCGATCAGTATCTTGCCATTAATCCCGGCGGAGCAAGCATCGAGATTGACGGGATTGAAACAACAGATCCAGCATTCGGACTACCTGCAAAGTGGATTGGTGAAGGCAACAGAAGACGTGCAGAGATGGTGGGATTCACCGTTGTCGACGCTCCCACAGTACTTATTACTCATCTCGGTGAATGCCTGCGCCGTCACGCGCATGAACTTCTCAGTCGCGAGGATCTGCAGAAGATGCTGGACCGGCTTAAAGAGTACGCTCCGACGACAGTCGAGGAAATCAAACCGGACACAGTGAGAGCAACTGTGCTGCACCAGGTTCTGGTCCATCTACTTGAGGAGGGAATCCCGATCACTTCACTTGAAACCATCGTGGAGAGTTGCATCCATTACGGCCCGAGATTCAAAGACGTGCTTCAGCTGACCGAGAAGGTCCGCGGCAGACTGGGACATTTGATTTGCAATCCTTTTCGTGATTCCGCTGGTCGTGTCAGGGTCATCATCCTCGAGCCGAAACTTGAACATCACCTCCGGCAGGTCTGCCATGAGTCTACGATTGCGATTTCGCCGGCTGGTCTGGAAAAGCTGGTTTCCGGGCTGCAGATGAAATGGGACGAGGGACGTCTGAAGGATGAACCGGCGGCAGTGCTCGTTGATTCCTCCATCCGTCACGCATTCCGGAAGACCATTTTCCGTTCACTACCTGACATCACAGTAATGGCCTACAGCGAAATTCCCGGAGACCTCGTGATCGAATCGACGGGCATGATCCGCTATGACGCAGTAATTGATGCTGCCGATGCGAATGCACAGTTTGCAGCGTCATCGCCGGGTACGAACGCTGCCGCGCCCGAGACGGAGGATCGCCAATGACTTCTGAACGCATGCGTAGCTGGCGGCCACACCGCAGAAGCCGAATTCCACTGGGAATTGTCTCGGCAATTCTGACGGCCTGTATCGTCACGTTGATCGGAGTTGCGTCCGGCTTTGAACCATTTGTCATTCTCAAGCGCGCGCTGATTGCCTCAGTGATGCTCGGAATGTTTGTTTCAACCGGAGCAAACATCGTGCGCATGGCTAACCATGAGTACTCCGGAAAAAGCAAAAAAGCAGACTCAGGGGCCAACCGATAATGCGGGATCTCGCAAACAACTTTTCATACGCTGCGGCGTCCTACCGGAATGCAGCCAAGACATGCGAAACGGACAATCTCGTCCTCGACAATGTCGGGTACGTCGGGAGGATTCTGAGCACGATGGCAGTGTATGTCCGTTCAGAAGAAGCACGCGAGAACCTTCAAGCTGCCGGAATTCTGGGACTGGTTGAGGCAGCGAACAAATACGAGCCTTCAAAGGGAACCGCGTTCCGGACATTTGCGTTCCCGCGTATCCGCGGGGCAATTATTGATGAGCTGCGAAAACTCACTCCTGTGTCGCAACGTGTGCTGGGTCAGATCTCATTACTGAGGAAAGCCCATGAAAACCTTGAACCTCCGGTTACGGCGGAGCAGCTTTCAAAGCACACAGGTCTGGAACTTGAAGACGTCTACCAGACGCTCGAGGCCATGCGGTTTATTGATCCGCAGGACTGGAATGACCTTCACAGTGTGGTTCACGGCAGCTGGACTACTGCACCGGATGACCCTGCCAGAGAAGCGGAACGCAATGAAATGAAGGAACTTCTTGCCGAAGGGATCTCACAACTCCCCGAACGTGAGAGGCTGGTCATCTCACTCTACTACACAGAGGAACTCAACCTCGCCGAAATCGGTGCCGTGATTGACCTGTCCGAATCCAGAGTATCCAGAATACTCGCCGGCGCAAGGTTCAAGATCGGAGAATTCCTGCGCAGCAGACTCGAGACTCCGGAAAGAGAGGTATCTGAAAATGACGATTGACAACGTAGAGCAGACTTCGCGGATCGACGCATCGTCGACGTTTCCCAAGCGGGTGCGAGTCGGCCCCGGATCGAATCGAAGACCCGGCAAATCAGCATCGCTGGATAAACCGTCCCCGTCAGAAAGAGGACGGCCGGATATCTGTGTTGTCAGAAATGGTGACCGGATCGAGTCGATAAAAGTGATCTGTTCCTGTGGCGAGGAAATCAACATTAATTGCATCTACCCGGAATCGAAATGAACACCGTTACCGCTTCGCACGTTCTTTCGCGTCCAGCGATCCTGGGATGCGCGATAGTCCTCTTTCTGGTTTTCCAATCCCCGCTACCCGCGCAGACGGGCAGCTGGAACGGAAACAGTACGCCCAGACCGTTGGAGCGCCTGCACGAACAGATTAAGACGACCTTCAGCGGCTTCGGATTAAATCGTGATCGGGAAGACTCAAACCCGACAGAACAACGGCAAAATTTCGAGCAACGTCAGCCAGTCGAGTACCTCGTGCCGGATGACGGTTACCGTAACGGATCAGCGCAACAGCGGCCGCCTCAAGCCAGGCAACAACATTTCCAAACCGGAGCTGAAACGACCGGTTACCGTACTGCCCCACCTGGATCTTCAACTCTTGAAGGCGGCCGGCAACAGCACTTCTACCAACAGGGATCACAGCGTGCGCCCTCAGCCCAGCACGGTGGACAGGGGCATCTCCCCAATCATCACGGCGGAAACAGGAACGCGGTGCCTCCACAACACTATCACCCTGCAACACAACACTATCACCCTCCAACACATGACGATCACCCATCAGTTGCACAGCGGGGAATCGTCCAGGCTCAGTACCAGGCCCCCGCTGGCAATGCAGTCGACAGCTCAGGATTTGTTCAACAACCTGTCCCGCCGCAACAGTCTCAATTCCTGCAACAGCCTCAATTCCAGCAACAGCCCCAATCCGGCATGGCTCAGCAACCGTATGCGTACGAACCTGCGCAATTCAGCGGAACCGGCGATCCGTACCGCGTTGCTGACTCGGCGCAACTCCCCGTCCCTCAGGCGCGACTCGATTCCGGGTGGCCCGAGTTTCGATTCAATGGAGTCCCGACTCCGACGGCTACCGAACGCGCACTCGAGTACGCGTCACAGAATGAGCAACTTCGAATCGAAAGGCAGGCCCTGGTCGATCAGATTTCGCAACTGCAGTTCATGTTGCAGCAGCATCAGACTGCTTTGCAGAGAATCCGCGTCGAAGTAGACGAGGCCCGCCAGGCCCTTGAACTGGCCAATGAAACAAATGATGAACTTCACAATACCATCGCGAACCTTCGTGAAGAAATGAGGCTTCGGGACATGGAAACGACCAGAATTCTGGATGGCATCAGTTATCGCCTGGAGGATCTGCTGCTTCAGGAAATGGGTGGAGGTGGTGAATAGCCCCATGTCGAATCAGCAGTCCTACAAAAACGTGATCCTCTTCTCGTTTGCGTGCATCGTTGCCTCCATGAATGCCGGCTGCACTACCGTTGTGCATCAGGAGGTAGTTCCTCCGCAGTATGTTGACGCGGTCAATGCTCCGACAAACGTATTCCTGTCACCCCGCTATTCTGAAATGAGGCCGTCGAGAATCGCTATCGTGCTTCCTCAAAACCGGCTGGGGAACTTTCTCGAGCAGGATGTATTTGCCCGCCAGCTTGCCACGGAGCTTAGCACTGCAGGGATTGCAGATACGGTTGTTGCAAGTGGGCCGACAACGTGTCGTTCAAACACCATCGAACGCGGCGTCGTTGATGCTTACGAACTTACAGAGGTGGCTCGAATGACGTCTGCCGACGCGGTCCTGTATATCGATGTAACTTCCGTTTCCCCTTACGCCCCCTTGAGCGCTAGCGTAAGCATGGCACTGGTAGACACCAGAGAGTCGGTCGTGCTGATGACGATCAACAACAGATGGAGTCTCGATGATCCGGCCACTTCACGTTCCTACCGTCTGCATCAGTGCCGTAGAAACGAACAGGATGGATTTGCCAGCGACATCTACTCTCATTCCCCGACATCCTTTCTCGAATTCACTGCGGCAGACCTGACAAGGTACCTCTCCACAATTCGATGAACCTAATCCGCAAACAGATGGTATTGCCCTTTGTGTTGATTCTGACGCTCAACTCGCGCGTGAGAAAAAAATCCGATCCTGACGACAATTCGGAAACAGCATCTGAAAGAAATCGGTTTCGGAATTGTTTTCCCCGGCTCACGAATTGGTGAGCAAGTTTCAAAACTTCCTTTCGACCACAGGAGAGTTCGGGTTTTGCCCATGGCATGGCCGGACATGTTGTTTCGCAGACAAGAACGCTGCCTCCTTGGTTTTCCTACCTATTCTGAGGATTCTGATGAATCACATCGCTCTAGAAAAACTACCTTCCCCGCCCGGCGTCGCCGTGAAACTGCTTGAGTTGTTTTCAAGCTCAGATGTTTCGCCGAACGATCTCAATGACGTAATCGGGGCAGATCCTGCTCTGACGGGCAAAATCATCAAATTTGCTAACTCGCCGACCTTTGCAAGGCGCACAGAGGCTCAATCACTCAGGCAGGCGATAGCCATGCTGGGGGCAAACGGTGTAAAGACAATCGCGCTGTCATTTTCACTTACAGAAATCGGGGACTCGGACGCGTCAGCCGGCTTTTGCTATGACAGTTTCTGGAATTCGTCACTCGCTACTGCAGTATGCGCCAAGGCGATTTTTGGTGCGGTATCACAGGATGCGGACCAGGGATTCCTGACAGGCCTTTTGTTGAACATCGGCCAGTTGGCAATGTTCTGTGACAACCCGGAACGCTATGAAAAAATGAAGGCGGACCGAACCGAGAACGACCTGTCGCTGGTTGATATTGAAACAGAAGAGTATGGCGAATCAAGATATTCCCTCGGTGGCCGGGTGCTGGCGAACTGGAATTTCCCTGAAGCTGTCGCCGGAGCATTTGCCGAATTCAACCCCTCGTCACTGGACAACTTGAACTCGCAGTTACTCGACCTTGCCCGGCGAATGAGCTATATCCTGCTCAGCAAAGAACCGGACTATGAAATTGTCAAGCAGTTCAATGAAGATCTGATTTCAGCGTCCGGCTTGACATCGGAAGAAGCGGAAGAAGTGTTTCGTCTTGTCGGCAAGGAGCACAGTCAAATCGCTCTGCTTCTGACCTATGAGCATCTACCACAGAGATCTCTCAAAGAGATTGAGCTCGAAGCCAAACTCAAAATCGTGGAAATGAGTGTCAGTCTGCAACTCACAAACGAAAAGGTCACCGAAGAGCGCAACCAACTGGCCGACATAGCCTTTGTGGACAAACTTACCGGTCTTGGTAATCGCAGGAAGTATGACAGCGTGGCGCCGGTTGAGCTGGAAAGGTGCAAACGCACCGGCAACTCGTTCGGACTGGCGGTAGTCGACATCGACCATTTCAAGAAAGTAAATGACACGTACGGCCATGCGGCAGGTGATGAGATCCTGTCTTCGGTTGCGAAAAGAATCAGCAACCTGATCAGGATTTACGACACGGCCTTCCGGTTCGGAGGCGAGGAATTTGTCGTGCTGATCTCTGAAGCAGATCAGGACGTATGTGCAAGCATTCTGGAAAGGCTGCGTCTGGCGATTTCGTCTGAGTCGTTCGTCTGGGAGGACCTCGAAATCCCGGTCACCATCAGCCTGGGCGCCGCTGTCTTTAGCTCGGCGGGCGAGCCAAAAGGTCTCGACGAACTCTTCGAACTGGCCGACAAAGCACTTTATGAAGCCAAAAGATCAGGCCGTGACCAGTGGAGGATTGCGGATCCTGCAAACGGCGAGCCGCGTACCTGGGATGTATCACCGGCGACAACATTGCCCGGGTTGGAACTTTCCGGCGGTGGGGACGTTCTAACACCGGCTGAATAGTCAGCCGCTTCCAGCAACGGAAGCGAAGGGCTGGCAACGTTTGAGATAAAGTGAACAAGAGTGCAGCCAATCAGGCTGCACTCTTTCTTTTTTCGGGCAGGCTTTTTTTGGGCGGGAGAGCGAGCTCAGGCAATCAAGTCAGCGACTTGTTCGCCACCAAGGACCTGAGGACAGATGACCTCGTTTGCCCCCACCTTGAACATTCTGGAGGCCAGCTCATTTCCTTTCGCGCAACAGATCACCTGTAGCTTTTCACTGATGCCACGACCGGTGATTGCGATGAGCAGATTGCTGAAATCCGAGTCGAGGGCTGCAACTAATGAGCTTGCTTTAAGTATCCCGGCCTCGGCCAGCAATAGTTCAGATTGCGGGTTACCTTCGATGAACGGCACTTCCGGATAGAGCTCCCTCATCTGGCTTATTTCCTCGGTGTCATCATCAGTGATCACCACCAGCTGCTTTTGTTCCCGACGCAGCTTGTCAACAACGGTTCTTGCTAACAGGCCGCCTCCACAGACGATTGTGTGCCCGTTCATGTCTCGAATCATCTTCTTTTCCTTTTTCCTTCGGAAGGATCCTGATAGTTCACCACTAACAATCACACTTGTGATTCCAGCGGTCCAGCAAGCCATGCAAAGCACCGAACAGGCGATCAGCACCGACGTGAACGCGCGGCCCGACGTCGTCAATTCCTGAGTCTCCCCGTATCCAACCGTCGACAATGTGATCATTGTCATATACACAGCATCAAAAACCGACCATCCTTCGATGAGCACGTATCCGCATGTGCCGCCGATGAATAGACCGGCTACAAGGATGGTAAGGTTTCGCCGGAAGTTCCAATTGACCATGAGTCGCTCCAGATATTGGTTTGTCAAACAGAACAGATCTCGTTGATTGCGGAATACTGCTCGCGAAACGTTTCGTGAAGCGAGGAATCCTGAACCTCAGGAATCGCTTCTTCAATCGCCTTGTTCGTATCCGTTGCAAGCTCCGGACCTGCACCGATACCCTGTTGTCGGGCAAGGTAGTTGGCCGCAATCACAACCTTCGACAACCCGTCATCCGTTTGTTCGAAGTCCCGGTGATGGTTGTTGATGGCAGTATTGATTTCCGCCGGAAGCCCCCATTTTGCGCCGCATCGGTTGCCGACCTCCGAATGATCGATCCCGAACTGGTCAACTTCGCATATGGAAGTCATGCCGTCTTTATGTTCCTCAAGTAACACGCAATACGCTTCCGGAACTACTTTCAACATCACCAGCTTGCCCACATCGTGCATGACTCCGGCTAGAAAAGCCTCGTCTGCGCTGACGTCATCGACATAACGGCTGAGTCCTTTGGCAATCGTTGCGCAGGCAAGAGATTGTTCAAACGTCTGACGCCTGTAACGTTCATAGTCCGGTGATCCGCCGGCAAACACCTGGCCCGCCGAGATTGCTGCCGCCATCTGAGCAACACATTTGAAGCCGAGCATAACTACGGCGTGACCGATTGAGGTAACCTGTCGACTCGCTGCGTACAACGGACTGTTCACGAGCTGGAGTACTCGACCACCAAGCGCCGCATCACATTCGATCAACGTGATGATCGTGTCCACTTCAGGCGCTGGTTTCTGGCATTCGGTAAGAATGCGGGAAGCAACTGCCGGAAACGGCGGCAACCCCTCCAGCGCTTTTAACCTGTTCAGAATCACAGCGTCATTTGATGGCGCAGTGGTTCCGGGATTTTCCGGGTGTGGCGACAACGCACGATTCCTGTAAAATGAGCGATGAGTGAACAAGCGGCCATCTGACTTGCGGCCATCTGACTTCCGGCCGCGTGGCAACTCGATCTCAATGCGCACGCTGCAGCATGTGGCTGCGGTAGGTGAACGTGCAATTTTCAGAACAGGTTGCAGAGATAGATAGGTGCAGGATCCTGGCTTATCCGGCACCTGCAGTGGCTTTCGCTTCACAAGGGTGCAAACCCTCCGGGATATCACGGACTTCCGGAGCAATCGGCAGTATAAAAGCGCATTTCGATTCCCCTCAGGGCGCGGCCACCGGCGAGAGGATTGCACGCCTGATTTCCAACTGGTAACCAGAAGAGATGAAGAGGCTTGACGAATTCGCGCGAATTGTTCTCTTGACCGAAGGTGCATCCAATCACTTCGTAGGCAAGACCGCAATCTGCATGTTGCGATACCGGACCGACGACATCTGTGCGGTTCTGGATTCCGAAGAGCAGGGGAAAACAGCCAATGATCTCTTCCATGTTGGTGGGGCCGTACCTGTGGTGGGCTCACTCGATGAAGTAGAGAACGCTGACGCACTGGTTATAGGAATCGCACCGCCCGGTGGAAAACTTCCGGCCAACTGGCGACATATCATTCTGACTGCAATATCCCGGAAGATGACGGTTGTCTCGGGACTACATGACTTTCTTGCAAACGATGACGAGTTTCGCATTGCTGCAAAGTCCGCGGGTGCCAACCTGATCGACATCCGACGAAACGATGAGAACAGGACTGCTACTGGCGAGCCGTTCTCGCAGGATTGTTTTCGCGTGCACACTGTCGGCCAGGATTGCTCCGTTGGAAAAATGGTCGTCTCCGTCGAGCTTCAGCGAGCTTTGATCAAACGAGGCATCAACGCAGGCTTTGCTGCGACCGGTCAAACGGGCATCATGATTTCCGGCAACGGAATTCCCATCGATTGTGTTGTTGCTGATTTTGTAAATGGGGCTGCTGAACGGCTGGTCCGCAGCATGGAACACCATGAAATGGTGGTGATTGAAGGTCAGGGTTGTATCACCCATCCCGCCTACTCCGCAGTAACGCTCGGGCTGCTTCATGGATGCGCGCCACAGGCGATGGTTCTCTGCTACGAAGCGAAACGGACTCACGTCAAAGGCTTCAGCGATACTCCGCTGCAACCGCTTGAGAATTTGATTTCTCTCTATGAGCAGATGGCGACGGTGCGCGTCCCATCAAAAGTCGTCGCAATAGGATTGAACAGCCGCTTGCTAAGCGAAGAAGAGTTCCGTGCCGAAAAAGATCGCGTCAGCAATGAACTGGGTCTGCCGGTGTGCGACGTGATCCGTGAAGGCGCAGACTCGCTAGCCGATGCTGTTCTAGAATATCGCAGGAATATCACACAATGAAACTTTCCATTCACAGCCACCAGCTACCGCTCGCACGACCGTTTACGATCTCGCGCGGAACTTTGACCAGCCAGGATGCGGTTGTCGTCCGGATTGAGCACGAAGGATGCGAGGGACTTGGTGAGACAACGGCGAACCCGTACTACGGGCATACAGTTGATTCACTCATAGCCTCAGTCGAAAAAGCCAGGCCATTAGTCGAACAATTCGAATTCGGCAGACCGGAAGAACTTTGGAACCGTCTCGTCGAAACCCTTGATGGCGACATGTTCGCGACTTGCGCGATCGACGTTGCACTGCACGATCTTTTTGGCCGCCTGCAGGGAAAGAAGTGTTTTGAAGTCTGGGGCCTCGATGGCTCGCTGATCTGCGATTCGAGCTACACCATCGCGATTGATTCGATAGATGTGATGGTTGAAAAACTGCACGAGCAGCCGGACTGGCCGACCTACAAAATCAAACTCGGCAAAGACAACGACCTTGAGATGATTCGGCGACTCAGACAGGAGACTGACGCAGTGTTTCGCGTTGATGCCAATTGCGCCTGGACAGCTGAGGAGACCATTGAAAAGTCTCAAGCCCTTGAGGCACTTGGAGTCGAGTTTATCGAGCAACCTTTACCCGCGGACGCACCAGAAGACGAGAAGGTGCGCGCCTATGAACAATCTGCGCTGCCACTGATTGCGGACGAGAGTTGTCTTGTTCCTGAGGATGTCGCGCTGTGCAATGGAAAATTCCATGGCATCAACATCAAATTGTGCAAATGTGGCGGCCTGACGCCCGGTCTAGCCATGTTGAAAGAGGCGCGTTTTCTTGGCATGAAAACCATGGTCGGTTGCATGATCGAAAGTTCGATCGGGATTTCCGCAAACGCCCAACTGCTTCCGCTTCTTGATTATGCCGACCTCGACGGAGCCATCCTTTTGAAGGAAGACCCGGCGACGGGAATAAATCTGAAAAACGGGACAATCACCTGGTCTGAACTTCCAGGCTGCGGTTCGGCGCTTCGAAACAACTGACTCAGCCGGCTGTTTACGATTCCGGAATTCCCGGCAAAGTCGCTGCCGGTTCGATGCGGTTCGCCTCTCTCAGTCCCGACAGCACGGCGCCGTCTACCGTCGAGTGCATGAATGAAGAGGTCGCTTCACCGGCGAAAAACAGTCTCTCTCCGACGGGTGCAGCAAGAAGATCCGCGTCACCTGCTTTTGTGTCCACCGAAACGAAAGAGTAGGAGCCTCGTGAAAAAGCATCCGAGCGCCAACGCGTGACTCGCGATGCAACCGGAGCCGGCGCAGGTTCTCCAGCCATCTGTTCGACTGCCTTGATCACTTCAGCCACGATCTGCTCGTCGTCCAGGGTATCCTGGGCGACCTGCGCGAAGTGGCCTGCGTAAATGCAGATCAATGTCGGCGAACCGGCAAACTCCGACATATCAAAGAAAAACGGCCATGCACGCTCGGCGCCTAAACCCGCGTAGTAACTGGTGACGTTGATTGCATCACCCCAGAAATCTCGATCAAAATTCAAAATGACTTTTTCAAAGGTTCCAAATCCGATTCTCTCGATTGCACCCTGCTTCTCTTCCGGAAGTGCAGGTTCGAATGTGATGGTGCCTTCCTTCAGCACGCCAAGCGGAACCGTCACTATCACATGGGATGCTTCAACAGTTTCATTGCCACAATGCACGACGACACCTTCGTCCCCGTATTCAATCAACGAGACAGGGCATTCCAACCGTATGTCGAGATCCATTGAAAGGAAATCGACAAGCATTTTGTATCCGCCTTTCACGACGAAATCGGTTCCATCGACTTCGCCGAAGGAATTTTCATAAGGCCAGTCGGCTTCCGCCGGATTCAACGCTTGCTTATCCATACGCCCCGCGCCGGCCGAATACAGCGCCTCCAGACCAAAACGGATGCGACCTGAAGACACTTCATCCAGGGCGAGGTTTTCTATGAATTCATCAAGACCATCAGCCACACTGGCGGTCGGGTCCTCAGCAATATCCAGTGAGCGAGGGTTGAAAGCCTCAAAGGCGGCAAGAACCTGAAACAACTCGAGATTGTTGGGCCTGGCTTCAATCGACGCATCATAAAAACCATCGGGATCGAGATAGTGCGGAGAATACTCCAGCCCTGCCGCTTCGATCACCAGACGCAAAGGCGTATCGCCAACGCCATGGATCCACGAGCCACCAAGATCGACAACTCCTTCGCCGACCTTGTCCGTGAATGTCCGCCCTCCTGTCCGGTTTCGCGCTTCCAGTACAACGACGCTTCGGCCGCAATCATGTAGAGCTCGCGCGGCACTGAGCCCCGCCATTCCAGCTCCAATGATGACAACCGGCTTTTCACCTGGACCAGTTTGACCTCGCGAAGAGCTGATCGGTTTTGCGATCGCTGCACCTGGCAGAGATGCTGCAGCGGCAGCGCTGAGCAAACCTTGTAGAAATTTTCGCCGCTCAAAATTGCTATCGAAATTGTCGGTCACCGCGCCACTTGTTGCTTTATCTGAGACAGGTGAAGCATAACACGAATCAAAAGAAAGTGTGGCCCAATCATCAACGGGCAATAGTCGTCATTGCCTTAAGCGGGTTCGCAACCGCTATTCGTAACCGATCAACTGCCTCAGTTCGCTGACATGCTGCTGACCGACTTCACGGGGTGTCGCCGCGTACTTGGCGCACAATGCGGCGGCATAGCCCGTCGCAATCCCCATTTGACCGCACGTGTTCATCACACGAGGTCCGCAAAGACCGATGTGGGAGCAACTGAAACATCGTCCCGCCATCATCAGATTCGTGATCGAGCGCGAATAGAAACAGCGGAAGGGAATGTAGTAGGTTCCGTTCGTATTGCGGAACAGTGCTTTGGAAAGGAAGTCCTGCCCCGAACCCGTTTCTTTCAGCTGATAGTGAGCATCGACTTCCCGGTGTTCCTCGACAACCGTGTCGTCAAATTCCCGCCGTTCGGTCATATCTTTCATCGTGTAGATGTAATCACCCATCAATCGTCGCGATTCACGTTTACCACCGACGAAGGAAACCCACTTCAACGCAACGGGTGTGTTGCGCGGAATCTGCTTAGCATTTGAGAATGCGCCGAAAATTGCGCGCAGGACGTGGTCGCGGATCTGCTCTGCATCGTCGATCTGATCGAGATCGTTGTCAGAATACTCCCAGTACCACTCACCGTTTACCGCTTCGTGGCCATTTGCTACCGGTAGAGCCCAGGGTACTTCGGGGAATGTGGAAGCCTCACTGGTTCTAGTCGAATTCCAGAGTACGCTCGTGCCCATCACGCGCATATCCGGTTCCTGCGGACTCCAGAGTTCACCGTGTTTGTCCCATGACTCGTCAAATTCTTCACACGATTCACGCCCCTGTCTGAATTCGGCACCCGCCCAGAATCCGAGCCACCCGTCTCCGGTCGCATCAATAAAAACAGGAGAGTTGAACCTCTTTATCACACCGGAACTGACTTCACGCGCCTCAACGCTGACGATTCTGTCTCCTTCTTTGGTCAGGCCGATACACTGATGACCTGCAAACAACGAAACGCCTGATTCCGCCATTGTGCGCTCGCGCTTTGCCTGCGCGTCGATGGCCTCAGCAGAACCATTGGGATAGTGAGGTGTATCGATCGACTTGAGGATGTCACCGCCTTTTCCGTGTACGCCAAGTGTGTGTACGCGAATTTCCTGACTGGCGTTCCCGCCGAAAACAGGGCGGTCCTGAATCAGAGCAACTGAAAGTCCTTGAGACCGCGCTGCCAACGCTGCTCCACATCCAGCGATGCCACCGCCCACGATTACGACATCAAACTCATGTTCCCCGATGTCGAGATTGGCTCGCCCTGAAAGCTGATCCTTCCACGCCGCAAGTTCAGCCAGATCCTCACCTGGCAATTCCGGCTCTTCCTCGCGGGCAAGGTAGATCGCATCGCAGCGACCATCAAATCCGGTAAGGTCCTGAAGCTGGATTTCTGCTTCGCCAGCTGCAAGCTGAACGCTTCCGCCTTGATGCCAGTGCCAGACCGAGCCTTCGTGCCCCTCTGAACCGAATTCCGCCTCAAGCTCAACTCCATTAACTAGAACCTTGAACCTGCCGGGAGACTCCCAATCGCCAGGGCACCAGTCACGTGTACGAACATAAACCTGCCAGTTCCCTGATTCAGGAATGGCTACCGTGGTCTTTGCATTGGAAACGGGGTTACCCAGCCCATGAGCGAGCAGATAATTCCCGCCCATCTGCTGATAGTGCTGCGTATCCAGCTTCCAACCGCCCAGTTCTTTGAATGAAGCTGCTTCGATCAGAATTCCGGGCTGAACATCATCCGCCACAGTCGAGTTGCCGATCAAATAGCCCGGCGCTACGGCCGAGCAAAAAATCGTGCCGCCAACGATTCGGATGAATTCTCGACGCTTCATAAGATTTCTCATTTTCTGGAGCCGGAATTGAGTGTATCCAGTTTTGCAAATCTAGACTTCTCAAAGAGCACATATGCGATTGATTCTCTGCCGATTGCCTCCATCCCCCCCGAAACCATGCAATTCGGCCGCAGCCGCAATGTAAAGACTTTCTTAAAAAAAAGCGGTAGGGGTTGCTATACCGTTCGCTGACAGGTTTAATCTTGAGTTGAGATTTAGTCTCAATTTCAAAATTTGATTACCTTCAATCGCAGCAAGCTATGTGCAGGAAAGCTCCTGCCTCTCGCCAGCCACGCCAGGGTAATCGGCCGGATTCCGGCATTCTTTAATGTGGTTTTTTGAGGAACATCATGCTTTGTCTATCAATTCGCGCGCAAAGACTGTGCGCACAAACTGCAGTTTTTGCAGCCGTCACCTTTTTTGCAACTTTAGCTTCGGCTGACATGACAACGTCACCCTACCTGTTTACCGATCAGGCGATCAGCTCGACCGGCCAGATGGAATGGGACGAGTTCAGTGGCGGGAACTACGGTGCTGGAACTTTCGGAACCTTTGCACCGGATGTTGAGGAATCAGGCGGCACAGGAAGTATCAACATCAACTTCACTCCAATCCCGGGAGACAATCCACCACTCCCCCTGGTCACCAGCACTGAAAACATCTACGTCGGTGGAACATTTTCTGACTTTGACGTAGACATCGCTGGCCTGGATGCATCCGGATCGAATACGACGGTCGTAATGCAACTCGGTGTCATTGGAGGGATCAACCCCTTCTCGATTCTGATGGATGGAACCGCTCCGACCAGTTTCGTTGACCGGGGCACCGCTCCCGACGTCTTCCACAATACCGATGCTGGTGGTGGTGCACCCTTTGACACGACTTACTACTGGGCAGAGTGGCAGGTCGCTTCATCAGTTGCTCACACACTCGAATTCACCAACCTCTTCCCGCACACGAGCATCGCGCAGGTTCGCGTTGATTATTACAACTCGAACAGTGTCTTTGATGCAGCGGAGCCGGGACAGGTTCCTGAGCCGACAGCAGCCACCCTGCTCGCAGCTATCGGTGGCACTTTGTTTGTTCGTCGTCGTAGAAACGTCTAGGACGCCGATCGCAACCGGCAGCCGCCCCTCGCTGCCGGAGAGGCGATTATTTGATTTTTGATGGTCAGCTCTGCTCGGAGTTTGTGATGAAAAGACGGAAGCCAAACGGATTTACGCTGGTTGAATTGCTGGTGGTGATTGCCATTATCGGAATTCTAATCGGAATGCTTTTACCAGCAGTTCAGTCGGTCCGCGAGGCGGCGCGCAAGACATCCTGTATGAACAAACTCCGGCAGATCGGCCTGTCAGCAATGAACTACGAGTCGTCGCTTTCACATCTTCCTCCGCCAAAAATGGGTACCGGCGATTTTGATACGCTCGGCTCAACATTTGTGATTCTGCTGCCCTATGTAGAACAGGCAAACCGTTTTGATTTGTATGACGTTACTGCCTCGATTTCGGCCCCTGGCAACATTGAATTGACTTCCGAGCCTCTGGACATCTATTCCTGCCCTTCAATGGAATTCAAGAGCGGTGCCGACTATGGCGAAGGCAGTTACATCATTTCCTACGCCACCCGTTATCGCCCCTTAACAGTAGGTGCATCTGCAGACGGTGCGTTCGACGAAACTCCGCTGTCCTCCGAAAACGACTACCGTCTTGGTTTCGAGTCCTTTCGTGACGGAACGAGTAATACATTTTTCTTCGGCGAGATCGACAATAGCGTCCGTTGGACCGGCCCGTCAACTGACCCCGGTGCCTGGGGCGACTACACGTGGGCACAAGGCTACTGGTTCAATTCCCAGTCCCACCTCGATGGAACATTCAACCAGAAAGGCCCTGTCGACGAGTTCATTATCCAGGAATACCGGACCTTCCGAAGCGACCATCCGGGCGGCGTGAATTTCTGCATGGTCGACGGTTCAACTCGCTTCGTCGCCGAGACAATCGATACAGATGTGCTTGAAGCCTCGGTAACGCGCAGCGGTGGCGAACTTGAGAACTTGAATAACTAGTAAAACAAATACTCACTGCCTGAATCACCATTTCAGAGCAGACAGACACTTTTCGACGGTGAAATATGAACAACAGACTTTTCAGCGCTGCTGCACTGGTGGCGTTTCTGGCTTGCGGACTTCTGACTTCAATCTCCCATGCTCACTTCGTCTGGGTATACGGCGAAGACGGCAAAATCATGGTTGTATTCGGAGAAGGCACTTATCCTGATCAGGCTGAATTCCTCGGCGGGATTGCCGGCATGTCAGCTTATGGCATGAAAGACGGCCAACGCGTGGAGCTTGAGTTTGCACGCATCGAAGACGGCGATGAAGGCTGGTTTGAGATTGATCAGGTTGACGCCGGTCACGTGATTGATATCGCGTGCCCGTACGGGGTATTCAGTCGCGGCCCAAGCGCAATGTTCCTCGACTATTCAGCTCGATACATCGATATGCGGGAAGTACCATCGCCCGGACATGCGTCCGAACTGGGCCTCGATCTATTGCCGGTAATGGTCGATGGACGATTGACGATCCAGGCTATTTTCGATGGTCAACCTGCGAAAGGCATTGAGATCCTGGTCGAGGAGTTTCCAGATGAGGAACTGGAAACCACGACTGATGAGTCGGGAGCTGCCAATCTGTTTTCTTCAGGACGTTACATCATCCGTGGCAAACACGTTGTTGCAGAATCAGGTGAGCATGAAGGACAGGCTTATGACGAAAAACGCTATTACTGCACCCTCGTTCTCGACGTTCCCGGCAGCGCAGTTCTACAAGCCCAATCTGAAGAGGCTGCAACGACCGCCCCGGAAGGTACCGAAGCAGGGGCCTCAATTGAACAACTCAACACGAGCTTTGATGAATTCCCGCGCGGCATGACCAGTTTCGGCGCCGCCGTCATGGGAGATCACATCTATGTCATGGGTGGAAAAGAAGGTCGCGCACACTCCTACGCAAGTTCGTACCAGAACAGAGACGTATACGCATTGAACCTGGAAAGCGGTGAATGGGAAACCATCGGCGAGTGTCGCGGCCTTCAAGGTCTGGCGGTTGTTGCTCACGGAGAAAAACTCTACCGGATCGGCGGACTGGAAGCGCGTAATGCCGAAGGCGAAGAACATGATCTGCACTCCGTTGCAGACTTCGTGGAGTTCGACCCCTCGACTGGTGAGTGGCGGGACCTTCCATCACTTCCTGAAGGACGATCGTCGTTTGATGCGTGCGTTGCCGGAGACACCATCTACGTCGTCGGTGGCTGGACAATGAAAGGTGCCGAAGAAGCAAGCTGGTGTTCGACGGCACTCACCTTTGATTTAGACAATCCAGAAGCGGGCTGGACAGCGTTTGAAGCTCCGTTCCGTACAAGAGCTCTTGCTGTCCGCTCGCTAAATGGACAGGTATTTGCCGTCGGAGGCATCGAAGAAGAAGGTGGCCCTACCTCCGCAGTTCATGTCTTCGACATCGAAGGCCGGCAATGGTCGGAAATGGCCGATGTCCCTTCCGGTCGAGGCATGAAAGCCTTTGGCTGTTCCGCAGCCGTCGTGAACAACGAACTCCTGGTCAGCGTTTACGACGGTGCGATCTACCAGCTCGATGGCGAAAACTGGGCGCACTCACACCAGATGGATGACGGCAGATTTTTCCATCAAATGCTCCCGATCGAAGGCGGTAGTTTCGCAATGGTAGGGGGAGCACACATGGATGTCGGCAAGTTCCATGAAGTTGATGTCTACCGGTTAGATGTAGCGGACGAAGCAGACGCATCGCAGCGGTGATTGCAATTCGTTTTAAACATGAGTTGAAGGATCAAAAATGGATATCTCGAACACCTGTGAATGGATCGATCGTATTCGTGTCGCTTTTCAAAACGGTGATATTGCGTTAGCTGACAGTCTCGCGACCGAGGCGATTGAAGCAACCGGTGGTGCACCTGAGGTTCTCGAAATTGGCGGCATCATTGCGTTCGAACTTGAGGATTACGGTGAAACAATTCGTTTGATCGAGAAGGCAATGGTGATTGCTACTCTTTCAATTGCCAGTCAGCTATGCCTTGCCCGGGCCTATATCGGGCACGGCAAACCTGAACTGGCCGAAACGGGTCTTGAGTTCCTCGTTGAAATGGCCCATCGGGTCCCGTGCAACATGCTGCCGGACCTTACGAACGCATGCTCTTCCATCGAGCGTTACGATCTCGCGCTTGGAGTCTGCCGCGAAGCAGCTGCAAGGCATCCGGAGGACGACAACGCGATTTTCGGCGCGGCCTTTTACATGTTCCGGCTCGGATATCCTCTGGAGCTGATCAAGAACATGATGCTTAAAGCGATCGAGTTGAATCCGATGTCAAACATCTACCGCCTCAACATTACGACGGTGTTTTTGAACCTGAACCAACTTGACTTTGCTTACGAACACGCGTGCAAAATGTGTGACGACGCTCTCAGGACCGTTCCATGCGGCTGTATGGTTGGCCGGCTGCGCGAACTTTTTGCGCACTACGGGGATCAACGGAGGATCGATCTGCTACCCAATGCAAAACAGAACTTCGGATCATAGGTTCCGGACAATGCCAGGAAGGAAGAAAAAATGAGCGAAGTATTACTAAGAACTTTTCACCCCGATTCATGGGCCATATCTGATTGTCAGCCTCCTGTGGTGATCGGACCGGCAGTAAGAGTCGCCAGCCGGATCGCCAGAAAAGTAGTCATGCGAAAAACAGCCGTCCTCGAGCATCGACGATCGTGGTGCAACATGGAGGTCATCGTCCTGCGAGGCGACTGTGCGATCGAGCTTGACGGAGAAACGCAGGAGTTGATTTCGCACGGCTCGCTGCGGATTCCCCCTGAGGTCGAACATCGGATCGTGGCCAGATCAGATGTCCATCTCATCGTCTCGTTTGATGCCTGTTCGTGAGTCTGCCGTTGCAGCCTTGTAATACCTGATTGCGGAATCTCCGCAGGAACTCCAATGAACTCCAAAGCTCTACTTGCAGAATCTGAAACCGACGCACCTGCCAGCAGCGCGGTTCATACCGCTGCGCAGCAGATAGATGATGCCAGCAATGCAGCAAAGAAAAGTGGCAAAAAGCGCAAAAAGAAACTCGTTTCCCGGATGAACATGTGGATCCGCCGCATTCATCTTTTCTCAGGGCTGTTCATGCTCCCATGGGTTCTGCTTTACGGATTTACAGCTTTGCTGTTCAACCACCCCACCTACATGACGGACTCCAGAACAGAAATCGAAAACGTATCTGTTCCAGCAGAACATCTGGCTCAATTTCCAACCGCGGAACAGCTTGCCGAGGGAGCCGTTGCTGCGGCAGCCGGCGCGCTGAACGAAGCCGAAACGGATTCGGTCATCGAACTTGTACCCGACAGCGCCGTCTTTACACGTCAGGCCTTCGGAACGACTTCCGGCGAAGACGAAGATGTCACACTGGTTCTCGACTTGAATTCCGGAAATGGATACCTGCGCACCCGAACCAGTGAGCCGGAGGAGGATTCTGACGAATCTGAAGAAGACGAAGTATCGCTTGAAGACGGATTGAAGGTTTCACTGGATTCGAATCCTGTCAGTCAATTCAAAGCTCAGATCAGCGACCTGATCGGGGAGTCAGATCTTGAAGAGATCAGCGTACGTAGTCTGCCGGCTGTCGAGTTCAACGCTATTGTCGATGGTGAAGAAATGCGGCTCCGGTTTGTAAAACAGACTCAGCGCGGCAGAGCTTCCTCCGATGAAGCAGATACCGAATCCTATGCCGGCGAACTTTCAATCGTCGGAGCCAATCCACGAGACATGAGTGTTCGCAGCTACCTGCTGAGACTTCACATGGCACATGGCTATCCGGTACAGAAAAATTCGCGCTGGTTCTGGGCAATCGCTGTGGACCTGATGTTCGCGTCAATGGTCTTCTGGGGACTGTCCGGAGTGATCATGTGGTGGCAGATCAAACGAACGAGACGGATCGGATTCATCCTGTTGCTTGCCAGTGCGGTCGCTGCAGCGTGGCTCGCCATCGGCATGCACTGGCAACTTGTCAACGGCTGAGCGCCGCGCCTTTTTTTGCCGGAGTTCTTTCTCCCACCTGACGGGACTTGGTGGATATCCGGCCAATACTGCTGATTCTGAACTACATCCTTGAACTCAAGAGTGACTTGATATGCGACATATTCTTCTCTCGGCTGCATTGTTATTCGCGGTCGCAGCACCGGCTTCAGCCCAGACCGGCCTGGTTTACAGCTTCAGTTCCGGTTCGGGTGATGAAATCCGGATGGTAACATTCGCGGGCGTCGATGGCGGTGCTCTGGTATCGCCGACCAATGGCTCCAGCCCGTTCGGACTCTCACAGGGACTTCCGTCCGGCTACATTTTCTGGACGGATATTCTTGATGATGTGATCTACCGTTCGAACTCGAACGGATCGGGAGAAACGACCGCCTTCAGCACGATTCTTCCCGGAGATACTTCCGCTACCGTCCAGTCGATCAATGTCGATTCTGCGACCGGCAGAATTTTCTGGGGCGACAGCTCGAACGATGCGATTCGGGTTGCAAACTGTGACGGAAGTGGAGCGACGACTCTCTACACAAGTAGCTCAGATGCCGGCAGTCCCAATGGTGTGCTTTATGATCCGGTGGAAAACCGTGTCCTGTGGGGAGACAGTACCGCGGACGCGATCATGGAATACGACCTTGACACCGGCATTGCTTCAAAACTGGTTGAACTGGACGTCGCCATTTCTGATGGCAGCTATACGCCGAAAGGCATGGCCATCACTTCAACCAATATCTATCTCGGTGACAGTGGGCCGGACAAGATTTTTGTTGCAGATCTGGACGGATCGAATGCAGCCGAGCTTCTCGACATACCGGCATTCTATGCCGCCAATGGAAACTTCGGTGACACTGATTCCAATTCAGTCATTAACGAGTTGATCGCAGTCAACGACGTCTTGTACTGGACCGAAGGCAACTCCGGCAAGCGCGGCATCTACGGATACGATTTGAATACCGCTACCGGGTTCCAGCTTCTCGATACCGGTACAATCAATTCAGGAGCGGCCCCGCTCAAACTCGCGGCGTGGGAGCTGACGCCATCGATTGCGACACCCGCGACGGTCTCAGTGACCACCGGTGAGCTTTTCGCTGGCGGAACCTCGGAACTGGGAAAGAGCGACAACCAGGATTTTTCGATTTCACGGAATCCTCTGGGAGTTTCGTCGCGAACGCGGCTGGTCGCCAGCGCAGGCAGCCCCGACGCATTGCCCGACTCTATGGTCTTCACACTGGAAGCATCTGTATTTGCACGCGGTGCCGTAACTCAGACTATCGAACTGTTCAACTATGACACTTCCTCATGGGAGCAGATCGACTCACGTGCCGCTACTCGCAACGTCGATTCAATCACTGAAGTGACCTTGAGTGGCCAGCTTTCCAGGTTTGTTCAACCCGGCAGCTTGCAAATGGAAGCGCGGGTTACGTTTGATGGCTCAACAGGCCGGCTTCAGTTCAACTCCAACATTGACTTGATTCAATGGACGATTGACTAATTGCTGGATACCAGCTGGGTTCTTGTCATGAACCGTGCTTGACTCCCGCGTGAGAAAACACAGGACCGGCAACTGGCCGGTCCTTTCTCATTGCCGCTCATTCTTTATGATCAAGGACTAATCTGATCCTTCAGAAGA
>JBCCFB010000064.1:0-26074 GCA_039029995.1 Planctomycetota bacterium
ACGCTGACGATCCGCGAAGGTCAACAGATACTCGAAGCGCATGAAAAGTACGGTGGCACGTTACAGGTAGGAACTCAGCAGCGGACTGAATTCAATGGCATGTTCGCCAGGGCAGCCGCGATGATTCGCGAGAATCGTGTTGGCGACCTGGACCAGCTTCATATCTGTCTCGGTGGGTCACGTGTTTGTGATGCTTTGCCGGAAATCGATCCTCCAAAACATTTGAACTGGGACAGGTGGCTTGGCCAGGCGCCGGTCGTGCCCTACCGTTCGGCAAATGACGTTGTTGATACGCAGGGCTGGGGCGCTGGTTTCCCGTTCAGTCGAACCCATCGTTACTATCGCTGGTTCTACGAATATTCCGGCGGCAAACTCACAGACTGGGGAGCCCATCATCTCGATATAGCGCTGTGGGGTATGAACAAACTGGGCCGCGACATCGGTGAGATTTCAATTGACCCGCTTGAGGTTGTGCATCCGGTTGAATTCGATGAACGAGGCTGGCCGACTGCAGATGACCGCTTCAACTGTGCTTCTGAATTTAATGTCAAATGCACATTTGCCGACGGAGTCGTCATGAATGTCCGGCATCGGGCAGACGACCTGGGGTTTGACAATGGAATCATGGTTACCGGGAAAGACCGGCGCAGGTTCCTGGTCAACCGCGGCAAACTGGTCGGGAGTCCGGTGGAAGAGCTGGAACAACAGCCACTTGCAGATGATGCGATCAGCAGTTTATTCGTCGATGACCCGACCACACTCGACGGCTTCGGCAGCGGTGGATTTCACATGGCCAACTTCATGGACTGTATCAAGACGGGTAGGACACCCGCTTCCGATATGGAGTCACATCATCGTATGCTCAACGTCTGCCACGCGATCAATGTAGCGCTGAGGCTCGGCAGAGAGGTCGTCTACGATCCGGCTACAGAAACGTTTGGTGACGACGAGCTGGCAAATTCGTTCATCGAACGTGAGCAGCGAGCCGGATACGAGACGTCAGTTTGAGCAGGCCACAATGCACAGGCCTGTCGTGAATATCCTGAACTCGTTGTGCGCATCCTCTAGTTGCCGTTGGGCAGACCTAGCTGGTGCTCGCCGAATTCCTGATTCAGAGGCGGAAGGGGCGGCTCTTCGATGTACCCCTGATCTGGTGCAACGTACCCCTGACCCGGTGCAACGTACCCCTGATCGGGAGCAACGAAAACGCTGTCCGATGGATAGAGCGCAGGTGGGGCAACGTCCGACGGATAGCTTTCCTGAACGGGTGCACCTTGAGGGAACGTAGCCGGTGGATAAGTTGCTTCGGGCATCATGTCCACAGGATAACCGGGTTGCCCGGCCGGCAAGCCATCGGCTTGGATCTGTCCTTCGGGGTGGATTTGGTACCCCGGCGTACTGTCTGCACTGTTTGGACCAACTTGCGATCGAGCCGGAGTGATATGAAGATCAGGAACGTCACCATAGTTGACTCGATCAAAGACGACCTGCTCGTGCATGAGCAAAGTTCCTTGCGCTCGTCGCAGGCCTATTTCGGATAGCTTCAGTTCCAGTTCGCTCTGGGCATATACCAGTTCCGCACTTGCAAGTCTGTCCTGCGAATCGAGTAGTTGATCGAGGACGGTTGTAGGCGTCTGTCCATCGGCAAGGTCTCCTTCGATGAGTGCGAACGTCTCCCAGCGACGCCGATTCTGATCCAGATCTGCGCGGGCGGCTTCAATTGCGACCTTTGCTGCGTCCATCGTCTGGTAGGCAGAAATCAAACGGCGATGAGCAACCTGACCTTCGGCGATCACGTTCTGGAGAACTTCGTGGACTTCGTGCTCGATCTTGCTTTTCTGAACCTTGCGTTGAGCCAGTCTTGATCGTGCAGCACGGTTGTTTACAGGGAACTCGAATTCAAATCCGACGGAATAGCCAAGCGAGTTTGAGAACTGGTTGACGAGAGCACGCTCGATTCCTGAGTCACCTTCCAGAGCACTTGCATACGTGTTCAGCAGCAATGAAAGTTCGGGAAGCAACTCGTTGCGGCTGATGTCATGCTGAATGGCAGCGACTTTTGCGCGTCGAATCGACTCTTTTATTTCAGGTCGATTTTCCATTGCAGAATAGATCACGTTCTCAAGCGGGATGTTCCAGTCGCTGCGAACGGCAGCCTCAACAGGAAGCAGTTCGATACTCTGGTTGGCCAGCCAGTTCGGATCCGCCATCAAACGGCGTAGCTCGGTTTCCGAGTTTCTGACGTCACGGAAAGCGTTGGCAAGTGAAGTGCGTCGGGACAATACCGCAGACCTTGCACGGGCAACCTGATTTGGAAGCGCGTCCAGTCCCATCCGGCCTTCAAGCAGTTCAAGGATCTCCTGTCCGCGAACGACGTTACGTTTTTTCTGCAGAAATACACTGCGTTCGTAGTAGAGCTGCCAGTATGCTTCGACCACGGATTGAAGTTCATTTTGCAACTCAGCCTGAAATGTTTCCCATTCAGCACCCGTCGCGGTTTGAGCGATCAAAATCTGGCTTGTGTTGAAGAACCTTCCGCGCCCGCGCAGAAGAGGCTGAGAAAAGTTGAGTGCAAGTGTGGCAGTGCCCTGGTCCTGAGGTGTGAAGAAACGTGAATTGCTGTTCTGGAATCCGACCCTCTGGCTCAATTCAACGTTACCGCCACCGATCATTTTCTGGCGAAGGCCGCCTGTTGCCGACCAGATGTTGTCCCTCAAAAACAGCTCGCCGTTGCCCGTTGTCAGTTCGTTACCAACCGGGTCGTTTCGATCATCCCATTGCGTCCGCAGAAATTGAACCGGATCGAATTCGGCTCTGGCTTCAGCAATCTGGAGTTCACGAAGCAGCGGATTTCGACTGATCGCCTGAATCCGTGGTGAATTCCGAAGAGCCTGGTAGACAATCACATTGGTATCAGCCTGCTGCGTCTGGTTGGAGGCGTTCAGAGGCTGGAGTACCATCGGCTTCCACCAGAGCAATTCGCCGTCGTCATAAAACGACAGGCCTGCAGTTGGACTTTCAGAGTGTGAAAACTGTCGTGTTGCAAATTCCCCGGAACTACTGAAGTCTTCTCCGCTGAAGTCTCCGCCGCCAAATGTCAGCTCCGGCGGCGCTGTGTTGTCCGGTTCAATAGCGCCTTGCACTACATCCGGTTCATCAGCCTGAGCGGTTGGAAATCCAGCGTCAGTGATGAAGAGGTCATCATCTTCTGCGAGGTGTGCCGCGGGGACTTCTTCGACGGCAGAGTCATCGAGCACGCTGTACGCGTTTTCGAACAGATTCGCAAATTCACTCTCATCGGGATCCCGTTCCAGATGCGCGCGTGCGACATCCTGCATCCATGGCGGCGTCACGTCTTCCTGTCCGGGTTGAATCAGCGGGACGTCGCCTGTCAGAATTTCTTCCGGTTCTTCATATCCCCTGACATACCCCGGCAAGTGCGAGAATTGCGATGGTTGATTGTTCCATGGCAGTTCGGCTGCCCGGGCATTGTCGATCGCAGCAGGCGCGGAAGCGGCTTGTTCAGCTTCGACGGCAAGTGGATTCACGATCCGTTGAGGACCTCCTTGCTGTGACGAGGCAGGCTGCCGGCCCTCGAGGCTCTGGCGCAGTCGTTGTTCAAGAAGATCGGTGTCACTTCTAGTGACATCTTGTTGCGAAGCTTGTTGGACGGGGTTCGACCGGGGGGGCGAGTCTGTCGTTTGCTGTGCAATCAGCAGCCCGCCTGCAACCAGCGCGACGCAGATCGCAGTGAAGGCGATTGTCGGGAAGTTCGGAGCTGATTTGGTCATAACGGGAGCTTGGAAAATAACGCGATGTCTCAATGTTCTTTATTCGCCGCTTATGCCGGTTATGAGCAGTCTGTTCACTTTCAAGGGGAGGGGAATTGCAAAATGCTATCTTACGAGTGACAAAAACGTGAATCTTTGCGCCCACCAACGTAGACCCGAGAACCGTCATACTTTCGCGCGAGGCGACGCTCAGTCCCGGGTCATTTGACTCCGGCGAAATGCTACAGGTCATAAAATTCCACTGTCGCGTGACAATCCGAACTGGTTGCTGGCAAAGTCTTTTTACCCGGCAGGTTTGACGCAAAATGCCCCATTTTGCCAACCGAAAAAGACATAGAGTATCGATACCCCTCACGCCACCTGAAAAGTCAGTCGCGCGCAATGAGTACCAGCCTCCCCGGCAAACCGAATCAGCCCTCAGGCGCTGCGCGCGCATTGGTTGACGCATGGAAGCAGCTGCTTTCCAGGCTGGAATCCCCTGCTGCCGGACCAGCCTCGGCGGAGGTGGATCTTCAAACGCTGGAAGAGCGGGTGATGTACGACGCCTCGCCTCTGGTCGCAATCGCAACCGATGTGATTGACGATCCCGGCGACACCGACTTCGAGCGCCAGCTGGAACAGCAGATTGATGATCTGACTGAACTGGTGTTCCAGGCTGGCAATGAATTTCCCGTCGAGCCGGACAGCGAATCAGAATCACTGACTCCTCAGGACGGGCTGATCGACGAAATAGATGCTCAGACGGTTGCCAGGCAGTTGGTCGTCATTGATTCGCGGTTGCAGAATTTCGAGCAACTGGCCGGCGATCTGTTGAATAACGAATCCGCATTCGAAGTGCTTTGGCTGGACGAGAGGCAGGATGGCGTTGCCCAGATCTCGGCTCACTTGAACAGCGGCAGCCAGTACGACGCGATCCATATCATCGGACACGGTAGCGACGCGAATATCCAGCTTGGTGCGACGTTCTTAAACGCCGGCAATATCGACAGATATGAACGTGAACTCTCCGGCTGGACAAGCGGCCTTGCGATGGGCGCCGACATTCTGCTTTACGGCTGTAACGTTGGTGCCGGCGCAGAAGGTCAGGTGTTTGTCGAGCGGTTCAACGCAATCACAGGTGCTGACATTGCAGCCAGTGATGACTTAACCGGGCATGCCGACCTTGGGGGAGACTGGGATCTTGAATACACCGTCGGGGTTGTTGAAACGGGAATCGCATTTTCCCGTGATGCTCAGGATAGCTGGAACTTCACTCTGGACATTTCGAGCAACCTTGTTGCTCACTATGAATTCGAAGAGGGCAGCGGAACTACTGCCGGGGATTCGACTGCAAACAGTAATGACGGAACACTGATTAATTCACCGACCTGGTCCACGGACGCAGCTGTCGGTTCACACTCGCTGGATTTTACAAACGATTCCGGCGGCAGTTCCGTGGTTCGTGTTCTGGACAATGCTGCGCTTGATTTCGGCACTGGTGATTTCACGGCATCGTTCTGGTATCAAACCACCCAGTTGCCACCTGGCGAGGCGACGGTGGTTGGCTGGGAGGGCTTTGCACCCGATGGATTCGATCTTTACACCGACAATTTTGGTGACATTAACTTTCGTGTTGAGGGCACGAGTGGCAATATGGTTGACTGGGCGGCTACGCCCCTGGACGGCAACTGGCACCTGATCACGGCCACTCGCAGCGGCAGTACCTTCTCAATCTACATCGATGGCGTTTTTCAGGTATCTGATACCTCTTCGGTCGGTAGCGTCAACTTTGCATCCAATCTGATGTTCGGTGCAGCGGGCGATTCGTCCTCCCAGGAGTTTGACGGCTTGATTGATGATGTGCGGATCTACAATCGCGCGCTGACAACCGGTGATATCGGCGAGTTGTTTGCATTGGGCTCGGGCAGTTCTCAAACGTTTACAGTCACCAACACGAATGACAGTGGAGCAGGGTCCCTGCGGCAGGCCATCCTCGATGCAAACGCCAACTCGGGACACCTTGATACCATCGAATTCGATATATCAGGAAGCGGACCACATACGATTTCGCTGACCAGTGAACTTCCGACGATCGTTGACAGCGTATTTATCGACGGCTGGAGCGAGGGCGATTATGCCAGTGACGGTGTGCCAGTCATCGTTCTCGACGGAACATCGGCCGGTGTCAGCGCGGACGGGCTTGATTTCGAATTCGGAAGCGACAACTCGACTGTTCGTGGACTGTCGATCATCAATTTCTCCGAAAATGGAATCGAACTTGATTCCAACAACACCTGGATTTACGGCAACTACATCGGTCTTCAGACCGACGGTGTCACGGCGGCAGGAAACGACGACGATGGAATTCTGATTCACAATATTGCCACCGGAAACCGGATTGGTAGCGATGGCGATGGATCCGACGATTCTCTCGAGCGGAATATCATCGGCGGCAACGACAATGGAATCCGGATCAATGGCAATTCGGCGGACAGCAATTTTGTTTCAGGTAACTACATCGGTGTCGGGGCCGATGGCATTACCGTGGTCGCAAATTCGGGAAGTGGCGTTTTCCTGAGTAATGGTCCTGATCTCAATGTCATCGGTGGCCCGACCGCCGCGCTTAGGAATGTCATCGCTGGAAATGACAATGACGGGATACGCCTTGAAGGAGAGCTCACCGATAGCAATGTGATTCAGGGTAACTACATCGGCGTGTCTGCCGATGGATTGGTCAACCTTGGAAACGGTGGCGACGGAATTTTCGTCTACCTCGGCGGCGATGACACTGACATCCTCGACAACTGGATCGCCGGTAGCTTCTACGTTGGTATTGAGATCGACGGTGTTTCAACCAACACGACAATTCAAGGGAATCGGATCGGTACTGACGCAACCGGGACTCTTGACTGGGGAAATAATGAAAACGGAATCCTTATTGAAAACGGCCCGATCAATGTGACCATTGGCGGAACGGGCGCGGGCGAAGGTAACATAGTTGCATTCAACCAGGGATCAGGAATCCAGATAGAAAATGGAACCACCGGCGCGTCGATGCGAGGTAATTCCATTTATTCAAATGATGGAATCGGAATTGACCTGACAGAAAACACTACGCCTGATGGAGTCACGGCGAACGATGGCGGGGATATTGATTCGGGTGGAAACAACCTTCAAAACTGGGCCCCGCTTTTAGCTGCAGCTATCAACGACGCAGGTCTATTCAGTTTTTCCTTGAATTCTGACACGCTTGTTTCGGGTGCTTACACGGTTGATTTCTATGCCAGTCCCGATCGCAATGGCGGCGTGGTTGAAGGCAGGAGATGGTTGGGAAGCGACTCGATTTCCGGAAACACAGGCACCGTCAATAGCTCCTTCTCGAGCCCGACAATTCAAGTCGGTGAGTACATTACTCTTACGATTACCGATGGTAGTGGAAATACTTCTGAGTTTTCAAACTATGCAGTAGCTACGGACAGCGATTCCGGTGGCGCCACACCATCCGATCTGCAGGCTACGGCTACGACCGACGGCGGTCTAAGCATCAACGATGATGGCGGAAACGACATCTATCTGCAGGCAGATGACGGCGGCGCAATACTAGGCGGCTTGTCTGCATTTACCTTTGAAATTCAGTTCCGCAGCAGCGGTACGGAAGACTCACCCGCTTTCGCTTCCTACGCATCATCGACAGATGACAATGAATTTTCACTATATGCAGGTGTCAGTACCGGAAACATCTATCTGGAAATAGACGATACCGGAGTAAACACCGGTTATTCGTATTCCACGATAGATGATGGCCAGCAACACACGATTTCGGTCACGTGGGACAACTCGGCTGGCGACTGGGAATTGTTTGTTGACGGTGTTTCCGTTGCCAATGGAACGGGATTGGAGGTCGGGACGACGCTCGACTCGTCAGGCTCTCTCGTATTTGGCAACGATCAGGATGAAGTCGGTTCCGACTTCAGCACGGGGCAGGAGTTCACCGGCGAGCTTTACGATATCCGGTTCTTCGATTCCGTCCGTACCGCCGGCGAGATTCTGGCCAGTTTCCGTACGACGCTGCTGTACGACGAAACCAACATGATCGCCAACTGGCGTTTCGACCAATTGTCTACCGATGGCGTTGTTGTCGATGTGGTCAATGGCAACAACCTGACGCTCAAACACGTCGCAGAGTCAGGGTTTACGCCAAGTATCCCGGCACTTCTCTTTTCGGTGAACGAGAATGCAGATGACGGAACCGTTGTCGGAAGTGTTTCCGGTTTCGACGCCGAACGCGAGGCGCTGATTGCTACGCTTCTAGCAGGTAACACTGATCTCTATTACAACCCTGAGACGGGCAAGTTCTACGAATTTGTAGACACGGGCTTGGACTGGGCATCCGCCAACGCAAATGCCCAGGGTTCGACTCTAAATGGAATCAGCGGGCAGCTGGTCTCGATACGATCGGCGACTGAAAACCAGCAGATCGTGGATATGCTGAATGACTACGGTCAGGCCCAGGCTTATCTTCGTGGTTCCGATGCAGCCGGAGAGGGCGAATGGCGCTGGGGGGATCTGGCTGGTGACGAGCAGTTCTGGCAGGGAGACGGAAACGGTTCGGCATTCGAAGGCGCTTACACGAACTGGGATACCGGTAACCCGAATGACTTCGGTAGCAATCAGGACTACGCCAAGATTTTTGCGTCTACCGGGCTGTGGGATGACGTTGATGGAACGGCCAGCCAGCGTTCGATTATTGAATATGACGCCGATGAAGTCCTCGACCACAACGGCAGCACTGGTGAGCAACCACTTACCTATTCGATTGATTCGCAGTCGGTTGCAGGGGCGTTTGAGGTCGACGCAGACTCCGGTGAGATCCGGGTTCTCGATGGTTCACTGCTTGATGCGGACACTCTCGCTTCGCACACCCTTACCGTTAGAGTCTCCGACATAAACGGAAATGACTATGACGAAGCCTTTATTATTTCGCTGAACAATCTGGTCGAAGCAAACAACGCGCCGACCGATCTTTCCAGCGGCATAGAATTAAATCTGGATGGTGGAAATGATGCATTTCTGGTCGCTTCCGATGGGGGAGCCATCCTTGGGGGATTGGGAAGCGTAACTTTTGAGGCAGCATTTGTGCACCAAAGCGGTGACCAGCCTACATTCATCTCCTATGAAACAGCGTCCACCGCAAATTCATTTCGGCTGTTTGTTAACGACAGTGAAATCCTGAATCTTGCGGTCGATGGAAACCCTCAGAACACAGGGCTGACCCTATCCGACATCAACGACGGGAATCTGCATTCCATTGCAGTCAGTTGGGACAATACCAACGGCGACTGGGCAGTCTATCTTGACGGCACTCTTCGTGGTTCCGGTACGGGTCTGGCTGTCGGATCAACCATTGACTCGGGCGGGGCACTGGTCCTCGGACAGGAGCAGGATAGCGTTCTTGGAGACTTCGAAGCCGTCGAAGCATTCCAAGGTACATTTTACGACGTTCGCATATGGGACGAAGTCCGCAGCGAAGCGGCGATTTCGCTGAACTATCAGCAGAAGATTGACAGCAGCAACATTCCTTCCGGTCTCGTCGCCAACTGGCAGATGGACGGATTCGACGGTTCAAATGAAGTTGTTGACACAGTTTCCGCGAACAACTTGAGTATCGGGCACGCAACAGGTGGCGGATTTACAACCAGCAACCCTGTAGAAGACCTGCACGTAAGTGATACAGCAGCCAACGGAGATACCGTCGGGTATGTTCTGCCGACCGATGCAGACAATCCTCTTGATATCGTCAACGACGGCCGATTTCTGGAAACGACTTCGGGCGCGATCGTGTCTGCTCCCAACTCATTCGGCGGCTGGAACGTGACTCAGGGAAGCGTCGATGTCGGTTGGTCCGGATTTGAGGCCGGACCGCTTGGCGGGCAGACCGTTGATCTGCATGGAACGGGTCCGACGGTAGGCGGGATTCAACAAACGCTTACCACAGAAATCGGGCGGCAGTATCAAGTTGTATTTGCTTTATCTGGAAACTGGACCGGAGGAGATGCGGTCAAAGATGTTCGGGTTGGCGCGGGAGGGCAAAGTCACGACTTCAGCGTGGAGCAGCCGACCGGCTGGTCTGCAGCGAATATGTACTGGTCCAACCGTTCCTTCAATTTTGTGGCGGATTCAACGTCAACGATTCTGTCATTCCTGTCATTAGATACCGCCAGCGCCTATGGCGCGATGATCACAGATGTTCAGGTCATTGAAATACCCGAAGCGATCTCCACCGTTCTTGAAAACGACGGGTCGCTTCGCTACGACGCTGCAACGGGCAAGTTCTATAAGGTCGTTACGTCGACGACAGACATCTATACGGCAATGTTCAACGCCTCCAACGATTCGTTGAACGGTGTGAATGGACAACTCGTTACGATCCGGTCGCTCTACGAGAACAACCTCGTGCGCAGTCTGCTTGATGAGGCGGGTGCAAGTACCGCGTGGATCGGTGCTACCGACGCAACGGTGGACGGTGAATGGAGATGGTTGGAAGACGGTGTTGAAACGGAGCAGTTCTGGAACGGTGGGATCGGTGGATCCGCCATTGCAGGTCAGTTTTCGGGGTTTGGAGGTGGAGAACCCAGCGGTGGCTCGAGCGAAAACTTCGCGGTTGTGCGGGCAAGCGATGGAATCTGGATCGATTTGAGTGGCCTCGGTAACAGGTCCAATATCATCGAATGGGATGCAAAAGAGGTCTTGTCCAGCTTTACCTACAGCCTGACTGACGATGCAAATGGCCGATTTGCCGTCAACAGTAGCACGGGTGAAATCACTGTGGCTGATACGAGCCAGTTGCACTTTTCCGTGGACACCTCGCACGATATCACCGTTCAAGTCGTCGATAACTCCGGCAATACCTTCAGTCGGGTGATGACCATTGAATTGGATGGTAGCAACGAAGCTCCAACCTTCCTTGCAGGCGACGGCGTTGTAACCAACCATCCCACCGCGTCCGACGTCGTTCAGGAAATTGTTCAGCAGGACGACGGAAAATTTGTCTCGATCGGTTCGTCATCCGATGGCGTTACGCTCACCCGCTTCAACACCGACGGAACGATTGACTCTTCTTTTGGAACCGGTGGTCGTGCTACAGCCACGGTCGGGACCGGAACGGCAAGTGTGTATGGCGGTGCAATTCAGGCCGATGGAAAGTTCATCGTCGTTGGAGGAGTTGATAACGAATCGTTTGTCGCAAGATTTGATGCAAACGGTGTACTGGATACAACGTTTGATACCGACGGAATTTTCACTGTCGACATGTCTGCCTCGACCAGTGAATATCTCCGTGACGTCGTCATTCAGCCGGATGGCAGGATCGTAGCTGTGGGCTATGCCAATATCTCAGCAGGCGATGAGCAGATGACGATCGTCCGCCTCGACACGGACGGCAGTCTCGATACAACCTTTGACACCACCGGATTCAGTTTGCTTGATGTAGGCCCCGGAGATGATCGGCTGAACTCAGTTGCAATTGATAGTTTCGGACGGATCGTTGCGGTTGGCCAGAGTGAGAATTTGTCCGGCAATCATGACGTGGCTGTCTTGAGGTTCCATGCCGATGGCAGCCTCGATACGACGTTTGATACCGACGGGATTGCGACGTTCGACATCAGCTCGGGCGATGCAGATGCGGGCTCTGCTGTCGCGATCGATGGATCGGGCCGCATCGTAATCGGCGGAACATCGCGGTTCGCTGACGTTGATTCACTTGCCATGCGGCTTCTGTCGGACGGCAGCCTGGATACGTCATTTAACGGTACCGGCTTTCATGTTATTTCTGCTGGTGTTCCTCACGAGGGAATCACAGATCTTGCTCTGCAGCCGGATGGCAGGATCGTCATGGTCGGGAGTGCATACACGCCAGCTGATATTAATGATGTCTCGGTGATCCGCCTGAATACTGATGGATCACTGGATACGACATTCGATGGCGACGGCCTGGTACGTCAGCCGATCGGAACTGCCACGGATGATGCCAGCGCAGTTCTAATCGACAACGATGGCGACATCATCATCGCCGGCCGGACGGATGACGGAACCGTCGGGTTCCATCTTATGCGGCTTGATTCAAGCGGCCAGCTTGATGCCCGGTTCGGTGTCGAAGACACGCTCGACGGTGACTCAACGTGGACCGTTGGCGCAGCCGCTGTGGTGCTTGATCCTGACGTCGAGATTTACGACGCGGAACTAAGCGAAGACAATGACTTCGGCGGATCCTCTCTGGTTATTGTCCGGAACGGGGGGCAGAATTCCGACGATGTTTTCAGCGCTACCGGCAATCTCGTATTCAATGCCGGCTCACTTGAGCTTTCGACGGTGAGTATCGGTGCCGTCGCCAACGCAAACGGTACGCTCGTACTGGCTTTCAATGCAGGAACAACGAACGCGCAGGTTAATGAGGTTCTTCAGTCAATTGCGTACAGCAATTCCAATGTCAATCCACCGGGCAGCGTTCAACTGGATTGGGTTTTCGATGACGGCAACTCCGGCGCTCAGGGAACGGGTGGTTCGCTGGACGCGACGGGCAGCAAGACGGTCAATATTCTCAATCCGGTCGTTCAGGCCATTACCGTACCCGGACCGACATCAACCAATGAAGATACGGCATTTGTGTATTCCGGCGCAAACGTCGTTCAAATAGATGATGGTGTCACGGCGGATACTCGTATTCAGGTCAAACTTTCTGTCGCCAACGGAACGTTGACATTGGCAAGTCTTACGGGAATAACGTTCGCCGCGGGTGCTGACGGTTCATCCAGCCTGACGATCGAAGGTTCGGTCAGCGATCTTAATACTGCTCTCGACGGACTGACGTTTACACCGGACGAAAACTATAGTGGTAGCGACACGCTCAATATTTCGACGGCTATAGCGGCAGATCTTGAAGGTCATTACACCTTCGAGACCTCAACCATCAATGGTTTGACCGTTGAGGACCAGTCAGCTGGTTTGGTTCAGAATTCGACGCTTGTTGGCGATGCAACCATCATCGACGACCCTCAGCGAGGTGATGTACTGAGTCTTGATGGTGATGGCGACTATCTTGAAATCGACAGCACATTCGACCAGCCGGCCAATGTAACGTTGACAGCCTGGGTCAACCTGACATCAGTCGATTCAAGCGGCGCCAACCTCATCACAATCGGAGACAGTGTAGCCATCCGCGCACACGATGATTTTGAAGGCGGGTTGATCGGTTACTTCTATGACGGAGCGGGCGACTGGAAAGAACTGAACTCAGGCATCGAGATCACCGGCACCGGCTGGAGGCACGTCGCCTATACCGTGGACACTGTAAACAACGTCCAGCGAATCTATGTTGACGGTGTTCTTCTTGCAGAAGGTACCGAGACAGCAGGCATCGGATACAACCTTGGAACCACCACGGTTATCGGCGCTCATGATAGCGGATCAACATACGATCTCGGTGGTCTGATCGACGACGCACGAATCTACTCCCGTGCGTTGAGTGTCGAAGAGATTCATGCCCTGGCAACCGACCAGACCGATTCAGCCTCCAGCGTTTCCATCACGGTCGACGCGGTCAACGATGCACCGACATTTGACGTGGGCGATGGATTTACAGCATCGGATCTCGGAAACGATGATGTCGGGCAAAGCATCATCGCGCTACCCGATGGCAGGATTCTGGTAGCAGGGTATAGCAATAGCGGAAGCGATACAGATTTACTGCTGACTCGTTACAACAGCGACGGCTCGCTGGATACAACCTTTGGAGGTGGAGACGGTATCGTCACAACTTCCCTCGGAGCTACCAACGACGTAGGCCACGATGTTGAAGTTCAGGCCGATGGCAGAATTGTCGTTGTTGGAAATGCCAATGATAATACCGTTGTAACTCGCTACAACGATGACGGTACGTTGGATACCAGTTTTGGTGGTGGTGACGGAATCGTTATCACTTCGTGGGGTTCAGGTGATGACAGGGGGCGAAGCGTCGAACTACAACCCGACGGGAAAATCCTCGTCGGTGGCTATAGCTGGGACGGTGTCCAATACGAGTTTGCCGTTTCGCGTTATAACGTCGATGGCACGGTCGATACCAGCTTTGGCGGTGGGGATGGTCTGGTGACGACCGCCCTCGATTCCACACAGGACCTTGGTTACAGCATGAGTCTGCTTGAGGATGGCAAGATTCTACTTGCGGGCCGCAGTCACAACGGCAGTAACATCGACTTCGGTTTGACGCGTTATCTGAATGACGGAACTCTGGACACGAGTTTCGGCGCTGGAAGCGGCAGCGTAACCACGGCGATCGGCACTGGGAACGACATCGGTTTTGATCTCGCGGTTCAGTCCGACGGCAAAATTCTTGTTGCCGGATACAGTACGACCAGCGATCAGGATATTGCCGTCACTCGCTACAACGTAGACGGGTCACTGGATGTCACTTTCGGCGGCGGTGATGGTATCGTCACGACGCCGGTGGGCGCAGGAGACGATTCCGGACAAAGCATCGTTCTGCAGGCCGACGGAAAATTCGTGGTCGCTGGTTTCAGCGACAATGGAACGGACAATGATATCGTTCTGGCGCGTTACAACAGCGACGGAACGCTGGACACCGGTTTCGGGGGCGGAGATGGGATCGTTCTTACGGACTTTGGATCCGGCGATGACGCTGCCTATGGAATCAGCATTCAAGACGACGGAAAACTGGTTGTAACCGGTAGCCTGAACAACGGCAGTGATAATGATGTCGTGGTCCTGCGATATGACTCCGACGGTACACTGGATTCGCGGTTCGGCACCTTCACAAACACGCTTGACGGTATTTCAACATTTGTCGAAGGCGGACCGTCCGTCATTCTTGATGCAGATTTGCAGGCTTTTGACGTTGAGCTGAATGCTGTCGGCGACTTTGGCGGCGTTACTTTGACACTTGCCAGAAACGGTGGGGCCAATGCGGAAGACGTATTCTCCGCGACTGGAAACCTCGTATTCAACGCAGGAGCCATTGAACTTTCTTCCGTCAACCTCGGCAGTTATACAAATGCCGGAGGAACGTTGGTCCTCAATTTCACGGCCGGAACCGTGACTCAGATCAACGAAGTGATGCAGTCCATTGCTTACAGCAATACCGGCGACGCACCACCGTCAAGTGTTCAGATTGACTGGACGTTCAACGACGGTGGAAACAGTGTTGTAACCCAGGGGAGTGGCGGCGCGCTTGATGCAACCGGCAGTACAGTCGTCAACATACAAGGTGCACCTGACCTGTCGATTTCTGCGCCGTCAACGGTAACGACAAACGAAGACACGGCAATCATCTATTCAGGTGCCAATGTAATTCAAATCGATGACGGTCTGGCAGCGGATTCAACTTTGCGCGTAACGCTGTCCGTTTCTAACGGGTGGCTGACGCTCAACGGCACTGCAGGCTTGACCTTTATCGAAGGTGCTCAAGGTAGCTCGACTATTGTCATTGATGGTCTCGAAAGCAACATCAATGCGGCTCTCGACGGATTGCAGTTTTCGCCGGCTCAAAACTATTCCGGCGCAGATACTTTGACGATCCAGACTGCAATTGCTTCGGGGCTAAACGGGCATTACACCTTTGAAGGTGGCAACGCAAATGATCAAAGTGCAGGAGTTGCCTACGACGGGGCATTGAACGGGGATGCGTCCACGATTATCGATTCGACCCGCGGCGAAGTCCTCAATCTGGATGGAACAGGTGACTTTGTGCGGATCGACGGTCTGGTCGACGAACCGGAAGATGTGACGCTTGCCGCCTGGATCAATGCGACGAGCACTGACTCACTAGGTGCGGTCGCCATCTCAATGGGATTAAGTCCAGCTCTTTACCTTGAGGCCGATGGAAGGCTAACGGGATACTACGAGTCAGGTGGCACAAACTTTGTGTTTACATCGACGGAAAGCCTCCTTGGCACTGGTTGGCGGCATGTCGCATTGACAATTGACAGCGTAGCTCAAGAGCTTTCACTTTTTGTCGATGGAGTTTCTGTCGGAACGATCACTGCAAATCTCCCGATCGAATACGACAACAGTCCGGACACATACATCGGCCGAGCCGGTGATGGAAATGCCGGGTACGATTTCGAGGGGATGATTGACGAAGCGAGAATCTACGGCCGCGCTTTGTCCGTCGAGGAAATCGGAGTTCTCGCAGCACTGTCCAGCGGTAGTAGCTCTGAACTGACAGGGCGG
This sequence comes from Planctomycetota bacterium, assembly GCA_039029995.1. Taxonomy (GTDB): domain Bacteria; phylum Planctomycetota; class Planctomycetia; order Pirellulales; family Pirellulaceae; genus Mariniblastus. The sequence goes on from JBCCFB010000064.1 coordinate 16,011, forward strand.
TACACATTCGACGGGGGCGACGCGCAGGATCAGAGTGTTGGAACTGCCCACGACGGAAGTCTGTTTTCTGGCGCGAGCACTTCGCTCGACGTGACACACGGCGAGGTACTCGATCTTACCGGTGGTGGCTACGTCGAGATCAGTTCAAGGTTTGATGAACCATCCGATGTAACCGTCGGCGCCTGGGTGAACCTTGAAGCAGGCTCTTCCAGCGGAGAGGTGTTTTCCCTCGGCAACAGTCTGCGCTTGATCGTGGACGACGGGGCAAATGGAATCAGTCTTCTGTACGCTGACGGAACAGTGGGCTGGACAACTGTCAGCGAGTCATCGGTCGATATAGACGGGCAGGGCTGGAATCACGTTGCGGCCACGTTCGATGATACGAATAACCTCGTCACCATTTATTTGAACGGTGTTGAGGTGACCAGCGTGTCTACCACAGACAGTATCAACTGGACGGTTACCGGAGATCGAACGTCGTTTACCCGTATCGGTGACAACGTCGTTTACGGTGGATTTCAGTTTGATGGACGAATCGACGATGCGCGAGTCTACACAAGAGCTTTGACGGCTGACGAAATTGCTGCTCTTGTTCACGGACCAGCAGAGTCGTCGAGAAGTGTCGATATCACCGTAGATTCCGTAAACGATGCACCGACTTTTGATTTGACGGGCGAGGCGGTATTCGTACAGGGCGATGCCGGATACGGGCAGAACGAAGACACCCACGTTCTTGCAGACGGAAGTATGCTTCTCATTCCGTATGATGTCAGCAGCGGAAATTCAATCCTCGTGAAACTCAGTCCTGATGGAAGTCTGGATTCAACTTTCGGCACGAATGGATTCGCGGACAACACTCCATTGAGTTCCGGTTACATTCAATCGGTTACCGAACAGCCCGACGGCAGGATTCTTGTATCCGGGCGCATCAGTGGAGGTGTTTTTGTTGCCAGATATCTTGCTGACGGGTCCATCGATACGACTTTCGGCACGGGCGGTGTGGCAACTTTGACCGGTAGCTACGACGAGGCAACTGATATCGGGATCCAGTCCGATGGCAGCATCATCTTCGTCGGCGAATTTGGAAACGATTCCAACATAACCCGGCTTACCAGTGCCGGCGTTCTGGACACGACCTTTGGAACCAGCGGTACTACCACGGTTGATCTCGGCGGTACCTTTGAAAACCTCGAATCCGTCGTTGTCCTCGATGACGATTCGATCATCGCGGTTGGTGAAACCTCGGTCGTTAAACTCGGGAGCAACGGAGCGCTTGACACTGGTTTTGATTCCGACGGTATCCTTGACCTGACCAACGATGTCTTTGCAACCACTGTTCAATCAGATGGCAAATTTGTTGTCGCCGGTGGTACGGGCACCGCCATTTTCCTTTCACGCTTCAACGCGGACGGCAGTATCGATACCGATTTTGGTGCGAGCGGTACAGCAACGTGGGCGGGAGCGGCGACCGGATATTCCGTTGTGCAGCAGTCGGACGGCAAGCTCGTAGTTGCCGGCAACACCGATTCATATCCAACGCAATGGCTGGCAGTTCGATTTAACGCGAACGGGTCGCTCGACACAGGGTTCGGCTCTGGCGGCGCCTGGAATATGACCAGCAGCACAGACTTCAGCAACGCTTATTACGTTGGCGTTTACAACGATGGTGCCTCGGAAAAGATCGTTATCGGTGGATACTCGACACGAGACGGCTTCGACAACAATACATACTCAACCGTCGTACGCCTTAACCATGACGGTTCGCTCGATTCCACTTTAGGTACCAATACTCTCGACGGCAATCCGACTTACGTCGAAGGCGGATCACCGATAGTACTCGATGCTGATGTTGTCGTTGTTGACAGTGAGTTAGACGCACTCAACGGGGGTGACGGCAACTATAGCGGTGCAAGCATCACCATCAGCCGAAACGGTGGAGCAAATGCGGAAGACGTTTTAAGTGTTGTTGATGGCAACGGTATCTCGGTGTCGGTATTCACTTCCGGAGGACCGTTCATTTACGATCTGTCGAAGAACGGCCAGGACATCGCCAATGGAACATACAACGCCGGTGTGTTGACTCTGACTTTTACAGATGCCAATGGTGAAATTCCGACCAGCGTTGACGTTGACAATATTCTGAGACAGATCGTCTATTCGAACAGTAGTGACGATCCGGCTGCCAGCGTGCAACTTGACTGGGTTTTCGATGACGGAAACGCAGGCTCGCAAGGAAGCGGCGGCGCGCTTGATGTTATCGGCAGCACAACAATTGACATCACTGCTGTCAATGATACGCCGACGGTGAACGCACCTTCGAATCTGGCCGTTGACGAATTGACGTGGCTGAACCTTGATGGCGTGGGAATCAGTTTTTCAGACAGCGATGCGGGAAGTTCTGACGTTCAGGTCACGCTTTCAGTCGGCGCTACCTCAACGTTTTCGATCCTCGACGGAGATTCAGGAGTCACCGTTGCCGGAAGCGGCACACCGACGGCTACTCTTACCGGGACAATTGCCGAACTGAATGATCTATTTGCTGGTACCTCAACCGGCTGGGTCCGTTTCCGCAACTTGATGGACGTTCCACCGCCATCGGATACGCTGCAGATTGTGATCAATGACCTTGGTAACAGCGGCGATGATCCCGGGCTTACCGGTGACGGTACTTCAGAGGAGTCCATTGCATCGACGATCATCACAATAAACGATGTAAATAACGCTCCCGGTTTCTCAGGTTTTGGAACTTCACCTGGCTTCACAGAAGGTGGTTCAGCGGTAGTCCTTGAGTCCGGCCTCGATCTTCAAGACCCGGAGCTAGATGCGTTTGATAACTATTCCGGATCGACGGTGACTCTGACTCGAAACGGTGGCGTAAACGCTGATGATGAATTCAGCTTCAACGATGGAAATGGAATCACGATTTCAGGTGGAAACCTGATCAAGAACAGTCAGGTCATTGCGACATTCGATGTATTGACGACTGACGGCGAGCTAGTCATTTCATTTACCGACGCCAATGGAGAAACCCCTGCAGCTGCCGATGTGGATAACATTCTGCAGCAGATCACCTACTCTAATACGAGCGACGATCCGCCAGCCAGTGTACAAATCGACTGGGTGTTCGACGATGGAAATACCGGGGCGCAAGGATCTGGAGGCGCGCTGCAGGCAACTGGCAGCTCGACGGTCAATATCAGTCCGGTCAATGATGCCCCAGTTGTCACCGGGCCTGGTTCTGCTTTTGCCTACACCGAGCAAGGCTCGATAAACATTCATGGTTCGGGCTTCAGCATTGCTGATCCGGACGACAACGGAGGCACGTTGACAGCGACACTGAGTGCCGGTGAAGGTCGGATCCTGATCAACGTAGGGGACTCGGGGGTCACTGTCGTTTCGGGGGATCGCTTCACATCTGGAAACGGAACGGACACGGTAACGTTTTCCGGAACAGAGGCCCAGTTGAACGCTTTGCTTACCGGTTCGAGTACGGGTACTATCGTCTATTCCAACGTTTCAACTACCGCGAGCGATCTTCCGTCTGCCAGTACAACGGTTACCCTGACGGTGAATGATCAGGGCAACACAGGTAGCGATCCGGGGTTGACCGGTGACGGGACGAGCGAAGAGGGCTTCGCGTCCCAGACAATCAATATAACGTCGGTCAATGATGCTCCGACTTTCCTTGGCAACAACCTTGTCAACAACGGAGATTTCACAACCGACCTAAGCGGATGGGGCATAACGGGGCAGGTCGCTCAGGCAGTGGGCGAAGCTCGTTTTGGTTCCGGCAATGTTGCGGGCCCGCACACACTTTCGCAAACGGTTTCGACGACCGCCGGTGAAGAATATGTGCTGGAATTCGACTATCGAGACGACAATGCCGCGCAGGGGTGGAATCAGCAGTTGCAGGTGACTGTGGACGGTGGCTCAAACCTGCTGACAACAGAACAGATTCTTTCGGACACCGATGGCAACACGTTTGTGCGCTACCGATACACGTTTACTGCGGATGCGGCCGCCGCAACGGTGACATTCACTGATACATCGGATGATATCGGTTCACAAAGTGCCGAGACGGGCGGAGTCGACGGTTATCTGGACAATGTTTCGGTAAGACAGTCTTCCGGATCATTCGGGAACTCAGGCTTCACTGAAGGTGGCGCGCCGGCGGTGCTTGATGCCGACGCAAATCTTTACGATCCGGAGCTCGATGATGTTGATAACTACTCCGGCTCGATTCTGACTCTCGTCCGCAATGGCGGCGTCAGTGCGGATGATGACTTCAGCTTCAACGCTGGAAATGGAATTACACTCTCCGGCGGTAACCTGATCAAGAACAGTCAGGTCATTGCGACGTTCGATGTCCTGACGACTGACGGCGAGTTGGTGATCACCTTCACAGATTCAAACGGCGAAACACCAACCGCTACCGATGTTGAGAGCATCATACGGCAGATCACCTATGCCAATTCCAGCGACAATCCACCCGCGAGCGTCGACATCGACTGGACTTTCAATGATGGAAACACAGGCTCGCAGGGAACGGGTGGTGATCTCGAGGCAACTGGAAGTACGACGGTAATTATCACCGGAGTAAACGACAGCCCGGTAGCGGCGACCATTGAGGGTTCGCTGCTGTCCTATACTGAAAACGACGGTCCTGTTTCGATCACAAGTACTCTGACGTTGTCGGATATTGATGACACCAGTCTCGAAACGGCTGAAATCCAGATCACCGGCAACTATGTCATCGGCGAAGATCTCCTTGGCTTTACGGACCAGAACGGCATCTCCGGTTCATGGGACGCTCCAAGCGGTACGTTGACGCTAACGGGAACGGCAACGATCGCTGACTATCGAACTGCGCTGCGGAGTGTTACCTATGAGAACACCAGCGACAATCCCGACACATCCACGAGAACGATTAGTTTCACTGTCAACGATGGCGCGCTTGATTCGAACACAGTCTCGCGCAACATCGATGTCGCGGCTGAGAACGACGATCCGTTTGACGCAGGCGCTCTGCCGTCCACGGTCATTGTCATCGAGGACGTCGCAACGGGGCTTGACCTGAGTTCGGTGAACCTCGTCGATCACGATGACAATGGTGGCGTACTGATCGTGACCTTGAGTACCAGCGCCGGCGGTACTCTTGCGGCATCTTCGGGTGGCGGGGTAACGGTGGGCGGATCCGGATCGGACACGATTACCTTGACCGGTACGTTGGCGGCGCTGAACACCTATCTGGATGTCTCAGGAAATGTAGAGTTCACTACCAGCGAGCACGTAAACGGGACCGCAATTGATTCGATTGATTTCGAAATCAATGACAATGGCAACACAGGTGCAGGGGGAGGCAGCGACGTACTCCTCGGAACGATCTCAGTGGACGGAGTCGCTGTAAATGATGCTCCGGTTATTGCCGGTCTTGGCGGCGACGTTGTTACGGTAATCAATGACGGTACCGTCACCTCCGTCGATGTTCTGGCTCCAGCCGCAATCGTTGATGCGAACGACTTGCCTACCGATTACGACGGTGGAGTCCTGCAGCTTACGGGAGTCGGATTCGACGGAGTCGATCAACTGGGCATTGATACTTCAGGTACCGTAGGTCTTTCGGCTGGATTCACTGACGGTTCAGTCGTCAGTGTCGGTGGAGTCGCAGTTGGTACGCTGTCGGGTACATCGAACTCCAGTGTTGCGATCAGTTTCAACGCCAATGCGACTCCTGTTCGCGTAGATGTGGTTCTGCAGTCATTCACATTCGAATCCACGTCGGCAATTCTCGGATCACGATCCATCGAGTTCGTTTTCGATGATGGCGATGGCATTGCAAACGGCGGCGTCGCAACCAGTTCGACCGCGACTGTTTTCCTCAGCGTCGGACCGTCTGCAGGTGGAAGTGCGACCGCTCTGGAAGACACAACTTACACGTTCTCAGCGTCCGAATTTGACTTTACAGGTGTTACGGGTAACGACCTTGAGTCCCTGACGATAACCGGCCTTCCAGTCAACGGAACTCTGACATTGAGCTCGGTGCCTGTGTCACTGAATCAAGTCATTACCAAGGCACAGATTGATGCCGGTCTGTTCGAGTTTGTACCGGATCCAGATGACAATGGTGCTAATTACGCGTCATTCGACTTTTTTGTTAACACTGGAAACCAGACAGTTGTCGCCCTTGCAGGTGAACCGAATTCATTCACGTTAAACGGCGGTTCGCTTGGTGGCACTGATGTGATTATCGCGGATCCGGCAAACTTCGGGCCCGGCGGAACCGTCTCTTCAGCGATTTCAGTTGCTGCCGCCAGCAGCAACATTGACAGTACGTATCTTGCACAAGGAAGTATCCTGTTCAACGGGTTCGTGCCCGATGGGTCGTGGACACCCGGTGAGCTGTCTGCGCTCGACACGTGGGTCAATGGCGGTGGAATCCTGATCACAACCAGCGATGCTGCCTCGTACGATGATGTTTCCGCGTTCTACGGACTGACCATCGGCGGCACCGGCAGTGCGACGTGGAATGTGGCCGATGATTCTCATGAGATCATGAACGGGCCGTTCGGTCTGGTTGGCAACAATGGCGATCCGTTTTCATCGGCGGGCACGATCTCCTACTTTAACAGTGCAAGTCTTGCTGCAGGTGACGTGGTACTGGCAGTCGATTCCGTTTCCGGACAACCGACAATGGTGCTCAGGCAGGTTGGCAGCGGGCACATTCTCTTCACATCTGACGAGGGGATATTCCGCGCCAATATGACCGGCACCGGAGCCGTCGTTACACCGAATGATATTCTGGCGGCAAACGTATTCTCTTGGGCAACGAGCCTCGTACCGGCTTCCACGTCGCACTCGATGAGCATAGATGTGACGCCGGTTAACGATGCGTCACAGCTGTCAGCGATCGAAGTCGGTGATATCAGCTACCCTGAGAATTCCGGCGCGGTCAACATAACGAGTTCGATTTCTCTGGCAGATATTGATGACACCGCAGTTGAGTCGGCAGTCATACAGATTTCCGGAAACTACTTCAACGGTGAGGATGTTCTCGCGTTCGTGGATGTCGGCGGAATTTCGGGAAGTTGGGATTCCTCCACTGGAACATTGACGCTTACCGGAACCGACACTCTTGCGGCTTATGAAGCAGCATTGCAGAGCATCACCTACGAAAATACGAGTGATGATCCTTCCAGCTTGACGAGAACGGTCAGCTTTACTGTCAACGACGGCGACGCCAACTCCAATACCGTTTCGAGGAACATCGACGTCGTGCCGTCGAACGACAACCCGGTTGCTTCTTCAATCGAAGGGGCGAATCTCGCCTACACGGAAAAGGATGCACCGACAACTGTCACGAGTTCAATTGTCATCAGCGATGTTGATGATACCCATCTTGAGTCTGCAGAAATTCAGATAACGGGCAACTACCAGTCCGGAGAGGACGTTCTAGCGTTTGTTGATACGGTGGCGATTTCAGGCAGCTGGAATTCAACCACTGGAACGTTAACACTGACGGGAACCGACACCGTCGCGAACTATCAGGCTGCGTTGCGAACGATTACCTATGAGAATACGAGCCTCGATCCATCGGCGCTGACAAGAACTGTAAGCTTCACGGTTAACGATGGAGACATCGATTCCAATATTCAGTCGAGAAACATTGACGTTGCACCTGAAAACGATGCAGCAGCACTTTCTGGAATCGAATCAGCGGACGTTTTCTACTTTGAGAATGATCTGCCGACCGCTATTTCGAGCACGATTTCGATCAGCGACGTTGACGACACGATAATCGAATCGGCGGTTGTCCAGATAACGGGTAACTACATTTCGACTGAGGATCTACTTGATTTCGTCGATACGGGTTTTATCTCCAGCAGTTGGAATGCGACGTCCGGAACATTGACGCTTACTGGAAGTGACACCGTAGCCAACTACATTGCAGCGCTACGCGCCGTTACGTACGAAAATACGAGCGAAGATCCTTCGAACACAACCAGAACCATCAGTTTCACAGTTAATGATGGTGACATTGATTCCAATACCGTGACGCGTGATGTCATGGTTACGCCGGTAAATGACGCGCCCGACGGCACGGACCGAACGGTCGTCACGCTTGAAGACACTGATTACACATTCTCACTGGCCGATTTCGGCTACAGTGATCCATCAGAAAGTCATGCGTTTATCAATGTCCGCATAACGACTCTTCCCGCCAATGGAACCTTGCTTCTGGGCGGCACACCGATCGTCGGTCCGCAATTTGTCAGCGTCGGCCAGATCTCGGCCGGTGACCTGGTGTTCCAGCCCGCACCGGGTGGCTTTGGAAACAATTACGACACCTTCACGTTCCAGGTCCAGGACGGTGGGGGCGTTGCTTTTGGAGGGCAGAATCTTGATACAACGCCAAATGTCATCACAGTCGATGTTGTCGAGACGAATGAGATCCGGGGAACGGTATTCCACGACGTCGCAGGTGACGGAAGCGTCGCTGCAGATCCGGCATTCAGCAATGCCTCTGTCCACCTTTATCTCGATAACGGCAACGGTGTAATCGATGCCGGAGACAGCCTGGTTGCGTCTACAACGACAGATGGCTCCGGAAATTACTCGTTCACTCCTTCAGTCGGCGCATTCTGGATTGTCGTTGATTCGACAACGCTGGTTCTTTCGGGCGGTTTTAACTCAGGCTTCGGTTCAACTGATATCTGGGCCTCACAGACATACGGATCAAGCGGCGCACAAGTTGCCGATGGCTCAGGAGGAACAGTCACCCTTGTTGCCGACGGGACAGCGTTCGAAGGAAGAAGAGCAGGGATTTCCGACGATGCGTCCAGTCTATTAACCTCCGAACATGTCACCTACATCGACAATACCGCAGGGCATGCGCTTGGAGTCGATTCAGGATTCAGTTTCAATGTCGTATCCAATCTACTCGGCGGCGACACGCAGGATGATGACCTGACGGCCAACAGGACCGTTCAAGGATCATTGAGGCAGTTCCTGCTGAATGCAAACGCAATAGCAGGTGACAACTCAATGCGATTTGTTCCGGTCGAGGGAACAAACTCCTCAGACGGATCCGGCAACAACTGGTGGACGGTAAATGTATCCGATCATCTGCCTGAGGTGACCGATTCAGGAACGACAATTGATGGAACGGCCTATTCGTTCGCTGATGGTGTTACCGTCGTCAATCCAAACTCCGGGCAGGCAGGAACTGGCGGAATGGTGGGTGCCGATGGCATCATTCTCAGCCTCGTGGACCGGCCGGAACTTGAGATTAATCTGGACGGCATCGATTACGGAGTGATCATCGATGCCGAAGACGTAACGATCGAGGATATAGCGATTCACGGTGCTCAGGATTCCGGCACCTTTACAGACGGCATCAGGGATGGAAAAGCGATCGGTGTCACTGACAATGTGACCGCCACCGGACCTGCAACGATTCGTGGAAACCTGATTGGCCTGCATGCTGACGGTTCGGATCCCGGTTCCGGCAACCGCACCGACATGGGCCTTGTTTCCTTCGGGGCAGTTACCGTCACCAACAACCTGTTCAGCTACTTCAATGAGAGTGCGGTCAGTACCAGCGGCGGCGCGGCACACTTCAATTCCCAGCCCGTCGTCATCACCAACAATGAAATCGCGTTCGCCGGATACGATGACAACGAAGCTGACCTCTTGAACGTGCAGGGTAGCGGTGCGGTCATTACCGGCAACTATTTGCACGACATCCTTTTTGTCACCACAACTATCTCTACTGTAGAAAATGGTAAAGCGATTGAATTCTGGCACGGTGCCACGGGTAACCTCGTTGAGAATAACACCATTGATCGCACGATAACCGCGGGCATCGGCCTTGGCGCGAACTCATCGGCCAATACCATCCGCCGGAACATTATCCGCGGATCAACCGGAGATGGCTCTACGGCGGGCAGTGGGGCCGGGGTATTAATCACGACGGTCGGTGACTCGACGGGAACGACCCGGAACACAATTTCAGAGAACCTGATATACGGCAATGCCGGGCTCGGCATCGACATCGACTCAAGTGG
>JBCCFB010000065.1:0-26030 GCA_039029995.1 Planctomycetota bacterium
AAGTGTGACCAGTTCCTCATCTGCCGTCGTCTTCTCAAAAACAAACTCCAGTCCGTCATCGTTCACGCGAACCGCTTTGCGTTTGATAAAGCATGGAACATCTCCAACGTAGCAGCCGCCAAGCAGCAACCGGACTTCCGCTTCACATTCGACGCGAAGTCGTCCCGTCAAATGAGACGTGTCAAATTCGATGACTCCACGCGTTGACAGCATGTCTTCGTCAAAGACCACCTCGTCGTTGCAGAATACTCGAATGGGACCGGGTGAACCCGGGCTTTCAAAAACGATTTTCGCGCGGCCGGATGTCAATGCAGTACTTTTGATCTCAAAGGGATAGTCGAAATCGCTTTGAATCGAATAGTACATTGCATCGGCAGCTCGAACATGCAATTCAGGTTCCGCTTCAACCGGAACAAACAACTGGTTGCCGATCCAATCACCCGCCGGTTCAAACCTTATCCATTCAAAATTTCCTGCGAGAAGTTCAGGATCAACTTCCGGCAGATGCTCGCGGGTACGCAGTACAAACGAGCGGTTTTCGGCGATCAGCTCTCTATTCAATCGTGGCTTTAATTTGAACCAGCGTCTGTTGGTTGAACCGGACTTTTCAAATGCAAGGTAGTCTTCGGGCACACAGGTTGTTGAAGGCAGTTCCTGCGGCCGAACGGATCCTGAAATCAGCAAGGGACCGTCATCGCTGTAAAAGCGAATCGCGGAAACCGCTGGCGGAATATTGAAATGTGCTGGTGCCGCATCTGTCACCATATAACTGCGGTCAGCTTTCCAGAGCCGGTCGTAGAACGAAGCCGTGGTTTCAAATTCTTCAACAGCTGAGCTGACAACCTGACCACTGCTATCCAGAAACTCCCAGCGAAGCGCGCCGAAGACTTCATCGCCGGGAATCCTTCCTTGCAGGCTGTGCTCCGACTCCTCTGTGAGAAAAATCTCGCCGAATGCTCTTCTGATTGACAGCCGGAACGGTGTCGCCTGATCACTGACGTGGCTGATGTCGAAAGTGACCGGACGCGTGTCAATCAAATAGGACCTCAGGTAATGCGTTTCCGGTGTGATCTCAAATTCATCTCCATCCGAAATCGCACTGATAGTCGATTCGCCTTCTGCCGGCTTGAAGAATGCCGTTACGACGATCGGTTCTGAAGGCGTCAGCTCGACGATCCCGCCTTTGACATCCATCTCAAGCGGTGTTTCAGAGTTCTCGATCGTATGTAGACGTTCTTCGCGGTCTTCAATTTCGCTTCCCTGCCATCTTGCCGAAATCACTGCCGCGCCGACGCGCGAAGAATCGATCCGGAAAAACTCTATCCGCATTCGTCCCGTTGCCTCCGGAACAGGGATCGTGGCATGCCAGCCGGGTTCCATATACATACCCGCTGGAAGCGTCCCCAGTCCGGCCTCCTGATCATCCATATCCCCGATGAAGTACATGAAGCTGCTGTCGTAAACTCCGGCAGTGGCCGATTCCACCCATTGCCAGCGCAGCAGGTTAGTGCGCTCGCTCAAAGTCAGGAGGCTGTGGTTGTAAACGCAAAACTTGGAAATCCGCACCTTGTTGTAGTTTCCGACTCGATGCCACGTAGACGGGTTGTCGTAGTTCGCTCGCTCCACACGTGAGATAACCCGGGCAACGACTCCCGTCAGTTCGGGATCGGTCGAGTTGATCCTGACTCGCAAAATAGTCCCTGTACCTTCGTGCGTCATCGTCGGCAACTGCATTGTTCTTGTCTGAGTCGCAACGTGGCCCGTGGAACCGAACACCAGCGGGTTGATCACCTCCCCGGTGTCCGCGTCGATCAACTGACGCAGTCGGCTACGGAAGTGATACTCGGAACTGGAAACGATATTGCGTGAGTTGTCCAGCAATTCATATTCAATGGAATAACGAAAGCCGGCACGTGGATCAGACTGCGTTTCAACAGGCTGTATGTTTCCGTCGATCTCAGCATTTGTCAGCAGACGCAGGGTGGTCGAATTGGGAGCGAGTTGAAACTCAACCCACTCCTCCTCGTCCAGACGAATCGTGATCTGCCGGCTCGCATCCTCGCGGTTAACCTCTGTAATAGCAAAGCCGGGGGCCCCGGCATTCATTATTGAACTCCGTCCTGCCCAGAGCGCGCCTACGATCACAAACGGAATCGAGAGGCAACAAAAGTCTCTGAATCTCATTGCGATGTCACCTCCATCCAGAGATTTCGCGTCCGGATAAACTCGGCGACTGTACTTTCGTCAATTGCTTTGACGTCGAGGTTTCCTGTTCCTGAGGCGCCGGTCATATTGACGACCGCTACCGGTTTCTTTTCATCGGTTCGCAGGACAAGGTAGACCTGGCCCGACCCGGAGTCACGAATTCTCAGGAAATTCCAATCCTGATAATGATTGACGATCTCATAAAGCATCAGCACATCGTAGCTGTTCACATATTGATTGATTCGTTCGCGAAGCTGTCCGGGCACCTCCCGGCTTTCAAGTGACTGTGCTTCTTCGAATTGCCATGTAACCACCGAGGCAAGCGAACCATCAATTGACTCGACACCGCAGGCATTGAACTGAGCGCTGAAATTCTCATGTTCATCCGCGTCGCGGAACTTGCTTCGCACGACAGGTGACAACCAGAGACTGATAACCTCTTTGTTCTGGGAAATCTGTATTGCGGTCGCCTGCATGAGCATTCCCAGCTCATACCCGGCCGTTTCTTCACGACCGTCAACGAATTCATAGGTCAGCCCGTCTTCGCTGAGACTGTTCAGAAGATTCCTCTTCAACGGTGACAGAAATCCTGCACGGGTAAGCCCGCTGTCGGTGGCGACAACGATGTCCGAATGAACAGGTGACTGAATCGCGCGCGCCTGGCTGATCAAAAATGTCCTTGCTCCGAGCTGCCGCAGCAGGACGTGCCGCACAAGGTTGAACATGTTCGTACGATTGGCGACTTTCGAAATATCCGCTGAACCATCGAGGTTGGCACGAGGGTGAGCCCCTGCAATCAATAGCGCCGACGCTCTCGGCCTTTCAAACAGATTGACTCCAAAGTCAAAAGCTCTGCTTTCCAGAAGCGGCCGCGGAACCTCAACAGCGAACGGGTCAACAAGCCCGGGGCGGAACACATACGTCCCCCATCCCTTGCCCGTATGTTCCGGATCATCTCTTTCGACCAGAGCGACATAGCGATCGCCCGTCTGGGAGTCGTTGATGATAGTCAACTGATAACCCAGAACTCCGGCACAGCAATCGATGACCCGCATATGGCTGCGGATATCACTGCTCAACCATGATGAACCCCGGGAATCTGAATCGTTCTCATTCAAGCCGATCATTTGCAGCAGGCTGATCAGCGGCTGCAGGACCTCGTTGTCCATGTACAACATCTCTTCAGTCGTTGCCGGCGTGAACTGGTCAGTTCCTGCGTGGACGATTCGCCCTTTGACTTCATTCAACCATTCTCCGAGAGGTTGAGTGGTCACTTCAATCGGCGCCGGCCCTGCACCCTCCCTGTCGTTCACGACCGTTCGCGCGACCAGTCGGCGTCGTGCGTCGCGACTGAGGAAGATCTCAGAGAAAACCGGTCCTTTTCGTAGCTGGTTGCCAATCGGGCTGTCATTCCAGAAGATGCCGAAGTCTCCCACCAGTTCTTTCATGGCCGCTAGATTCAAACTATCCGGAAACGAACCTCGAACCCAGAATCCGGAATCCGCTAGAACGTCGGCGCTTCCTTGTTCATCGATAAAGCCCAGCCGTAGAGCATTGCGGTTGGTTAAACCCCGCACCTGCAGCGGCTGTTCTTTTCCAAACACGTTGTGGAACACGGAAAACATTGTTCTGGAACTCCGTGTCGGGTCGGAGGACCCGTCGATATTGGTCTCAACCGGCGCACCTGAAATTGCGATCGCCCGAGTAGGAAACCGCTGGGAAAGGCAAAGCGCCGATTCGACCGTTGCCCATTCACTCACAGGTGCAGGCACCTCAAGACACAGCCCTTGTTCCTGCGCGGGAGTAATGACATAGATACCCCAGCCGCGAACAGCATCCTGTTCACGAAGCAACAGATGTTCACCGCCGACATCAACAAGCTCGTAGCCTATCGATCCCAGTTCCGAAGCAACTTCGTCCAGTGAAAATGAATCATATCCCGGTTCCAGCGCGTCCAGCTTTTCCAGCGCACTTCGAAACGTCGTTATCTCCGTGTAGACCGGTGGTTCATAGCTTTCCGATTCTCTTTTCTGATAGAGCGGTATCTTCGCCTGGCTGACAAGCTCAAGAAGCGAATCTTCAGTCTGTACCAGTGTCGATGGCGTCTCAGAACCGGTTGCCTGATACTGAGCAAACCCCGGGTTGATCGGCGGAGCACAGAACAGCGCGAAACCGAACACGCTACCGACGACTGCTCCGACGATTGAGACCTGCAATGTGCCTTTCATCATCCTGACAGTCAACTTCTTTTCATGCGCCTTGATCGCCATCAGCGTTGTCAACAGATATCCCGTTCCGAACGCATCTGTGACGGTGACGCCGGTGAAAAAATTGCTGACACAGTGACAGACGATCAGTCTTATCAGGAAACAGATCGTAAAAAAGAACAACAGTTTGTTCCCGCCTTGAATCGCACGATTGCGAAGCAGCGGTGTTTGCATGAGCCACGTCGCGAACATCAGAATGACCACGCATTCGAACAGCGACATGAAAATCTTCAACGGACTGGGCCAGAGCAGCCCGAGCAGCGCGGGAATCAGAATCCCGTTAAAATCCCACGCATAGCGCAGGTTGATCCACGATGCCAGCCACGCGGTTGTGATCACAATCATGTACGACTTCGGGCTGGCCAGAAGAGTTGCTGAAACGTCTTCGTAGATCAGCTGGATATTGCCGAGGTTGAAGTTTGTAAAACCAACCAGAACATAGCTGACCAGCACATAGGTGATTGCCGTACAGGTTAGCAGTGGGCCGATCCCGCGAACGAAACCGGGTTTCCAGAAGTAATTCGCGATCAGTGCGACGATGATCAGACCGAAACTCTGCAGATCGTTGCGATAATCAATATTCCATCCATATGTTTCGACGATGAATTGACCTGTCCATGGCAGCAACCAGCCGTCGAACAGCGCGCGCACGATCACACTGACAACAACGATGACGAAGAATCTGTCCCTTCCGAATACATTGCTCCAGTATGGATGAAGACGGAAGCCGTCTGATATTCCACGTGCAACGAGGTAGGTGATCAGGGATTCGACGAGGATGACAACGGCGGTTGTCGGCCGGGACATGATCAGCGGTACGATGTACCCCGGCACCACAAGCGCCGAAAGAGTCCACCCCAGACGGAGGTTGAAGAACACGCAGACGCAAACGCCGACCCACACCGTGGTGGTGACTGTGATCGCGACCGAGTTCACGGGAAACAACGGAAGATCAAAATCAAACATCACACACCTTGATTCTGATCCACTTGTTCGATTTCGGAGTGAACGCTCGACAGCATTCTGATCCACGGTGAAACCGAGGAGTCGGCAAGTTTCGAAGCGGCGAGTTTTGCGGACGCACGATCTTCAAACAGACCGAATACGACAACATGAAGCAGGCGCGTTTTGCCTTGTTTCAGGAAGATCGCATACTGCGACGGGTTCTTCTGGCGCTCAACGTGGTCGCGTGCGCGTTCGGCGGAGATTGCGCTTAACACTTGAATGGTGTAGTGATGTCTCGGTTGATTAAGTAGCCATTCCGCGTCGCGGACCGCCAGCGGATCAGCCACCTCGTTTCCAACAGAGGCGCTCGTAAGCAACGTTCCGGTTGCAGATTGATCTTCCGGATCCTCCAGATCTGCTTCCTCTGTTCCAGCATCGTTTTGCAGTACCAGATGAACCTGCAGACCGCTGCCGACTTTGCTCCGAATTGTCAGTGAACCGCCCCAGACTTCGAGCCATCCCTGAATTTCATTCAGGCGATCCGTCTGCTCTTCACTGAGCAATTGCATTTTCTCTTTGCCCTCGCCCGGCATTTCGTCATGCAGGCCGGAATCACCTGACTGACCGCCGTCAGGATGCTGGCAACTGAACTCCAGCTCGCACTGTAATCCTGCAACAACCGAATCCACGACAATCTTCGATCCGTCGTACGAGTTGTCGATCAGGATTTCGAGGATGGTATTCAGCATCCGCTCCAGCAACAGCGGGTTAGCCACTGCCGGCAGGCCTTGCGCGGGTAGTCTGTCCATGAGTTCGATTGCGCGACTCTCAAGCGTGTTTCCAAATGCAATTTTTGTATCCGCCCAGACTCCTGCTATATCGAGTACGAGAAACTCCTCGGGACCTCCGGTTATGTTGCACCGGTTGAGAGTCCGGAAGTCTTCAAGCAGTGTCAGAACGTCGTTCATGGTCTGACCGAAAGAACCGATCAGTTCATTGATGCTGTCCGTACCGGCTTCAGTCCCGGCCAGTTGCCGCGCCTGTTGCCTCAGATCTTCAATGCGACCTGCGGCCGAGTTACATTTCGATTCGGTAATCCTCTCCTTCCAGAGATTCACCTGTTCGAACAGACGGCCGTCAACGATTTCCATGAGCACGCCGCGTGAGTCGTAGCCGGCGGTATCCGAGCCGGCATTTCTCATCGGGGCGATGACCATCGTCCGGCAGTAGTCGGTGCGATCGTCAGCTGGAATAAACAGCTGTTCAGTTCTACGATCCATGACGACGCGTCTGAAGATCTTCCGGCACTCATGCTGTGATCTTGCGCTTACGGCAGCCATCATTTCGACACAGGTCGTTCCGGAAACCACGAGCCCGACCGACTGGACGTCGTTGATCAGATTCGAGTTGTAACGAATGATTCTGCCGAACACATCAAAAACGGCTTTCGACGAAACAGAGGACTGGAATGCATAGTCAATCTGATCCTGCAGTTCGCGTTCGACTTCAACCTGCTTTTCGATGACTGTCTGCTCACGCGCCTCGGGAACTTCGTTAAAGCGATCGGCGATTCCGGTTAGCCCTTCGCCTTTAACGTCTGCTTGCCGGTGCCCGGCGACGAGAACCGACATCTCTTCGGCAAAGTTGCCGAGGAAGTTGTCAAAACCAAGCCACGATTCAAGGAGGCGCGAATCAAGTTCGATCACCATGAACCCGAGCACCGAAGCACCGCTGAAAAGCGGAACCACGTATTCGACGTTTGTCACATCGGGATTGGTCGCAAAGAACTGTCGCGATGTCAGCCGCACAGGTGCCGAGTTCTCAATCGCCTCGAAATAGGGCGACCGCTGGATATCGCGACGACGTTCGTAAATATCCTGTTCATCACAATGAACAGTTCTGGCAACCTTCAGATGAGTCGCCGACGGCTCCAGTTCCAGTAATGCCATCCGGCGTGGATAGAACACCTGGAATGTCGCCTCCGTCACCTCCTGCCAGACATCGCGGCTCTCCTTGTTCCGGGCGCTGATGCCTGACTGGATTGCATGTCGCTTACGCGCCGATGCGCCCGCCAGTGTGTAATATCGCTGGAATCCGATCACACTGAAACTTGCAAACAATGCAAAGATCATTGCGCCCGAAGGCAGGACAAATCCGGATATGTACGAAATGCCAGCGGTGGCAAGCACGCACAGGACAAGGGTCGCCAGAAACGCAGTTGGCAGATGTCTGTGCGGTGCCTGCCGGACCAGCTGGCAGATCAAAAGTGTGAAGATACAGATAGAACACAATGCGAAGACGGTTCCGGCATAGCTGACGCCGTTGCCTCGCAGGAATGTTTCAATGATGTAGCCGCGAATCTCAAGGCGGCTCATGCGATCACTCCCGCTTGTTGTCGGAGTGACCAGGCCGAAAGTCGGGTCCATTTGCGGACCGATCAGGACAACCTTGTCACGGAACAGACCGGGTACAAAGTTTCCGTCGACGACCTTCTGCAAAGTCGTATTCGGCAGGGAATTGATGCCGCGACCGAAGCGGATTCCGACCGGCCCCGGACTTAAGTCGTCTCCGGAGACCATCAAACCGCGGGAAAGCTCGGCTTCAAACGAGTAGACTTCGCAATCATTCTGCTCGCGAACCGGATTGGTATTGCGGTAGATGGATTGACCGTCGAGATGAAGATCGGAAAACCCCGTGGCGATATCCCAGGACGGATCTCCGTTTGCGAGACCTGTCAACGGAACACCGAAAACCA
The DNA here is from genome assembly GCA_039029995.1 of Planctomycetota bacterium. GTDB lineage: Bacteria > Planctomycetota > Planctomycetia > Pirellulales > Pirellulaceae > Mariniblastus. Next base: position 8,173 of record JBCCFB010000065.1, read on the forward strand.
TTCTTCCTGCAGAGGGGTGGTCGGCATACGAATCAAAAGCGCACACGTCACGAGCACCGACGACTCCGATCCTCGCTGGATCGCAGCCGTCGACCGTGTCGATCAACTCTTTCAATTCCGGACCGGCCGACTGAATGATCTGCTGCGGGGCATAAATCAGAACCACATGGCATTTCTGGTACGACGGAGCTGTCTTGCGTTGACAGTAGTCGCACCACCATTGATCTGTAGCCTCGAACGCTCCGGTGAATTGCAGGACAACTGCTGTTGTCACAATTCCCAGAGTCGTTAGCCATCCAAATCGCCGCTGCCGTCCACGACGGAAGTGCATTTGATTGTCAGGTTATTTGCGTTTCTTAGACCCTTTGACGCCCGGAGCCTGCCGGATGTCGGGAAAAAATAGCTTCCGATAGGGAAAACCTGACCGACTAGCCTGCGAAATGGCGTAATTGCCACTCCAACGAGCTAACGAAGTTGAACATTAAACGGCTGTAGTGATTATGCCGCAGGGTGATATGTGATCGCGAGTTAATTTGTACCGGTTATGCCAACGTTAAATAGTCGCTCGCAGACAACAGAGCCGGTTCCTCCGGGGCTCTGGCACAGAATTAGTTCCCGATTTCAATTCTCTCCGGTTGAGACGGGCACATCAGGAAAAAGTTGCCGGCGGCACAACAACTTCTTTCAACTGGCCGCTACGAATTACGGCAACCGCCAGAGGCATCTCATGTGGCATCGTTGAAAGCAGCCGGTGGATGTCGTCGACCGAGGTAATGATCCGTCCGTTGATCGCAACAATTACATCACCTGGACGGATCCCTGAGCTATCAGCAACACCACCTGACTCAAGCTCAATCACTTCAACCGAGTTTCCGGACAACAAATCAAACTCAATCATTTCATCGCGGGTAAGGCGAACGTTGTTTGCCATGATGCCCAGCTGGCGACGACGGACTTTTCCGTACTGAACTATCTCTTCGAATACAGAACGAACGGTACTTCCTGGAACGGCAAACCCGAGTCCCTGACTCATTGCGATAATCGCCGTATTCACGCCGACTACGAGGCCACGGCTATCAACAAGGGGACCACCGGAATTCCCGGGATTAATCGGAGCTGAATGCTGAATCACGTTTTCGATCAATCTTCCGTCCTCGCCGCGCATACTCCTTCCCAATGCACTGACCACTCCGGTCGAGACGGTTGACTGCAGTCCCAACGGACTTCCAATCGCAACGACAAGCTGCCCGACCTGCAGACCGTCTGAGTCGCCCACCTCTGAGATCGGCAACTCTGAAGCCGAAACGCGAATCACGGCGATGTCATTAGCTGGATCTGCACCAACCAGAGATGCGTCTACCCGATCACCATCGGTCGTCCGGACAAGCAATTCACTACGTCCCTCGACCACATGGTTATTGGTGATCGCATACCCGTCTTTCGAGATTAGAAATCCGGACCCACCTCCACCGCGGCCGGTCTTTCCGGAGACACTGATAACAGCCGGCGAAACCGTCTGAACAACATCGATGACGGCTCGGGAGTAGGCGTCCAGAAGATCTGCGTCGCGGGATTTCTCCTCAGGCGCGTTTTGCCCACTGGATAACGACTCAAACTGGTCGTCGTTCGATACGGGATGTAACCGGTCGGAATTTTCGCTCATCATGCCCTCCAAATTGATTGCGAAATTATTCGTTCGCAGGCACTGGACGGGCAAATGAAGATGACATTACAGGAAAAAACGCTGCGGACATTTCATCGGCAGCGTTAAACAGATACGAATGCCAACTGGCTGGACTTCGCCTCCGGCCGAAAGAACCGCTTCAACCCGCAGGATTACTCAAAGCAAAAATCAACCTGCGTTGAAATATTCGGGCTCGTTCCCTGCCTTCCACTTGATGTTGCAACCCAGAGACGGATACTGCGTTGCAGAACCCTGAGGGTTACCAGCCAGAACATTGTCGATAGCAGCCCGAAGTTCTGCTCCATGTGCTGCACCATCCGCAGAGTCGTAAACTCCCGACTCAATACGCCTGGGTCGCGTTTCATCGAGGCGCCCCCGATAGACAAGCTGATGCTTCTTATCAAACAGAAAGAAGTCGGGAGTACATGCCGCCGTATACGCACGCGCGACCTGCTGAGTCTCATCGTAAAGATATGGGAAACCGTAACCGCGCTCTGTGACTTCTTCTTTCATTTTCTCCGGACCATCATCCGGATAGGCTTCGACATCGTTGCTTTGAATCGCCACCACTGCAAGCGCTGTGTCCGCGTAATCAATTCCCAGCTTTGCCAGCTCCGGAGCGACATGGACCACATAGGGACAGTGGTTGCAAATAAACATCACAAGCAGAGGACGGTCAACGAAATCAGATCTGGAGACGATTGATCCGTCGGTGGCAGGAAGGGAAAAATCCGGAGCTGCGGTTCCTGTCTTCAGCATTGTCGATTCGGTGAGCGCCATTTTTTCTCCATACCAGTACAAACTCGGTCGATCTAACGAACGCTATTTTGCTGACATCGGCCCGCAGCCACAACCGGCGGTAGTCGCTATAGTGACCCGATAACTTCAACTTTTTATAGTTTGCCAATGCGCACCACAACAATTATCGGAATCGCCGGAGCTTCAGGAGCCGGGAAAAGCCTCTTCGCCCGCCAGTTGTTCGAAAGGCTCATCAAGCATCACTCCGATCGGGAAATCTCGATTCTCAATGAAGACAGCTACTACCGGCAGCGCGATGACCTGAGCTTTACTGAACGCGAAAAGATCAACTATGACCATCCCGATGCTATGGAGCACGGCTTGCTCGTGGACCATCTAAGGCAGCTTCGCGACGGCCAGCCGGTTGAAGTTCCCGAATACGACTACACAACTCACAACCGGAAAAAGGAAACGAGAACACTGAATCCGTCGCGCATCCTGATCGTCGAAGGGATTCTTATTCTTCACGAACCTGAGCTTCTGGAGCAACTTGACCTGAAGGTCTTTGTGGACGTTCCACTGGACATCTGTCTGATCCGCCGACTGCGCCGTGATACCGAACAGCGCGGCCGAAGCGTTGAGTCCGTCCTGTCCCAGTACGAATCTACGGTCAGACCGATGTTCTTTGCCTATGTAGAGCCAACGCGAAAGAACGCCGATGTCATCATTCCGCGCGGTGGTGAAAACCCCGGTGCATTGCAGGTCATGCAACACCATCTGGAACGCTTATTGTCCTGACAGGTTTTTGGCTCGTCTATTATCCGTCTCGATCATGCAGAGGATGCGGAACAGGCTGTTGCTCATCTACCGGAGGATCTTTCTCGACCTTCGTCAGCTTTTTCGGTCCCGTCATCGTCAACTGCCAGAACTCCCGCGCCTTTTCGATCGCTTTGTGCAGCATCGTGCCTTCAGGGTACTCCCCGTCTTTATCGAGTTCGCCCGCCGCATGGCCAGTCATCAGCTCGAACGCGTCGAGGATACTATCTACTGCATAGACATGGAATTTGCCCTCCCGACAAGCTTCGACGACATCTTCACGCAGCATCAGGTCAGCCGCATTGGCTTTGGGAACCACAACTCCCTGCTGGCCGTTGAATCCGAAGTGTTCACAGGCGTCGAAGAATCCTTCGATCTTTTCATTGACACCGCCAATCGCTTCAAAGTTTCCTCGCTGGTCAATGGCTCCCGTGATCGCCATAGACTGTCGCACAGGGATTCCTGTCAGTTCACTCAACAGGCAGATCACCTCGGCACCTGAAGCTGAGTCTCCATCGATACCACCATAGCTCTGCTCAAAAGCCAGCGAAGCGCTGAAGGCGAGCGGGTGACGGGTATTGAGTAGATGGCGAATCAAACCACCAAGAATATGGAAGCCTTTGGTGTGGATGGAGCCCGACATCTGCGCCCGACCTTCGACGTTGATGATGCCCGCGCTGCCTGGTCCGATTGTGGCTGTAATCCTGGCCGGAAATCCGTAGGTAAGCGGGCCGGAGCGGATCACGGCAAGACCGTTGATCTGCCCAACGACTTCTCCTTCCGTTTTCACGATGATCGTTTCGCTTTCGACCATCTCCTGAAACTTGCGTGAGGGAAGACTTGCCCGTGCTTTGGTTCGACTTACCGCCTGTTTGATGTCGTCGCCTGTAACAGTGCGGTCGCCGGCTAGAAAAGCCGCTTCACGCGCGATATCCGCAATTCTGCCGAAACGCGCCGTGAGCTTACCGGCGCGTGACACAATTCTCGCTCCGTGCTCGGTCAATGCAGCAATCGCTGTTGGATCAAATGGAGGAAGGTCTTCACGCGAAGCGAGCCCCGCAACCACTCTGGCATACTGCATCGCACCTTCATCGTTGCGGGCGATCTCGCTGTCAAAATCCGCAAGTACCTTGAACAACTCGCGGAAATCGGGGTCCACGTGGTCGAGACGGTAATAAGTGGGAACATCTCCAATCAGAATCACACGAACGTTAATGTCAATCGGCTCAGGTTGCGTGACGACGTACTGACGCATCCATCCTGCTTCCGGCGGCACGATTTCCAACTTGCCGGTCCGCAACGTTCGCATTAACGCACGCCATGCACCCGGTTCGGACAGAATATCGTTTACATCAATGACGAGATAACCTTCATCCGCATTCAGCAGAGCGCCTCCACGAATCCCGCGATAGTCCGATATCGCCATCCCACCGGGACCGAAATCCGGCTCAACGGTTCCCAGCAAGTTGAGCATGCTCGGCATCAACTCAAGGATGACCGGTCGTGCCGTTCGATCGCGATGGGTCAACACCACGTTGACGCCGAAGTAGGCTGCCAGATCAAGTTTGGTTTCCCCCGGCTCAGGTTCGCCAAGATGGTATTCGATCGTTTCGTTGATAATCTCATCGATGTGATCGGTGACTCTAGGGATATCGAAATCCTCACGAAGGTCCGCCGACGCTTTCTCCAGCATTTCACGAGCGGCGCGCTCGTGAAACTCTTTCATCTCATTTTTGCCTTCGCGTAATCTCACCGCGATCTTCTTGCCGGTCTCCTGCATCTGTTTCTGGAAACCTTTAACGTCCTCCTCGAACTTCTTGAGCTGCGCCATGATCGCTTTTTGAGTCTCTTCATCAGGCGCCTGCATCATGGACATGCGCAGCTGGTCAGGTGGAACGGGCTTGCCGTCAACAATCGGAAAAATAGCTGACTGAGTCTGCCCTGCATTCTGCATCGAAACGAGGGCAAGTCCGGCTTCCGCAAGATCAGCTTCAAGAGGCGCTGACAACTCACGCAGTTCCTGTTGAATCTGCTGGTGAATCGCATTGCGAGCCGAATCGTACGGCTCCTCCGACAGCGCTTTGTGCAATCCGTTTGTAATGAAGTCGGCCAGTTCCTCCATCTGTTTCCGGAAACTACCTGCGGTGCCCGGCGGGAGTGTGATCAGCCTCGGCTGCTCGGGCCGCTGGAAATTCTGGACGTAGCAGAAATCGCGTTTCTTGCTCGAAGAGGGTGCCGCTTCTTTGAGGAGGTCCTGAACCATCCGCATTCGGCCGGTACCCCTTGCTCCTCTCACGTAGACATTCTGTCCGGGCGAAAGACATTGAATTCCGAACAGCAGCGCATCGCGGGCCGTATCCTGGCCGACGGTTCCGACTTCCGGATTGATTTCGCTTGTGTTCTCAAAAGAAAAGATGTCCGGGTTGCAGTTCCAGCGAAGCGCTTCGCAGGGCAGGGGACTGAGTTCTGGTTTTTTGTCCATATTCCGTGCCGGGTTCTGGTTGAAGGGGTCGATCATTCTAAAGCCCCGGCACACCGCGTCCAAGTTGCAAAACACGTGGTAAAGCCAAACGATGTCCCGCATACGTGCCAATGCGAGCAAGACATTAAACGCAGATACAAAAAAAGCCCGCTCGTTAAGAGCGGGCTTTTGAGTTGAGTTTCCGGCTTGACTATTCGGTCAGAACTGTCGGCAGGTTGTTGGCGATCTCGTTGAAGATCTCAACTAGTTCTTCGCCGTCATCAGCATGGTAGTGACGACCGCCGCCGACCTCAGCCACCGATCGCATTTTTGACTGGTCAGCACCAGGTGAAAATGTAACGGTATGAACTGTAACGTTTCTGTGCTCTTCCAGAGCTTCCTGAGTTGCGGCAACCGGGTCGGGCCATTTGTTATTTCGGCCGTCAGTCAACACCACAATCGTTTTCGCTGCAAATGGTCTTGGATCGGGAGGAGTACGATTCGGCTCGTAAATCCCGTTTGAGTCCTCGAGGATCAAAGGAAATCCTTCCTGCAGGCCTTTACCGATGGCGGTCGCACCGTAGGCATGCAGACTGTTGATTGTATTGTGCAGCTGTTCGTAGGCGATTCCTGTATTGCCCTCCGGCTGTAGAGTCAGGTCGGCAGTTGCATCTGAACTGAAAGTTACCAGTGCAATCAATTCCTTCTGGTCAGTGTATTCAAGTACGTCGGTGAACGCGGATACCGCCTCGGTCAGCCTGTACCAACGACTGAATCGCGGGTTGTTCCGTCTCAATGACATGTCAAACGCATAGCGCGCCATCGGGTGCTCCGGCGAACCGTAAGGATTGTTCAAACGTGTGTCACCGTTGGTCCTTAAACGGCTTGTCGGATATCTGGACCATCTTGAATCTCTGTCAGCCCAATAGTAGCCGTTGGGAATCCATGCATTGGAAAAATCATCGTAATAGCTGCCGCCGTTCAGATATCGCATGAGTTCGTACGCAACATCGAAAGCGACATACTGACTGTTTCTCGAACTCGTGTAGTAGTAGCGTGCATAGCGCCAGTCCCAGTAGCTGATCCGCCGCCATCTATAGAGGCGGTCGAGTACGCGATTCCATTCATCAAGGTCCTCATAGGCCAGCATGGAGCCGGAACGGTCAAGAATCAAACCGATGTCACGATCAAGCTGTGTTGCGATCGAACGTCGGGAAACGTTGACATCGGAGAGCCCTTCCATGACTTGAAAGACAAGAGGAATCGGACGCTGGCCGATAACGCGAATACTCGTGGCCTGCTCGTTTCCCGCATCAACCTGTGCCTTGGTAACGAAATCGAAATCGTAACGCTGGGTCGCGCTGACTCGTGTGGAAACTCCGAACTGAATATCGTGATCAGCCTGGGTTGTATTCAGAATCAGCGGTTCGCCGGCAACCATATTTGTCTGAGCGTTGATACGAGCGTGGTTGTAGGCTGCATCAGTGCTCTGGTGAATACTCATTGCGCGACCTCCGGCATGTGCCGCCGCATCAGTCGCAACCTTCATTTCCGTGGAAACAAGTTGCAAATACGCGAGATTTATCGCAAATCCACACAGGATCAGGATCGCCGGCAGAATCAGCGCAAACAGTGGCAACACTGCTCCCCGCCGATTCGTTGGACTGTAGTTTCGTGCCATTAACATTCCTGCCTCCATAGTCATTCGGGTCTTTTGCGGTGAAAGACCGCAGCTGTGGGAAAGTGTTCAGTGAAATCGACTGCCACGCGGAAGGCAGTTGATGGTTCAAGCGACTAGTTGAGATTCGAGTCGTAGAAGCCGTTGTAGCGTTCTGTTCTCAGCGAAGACTCTGCGACGATCGTCTTATCCTCATAGAACATCGGGAAGAAAAACGCGTTCTGCTCCATTGGAATTTCGATCCTTGCGACGACCGCATCGGTGTCGATGTCGAACTCCTGCCCCGCGTTGATGGTGATCGTTGCCCCTTGAGCCCCGATGCGTGCGAGTATCCGTTCAGCCTCGGCGACGCCTTCAGCGTTGGTCGCCCCTTCCACAATCGACGTTCGAGCGGCTTCGTAGGCGGCATTCTGAGCGATGTTTCGCATCATCGAGATACGTGCGAACTCACAGGAGCAGAAGATTACAATCAACAGCGCGGGCGCAGTAAGTGAAAACTCAAGCGCGGAAGTCCCTAGTCGACAGTCTGCTTTTCTTCTTCGTGTGCGGATCATTGTTGCTTTCCTGTGGGAGTCTCAGGCAGTCGGTCGCTAGTCGTCAAACTCTCGGACCATCGTGCAACGGGCTGACGCAGTCTTGTCAGCCACAAAATCGAATATGTAGAGCGAGTTCCCCGCCGTCGGTGCGGCGATGGTGACCGTAATCGGATCAAGAGCATCAAGCGAGTTAAAGTTCGACGGCGATACAGTAACTGTCGCCCCGACCACTCCTCTTTCATCAAGAACCTCATTCGCTCTGGCAACAACGTCATCGGCGCTCGCTCGACGACGTACACCAACGCGAACACCCTCAAAAGCTGCGACGGTGAGCGTCTCTTTGAGGTAAAGGCCGGCGCAGGTCTCAAGAGTTCCGAACATGATCAACAGAACCACCGGAATGCAGAACGCACACTCGACAGCGGCGGATGCACGACGATCGCTGCGCCGTCGGTAGTTGCGACGCCGCAAAGGGGCCTCGCCTGTATTTGATTGAGTACCGTTCATGACAAACGAATCTGGTTAAGGTCATTCACTTGGGAGATATGAAAACCTTATGTTCCTTTTGCCCGTCAGGTCGGGAACTATTGTGTATGCGGCAGGAACACCGTTACGAAATGGTTTTTTGAACGGAACAAACCGGACAACCCTATCCTCAGGTCGGATTGCCTCCCGGCGAACCCTAATTGAGCCCCGTTGAGTTTGACAGAAGTCCGATTTCATTCGAGCTAAAGGTCTGTCACCCCGAATCCATCCCAGACAAATCGGTATAACCTGCAAAGAAGAAACATTCGGGAAGTCGAATGGCCGACAGCTCATCAGCCCATCGCCTGCCCCGAAACAATTGTTTGATAGAGCTGAAAACGGTTGAAACGATTGAAATGGTCAAACAGACCAACCGCGATGCGGGCAACGATTTCCAGACGTATTTCTGCTCACAACAAACGCCATACGATTGCGCTGTCGATTATTAGAATTGGCGTGGAAGCGATAGTGGGAAACGGGTCCTGTCGAAACGTAAATCCGTGCGGACGTGCGGTGAAATGCCGGCAATCAGCCATGGCTGAAGCTGCGAAGCAGCCCGGCAATCCGTAACCTTTAAAAGTTGTGAACCAACTGGAATCCTTGCCTGTATAGAATGAGCGTATCGGGGGAAGTATTCGACCGCTTGCTCGCCGTGAAGCTCAAAGGCTGAAGTATGTCACGATCTGGAAATTCTGCATCATTTATTACAGGTGCTGTGCTCGTATGCGCCGGCATCCTGATCGGCTATTTCCTGCGCCCGATCGTTGATCCGGTTGTCGAGGAAGATCCGTCCGTGACCGCTGCTCAAGATCAGAATGCCGGACACACCGGCCATGGAAGCGACGTTATCGGCATCAGTGAGACAACGATTACCAACATGGAGCTGGAAACGGGCAGATTTGAAGTCCGTGATTATCCTTTGACCCTCCAGATCCCGGGCGAAGTTGTTGAGAAATTCTCCGAAGCCCACCTTGAGATAGTGGCACCTGTCGGAGGGCGTGTTTCAAGAGTCTTCGTCACCTCAGGACAGGCAGTCGAACCGGGGGACGCACTCTTTGAATTGAGCGTGACCGACGAGGCGCTGACGTCTGCCCAGGTTGACCTGCTTTCGGTGGTTGCAGAGTCGCGAACAGTGCAGCAACGGCTGGAAAGAATCGAACCGTTGGTCAGCACCGGAGCCGTTGCGAGCCGGCAAGTCCAGGATGTCAGACTCGAACTGCAGAAACTTGATGCTCGCAGGATTGCGCTGATTGAAGAACTCAAATTGCACGGATTAACCCTTGAGGCGGTCAACGACCTGCTCGATGGAAGTTCGCTGCAGACATCGATCACCGTCACCGCTCCTGAGAACGGTACAGCCGCGTCCGCTGCCGCAAACACCAGCCCGATCGTTTATACCGTTGAATCAGTTGACGGCGTTCAAGGCAAGACGATTATGCACGGAGGGCGTCTGTGCGAACTGACCAATCACGGCCATCTTCTGATCAAAGGAATGGCCTTTGAATCGGATGTCGCAATTATCACCGACGCAAACGCCGAAGCCCGGGCCATGACCGCGGAATTCGGCGAAGAACCGGATGTAGTCCGCGTGGAAAACCTGAACCTGCTTTCAGTCGAAAATCGTGTAGATGAGGAGTCACAGACCTACCCTGTCTATGTCGAAATCGAAAATGAAGTATCCGGAGAAAGTACAGATTCACTTGGACGCAGATATCTGCAGTGGAAATACAAACCCGGTCAGCGTTGTCACCTGGAGGTACCGTCAAGGGTCTGGGAAGACGTTGTTGTCGTTCCCGCCGGGGCTCTGGTCAGAGAAGGACCGGAGACGTTCGTCTTCAAAAAACTGGACCACACACACGCAGCACCGGGCGGCGAACCCATGGCAGAGTTTCAGAAAATCCCGGTCAAGGTTCTGCACACCGACCGCCGCTTTGCCGTACTGGAACAGCAGGTCAGCCTCGACCTCTACGAGAACTACGTTCTTGACCAGGCCTATCTGATCAACCTGGCATTGAAACAGGCTGAGAATCAAGGTGTCGTTGATCACGGACACGAGCACTGACCCGCACCCTGCGCACCGAATCTGCAAATGCTTAATTCCGTAATCCAGTTTGCCTTGCGAAACCGCATGGTGATTCTGTGCGCGGCACTGTCAGTCATCGTTTTCGGCACCATGTCATCGAGACAGTTGCCTATCGATGTCCTTCCGGATCTTACCAGGCCCCGCGTGACGATTCTCACCGAGTGTTCCGGGATGGCTCCAGAAGAAGTCGAGCGCGAAGTCACCATCCCCATTGAAGCGGTGGTCAGCGGTGCGGCCGGTGTAACCTCCATCCGCAGTAACTCCGATGTCGGGCTTTCCGTCGTCACCGTCGAATTCGACTGGGGCTTCGACATCTATCGGTGCCGCCAGATCGTCAGCGAAAGCATGGTGCTCCTCGACGAGTCCCGCTGGCCTGAATCAGCTGCCAAGCCCAAGCTTGGCCCGGTTTCATCACTCCTCGGCCAGATCATGATTATCGGCATGTGGAGCGACCCCGGAGTGGATACAGACGGAAATCCGAATCCCGGCACCAATCCGATCGAGCTCCGAACGCTGGCCGAAGGCGTAGTCCGTAAAAGGTTGCAGAACATCCAGGGCATCTCCCAGGTGATCACGATGGGAGGCGGGCTGAAGCAGTATCACGTACTTGTTGACATTCACAAAATGCACAAGTTCGAGGTGACACTCACGGACATCGAAAACGCTTTTCTCGATGCCAACCTGAATGTCAACGGTGGATACATCGACAGCAATTCACGCGAACTGCTCGTTCGCGGTATCGGGAGAATGAACAGCATTGATCAGCTGAAAAAGATCGCGGTCCGGACTGATACCGACAGGGCGATTTTGATCGAGAACGTTGCCGACGTGACGATTGCCGCGACACCGAAACGTGGTGACTCGTCAGTCAATGGAATCGAAGCGGTCGTTCTAACAGTCCAGAAACAACCCGGAGTAGATACCCGGGCATTGTCGGACAAGCTTGAAACTGCTGTTGAAGAGCTGAGACAGGGCATGCCCGATGACGTGCAACTGAGCGTCACTTATCAACAACGCGAATTCATCGATCATGCGGTTGGCAATGTCATCGAAGCCCTGATCGTGGGTTCGATTCTTGTCGTGTTAGTGTTGTTTCTGTTCCTGTTCAACATGCGAACAACATTGATCACTTTGACGGCTATCCCGGTTTCCGTCTTTGTGACAGCGATAGTGTTCCGCTGGTTTGACCTCTCCATCAATGTAATGACCCTCGGCGGTATTGCCGTTGCACTCGGGGAACTGGTTGATGACGCAATCGTAGATGTCGAAAACATCTTCCGCCGCCTCAGGCAGAACCGACGCTCTGAAAATCCGCGGCCCGTTCTGAGAGTCATTTTCGAGGCCAGCGTCGAAGTCAGAAATGCAATTATCATCAGTACGATTCTAGTGATCGTTGTCTTCGCGCCGCTTTTTGCACTCAGCGGAATCGAAGGACGACTGTTTGTACCTCTGGGTATCGCGTACATCGTTTCGATTATCGCTTCAACCGTTGTCTCGCTGACTCTTACTCCGGCGCTTTCGTATTATCTGCTGGTCGAAAAGGATGAACAGAAAGTCAAAGAAGACAGTGCGCTGGTGAGGGGTTTGAAATCGCTCATCACACCGCTGGTGCGAATAAGTCTTAATCGTGCCTGGCTGTCACGCCTGTTGATCGTATTCACCTCTGTGGCGATCGTTTGCGGACTTTACGTTTACCAGATGGGAAAGAACTTTCTACCTCGATTCGACGAGGGCGCTACCCAGTTGAACCTGATCGCGCGACCGGGAACCTCCCTTTCGACGTCACGGGAAATCAGCCGTGCCGCAGACGCACAACTTTCAACGCTGCTCCGCACACCGGAAAACCCGCTCGGACCCATCGAGTATTTCACATGCAAAACGGGGCGTGCCGAAAATGACGAGCACGTCATGGGAGTCAACATCAGCGAGTACGTCATTTCGCTGAACGAAAACGCCGGAGTCAGCTCCGTTGATGTTGAAAAAATGGTCGAGGAGTCCGTCGAAAATATCGGCAGCGTCATCACAGAGACCGAACAACCGATCGCTCACCTGATAAGCCATATGATTTCGGGCGTGACGTCGCAGATTGCCATCAAAATATACGGAGATGAACTGAGCGTACTTCGATCCAAAGCACAGGAAGTCAATCTCGCGATTCAGGACATCCCCGGGATCAAACCGCCGGTTGTCGAACAGGCGCAGGGCATCCCTCAAATGCAGATCGTTCCTGACTACGACCAGCTGGCCAAGTACAAACTAAGCGCGGCGCAGGTATTTCAAGTCGTGGAAACAGCAATGCAGGGCAAGGAAGTCTCGCGCATGATCGAAAACGAATTGTCGTTCAAGATCATTGTCCGGTTCCCGGAAGAATACCGTGAAGATGTGCAAAGCCTGAAGCGTCTTCCGATCGAACTTCCCGATGGTGGCGTTATTCCGCTTTCCTCCGTCGCCCTGATCGACGAACTCTCCATCGGTCCCAACACGATCCGCCGTGAAAACGCCCGCAGGCGAATTGTCGTTCGCGTTAACACACTCGACACCGATCTTGAAACGGCCGTCAATGCAATTACCAGTAGAATTCGAGAGCGAGTGGACCTGCCCGAAGGCTATTACGTCGAACTGGGCGGGCAATACGAAGCACAACAATCGGCAACCAGCAGGATTCTGTTGCTGAGCATTGTCGCGCTTGTCATTGTGATTGTTGTTCTTTATTCGACGTACAACTCACTCAATATCGTTGCGCAGATCCTGTTTTCGCTACCGGTTGCGTTTATCGGCGGCGTACTTGCTCTCTGGGCCACAGGTCAGGTGATGACCGTTGCCGCGATGGTTGGCTTCATCTCCCTTGGTGGCATTGCTGCACGAAACGGCCTGCTGCTCGTTGGAACGTACCGGGATCTCGCCGCCGAGCAGACAGTGGACAAGGATTTGATCCTCAAGGGTTCGCTTGAGCGGATGACGCCCGTATTAATGACAGCACTTACGACCGGAATTGCGCTACTACCATTGATTATTGCCGGACATCTTCCCGGGCGTGAAATCCTCTTTCCAGTAGCAACGGTTATCGCCGGCGGCTTGCTGACGTCCACGTTGTGCGAGTTCCTGATCCGCCCCGGTCTCTACTTCTACTTTACTGATCACGAAGCCCCGATCCGCCCGGGGGATTCACCTGACGATATCTTTGCAGGAATTGACGCAGGCGGTTCTTCCAATGGATCGAACGGCTCAGCCGGAAACTCGCTGCCACGTTATTCGGTGCGATCCAACAACTGACGCGACGTTGCCGCCACGCTAATTGTTGCACCCAATCTCCACCCGGATGTCCATTCAGCGCGAACTGCTTTATTGCGCCCTTGAGAATTTTTTCACAGGGATTCTATCCGCCCTTCCGGAGCACCGGCTGAGAATCAGTCTTTCAGGAAAGCGCAAATGCTCGAAAAACCGGTGTTTTGCAGCAGGCGCGGATTCCGGATACCAAATTCACCGGAGAGCATGACATGAATTCCGGTACGTCAGAAATATTTCCGGCGCGGTGATTTTTTTGACGCGAAGCGTAAATCGTTTAACATCATTAGATGATTGCCGCACTGCTCTCATCTTCCACTCCCACACCAATTTCTCTTCTTATTTCCTGCTTATCTCTAGAAAGGGGTACGGATCTAGCTAGTTGTTCTTATTACTGACCTGCCCCGAAGGAACAGAACGATGACTTTTCCCCGAATAAGTTCGTTTTCCGACAGTGTGTTTCGAGAAGGATCCAGCACACTACTAAATTTTGCGCGGACGGAATCGCGACAACTGCTCAGCGGCCTCAGCCTCGGAATGCCGGGCGCTGAAAGCCAGCTCGTTCAACGGTTTACCGGACCGTTGATTCGGTACATCAGGCCGCGCATCGATTCGCGGTTTCAGCACCGGTTTACAGCAGAGGACATTGTTCAGTCCGCTTTTCTCTCCTTTTTTAAACGGCATCGCAAAGCGCCGTATCAGTTTGAGGATGAGCGCAGCCTCTGGAGCCTGCTCTGCACGATCACAATGCGCACGCTCCAGCGCAAGATTACGCGGCTGAAAAGTAAAAAGCGGAACGTCTTCAGGGAGGTTCATCAGCCTGAGACGACCGAGGACAGCTCGACCTATTTCTGGCAGGCGACCTCGCGCGAGTCCGACCCGGCCGCACACGCGCGGGCGGCGGACATTATTCCGAACCTGCTCTGCCGCCTTGACCCGCTCGAACGACGGATCCTGAAACTGAAGTTTCACGGCTACACGAATCGCGAAATTGCGCTCGATGTTCAAAGGAGTACGCGGTCCGTCTACCGGACACTGGATAAGATCCGCTTCCACCTGAAGCTGATCTACCAGCTGACAAGTTCGGCGAAGAACTGACATCAAGTCCTGAACTGACGTCCATACACTGAACTGCGACTTTGGAAAACGTGCTTTTGCGAGCACGTTTTTTTGTTGCTGATCGTAATCTACTGGTTCGCCGACGTGCTGTTTTGCCCCGGGAAAGCTCTGGTGTTTAGCCAGAGAATCAACACACCGCCGAGGGCAATCGGCCCGCCTTCAAAGGCAGTCCAGTACCAGGGCATCGGCGCAGTCAGATCGATCCCGAGCATGGCAATTCCAATGACAATATGTAGCCAGCCAAGAAGCGGAACCATGCCTTGATAGCGATTCAGATTCAACGCCACCGTTAGCATCACTGATCCGTGAACCGCGTAGAGCAGGGAAGTGGAACGCGCAAGGTAAAGGACGATCGGGTCCTCCGGAAACTCACCCAGTCCCACCAGACCATGGATCTGCGCCATCAAGCTGACCGGAAAGAAGATCGGCACAACCGCCAGCAGCAGCATGCCACCGGCCAGAAACAGAAGTCTTTTCAGCCATAATGCAGACTGATTTTCCTGTGATTTCATCAAATCCTCAAACAGTCTTTTCTGAATCAGTGTGATTCATTCTTCGTTATCAATTGACTTAAGCTTGCGCCGGTAGAAGTCCGCCTTGTCATTGAACTTCGATGCCATCGCCTCGTTTCTCGCGATCGCATTTTCCAGCCAGTTCCGCCTGACCCATTCCGGCAATTCAACAAACTCCCAGGTCTCCCGGACCACTTTCTCATACGGGTCATCTTTTTGAATGCGCGCATCGTTGAAAAGTCGGGGGTATTGCTCAGCGACCTCTTCGTACTGGGTCGCAAACCATCCACCCATGCGCAGGATCTTTCCGCCGGCAAGCATTGAAAAGCTTACTGGTTCGCGCCAGGCATAGACAGCGTCTGTCCACAATGGAATTTCAGGTTGGCCGGTCTTCTTCACTGCGTCTTCAGGATCTTCAATACTCGCAAGGACAACAGAACCAAAAACACATTCATGGAGACAGAATGTCACAAGAAACTGCGCAAGTGAATCACACAACAGCTGCCACGGCTTGTCTCCTTCTTCACGAATAAATACGGGTGGATCAACACCCGTGGTTTCAGTCGCA
Organism: Planctomycetota bacterium; assembly: GCA_039029995.1. Lineage (GTDB taxonomy): Bacteria > Planctomycetota > Planctomycetia > Pirellulales > Pirellulaceae > Mariniblastus. Next base: position 24,178 of record JBCCFB010000065.1, read on the forward strand.
CAACACCAGACGGCCTGATTCTCGAAGACGAAAACAAGCTTGCCGTCGACAATTTCCAGCTGCTCAAACGGGACAAGGTGGTCCTGATGCGAAAAGATTGAATCGAATATCCCTCCAAGAGCCTCTCCGGCAAACGCGTAGAGTTGCCTCAAAGGCAGCGGCAGCGGAACCTTGTCCAGACGGCCTTCAGAGACCCCGGGATTTTCCTCGTGAATAATGCACCAGCGATGAGTAAATCGCTTCAAGATCGAAAGCAGCTGTTCCGGATCGTTTCTGTTTCCATCGAACTCGAACATGTTGCTGTCCGGCTGGTTTACCTGCGACCGTAACGTTTCTCGCCGTTGGACTTGCCCGACAGCGCCTTGCGATCCACCAGCATTTCAACGCCGCTGTTGCCGAGCAGTTCCCGCAAGCGCCGGCAAAGCTGGTCGTTGATGTCAATTTTTTTGCTGGAGTCCATTTGAACACGGATTCCGTTCTCGAGACAAACCTCAACCTTCAACCGCCTGCCGCCGGGATAGCCACGGAGAATCTCGTAGGCATTCTTCAACCCGGCATCCCCGTGAATCTGCTGATCAATCATGATCTTGATTCCGTTGGTCAACGATTGATCCAACTGGTCGATGGGAATCACGTTGTTCACGATCAGGTTGGCTTCGTCCCCGCCGCCGCGAAAGTCGAGTCGCCCCTGAAGAACAACGACTGCGTCCGGTGTGATCAGATGACCATGCTGGGCAAAGTCCTGTGGCCAGAGAATACTGCGGATCGAGCCTTCGACGTCTTCGAGGTCAAACATCACGTACTTCGTCGGAGCATCCGGCGAACGCGGATTCTTCGTGTGCGAATGCTTGATCGACGAGACCATTCCACCCATCGTCACGCGGTCACCGTCTTTGGTACCGGCCAGTCCGCTTGTATTGTGCGAGCAGAATTGTTTCAGTTGATCGATGAATTCGGCAAGCGGATGACTCGAAAGATAGAATCCGAGAACCTCTTTTTCGAAGGACAGCTTTTCGCGTTCCTCCCATTCAGGCAGGTCCGGAAGATCTACAACACCTTGTTCTTCTTCGACTTCCTCTTCTTCAAATGCACCGAATAGATTCTTCTGGCCGCTACGTTTATCCGCCTGAGCGGCTGCACCGGACTGAATCGCACGATCAAGTACGGCGGTTAACTGGGAGCGATTGGCTCCAAAGCAATCCATCGCGCCGGCCTTGATCAAGGTCTCAAGTGAGGAGCGATTACATTCGGACGAATCCACTCGTTCACACAAATCGTAAATGTCCTTAAACGGCCCGTTCGCTTTGCGCTCACGGACGATGGCTTCGGCGGCTGAGGCTCCACACCCTTTGATGGCACTCATGGCGAAGTGGATTTTTTCGTCGGCAACAGTGAACCGGACATCGCTGGAATTGATATCCGGAAATACAACTTCGACGTCCATCCGCTGGCAGTCTTCAAGGTGTTCGACCAGAGAGTCTTTGCTGGTGAAGTTCCGCCCCGGGATATCACCGGTCAACAGTGCCGCCATGAATTCGACAGGGTAGTGTGTCTTCAGATAGGCCGTTTGCCAGGCAACAAGGGCATATGCGGTCGAGTGACTCTTGTTAAAGCCGTAACCTGCAAACTTCAGAATCATGTCCCACAGTTCCTGAGCTTCCTTTTTGGAAAGCCCGCATTCCTGAGCACCGGCCATGTACTGTTCATAGTTTGCAGCGATGATCGCTTCTTTTGGTGTTGCCATGGATATTGGCGCTTTTCTCATTCGAAACGGTGGTAACAACGATTACGATGCTGGCGACGTTGATTCTTCGGACTCACCCAAGGAGAAAAGAGGGTTAAGTATTCAAAGC
>JBCCFB010000066.1:0-25984 GCA_039029995.1 Planctomycetota bacterium
CCGCTGTTGGCTTCGTATTTGCCGCATTTCTGTTCTCGCCTGCCATGTGCAGCGGAGACGAAAGCCGACCCCGCTCATGGACAATCGACAGTTTCGAAGTCGAAGCCACATTGATTGATTTCAACGGCACTCACGTCCTGCTACAGGATGTAGACCGGTACCAGGAGGTTTTCCAGGTTGAACAATTATCGCGCGAAGACCACATCTGGCTGAGGTCAGAGGTCAATGCGTTGCGTCTGCAGGTCAACCGCAACCGGATCCTGCGCGGGATGGAAATCTGGCAGGTAGATATGGTTTCGGCTTCCGGTCAGCAATTTCATCGCAACTACCAGGCATATGACAGTAACGGCGCTATGACGGCGGCTCAGCAGGAGTTTCCTTCAGCCCGAATTCAATCTGTATCCAGCGGCACTCGTGGCGATCGGGGCTTCAGGGCGCGGGTCCGAAATGCAAGGTTGCGTCAGATCGCAGGGCGTGCTTCCAGTTTGTCTCGAAACACAGGATTGTCGCGAACAACCAGGCAGTCTCAAAGCCCGGGTAGTACTGCGATTTCAGCATCCAGACAAAACGCAGCCGGATCCGCGATGAGAAGTAACAGCTCAAGTGGCGGCAGCGGAAACAACAGGTCACGTGTCAGCAGGAACCCGGGTTGAACATCGTAGCTTTGGATCAGCACGTTGAATCCGTTGGCTGCCGCGCCCGATTAGTTTCCAGCTCGTCGCTGGTCAACAAAGCGTTTTCCTTTTGCCTCGAAACGCGGCAGCGCTCCGACTTCGACCAGTTCGACATCGACTCTCAACCCGAGTCGCAACTTCAGCTCTTCCGCCACCCGTTCTGGCTGCCCGAGTCTGTCTTCAATTTCAACGCGAAGTTGATCCATTGAGCCGTCTTTGAACGCCGTCATCCTGTACTCGATGATTTCGGGAAAGGAACGGAGAATTTGTTCAATGGATGACGGGAAAATATTCACACCGCGGATGATCATCATGTCGTCGGTGCGCCCAAGCACTCCCCCTTGAAGCAAAACGAACCTGTTTTCCTGATCGTCCTTCCATGTCGGTCTGACAAGGTCACCGGTCCGATACCTGATCACCGGACTGCCATCGCGTCCGAGACAAGTAAGAACCAGCTCGGATACTTCTCCGTCTTCTGCAGGGCTTCCGTCTTCGATCGAGATAAATTCCGGAATGTAATCAAACTCGTTGACATAGACTCCCCGCCCTTCAGGATCGGCATATCCCCACGGCCCTGCTTCACTCGCACCTGAATGATCGATGACTTTTGCCTGCCAGAAGGATTCAATCTGATCACGAATTGAAGGGATCGACCCCCCCGGTTCGCCTGCAACAACGATTGCTCTGACACTCAAATCCGCGACTTCAATCTGATTGTCACGTGCGACTTCCGCCATATGCAACGCGTAGCTGGGAGTGCAGAAGACGACCGTTGCGCCGATCGTACGCATCAACTCCAGCCTTGCGAGCGTCTGCATACCGCCGCCGGGCACCACGAGTGCACCTCTGCGCACCGCTGCGTCGAATGCGCTCCAGAAACCGATAAACGGGCCGAAGCTGAATGCCATCAAAACCCGATCGGATTCAGTCAGCTGTGCCGAGTCGAGCACAAAATCCCAGGCCTGCATCCACCAGTGCCAGTCCTCCGGAGTGTCGAGAACAACCATCGGGCGACCCCTCGTCCCGGACGTTCTGTGCATCCGCGTGTATCGCTCGACGGGCCACGTCAGATTTGCTGCGAATCCCTCCGAGTCTTCCGTTCCAACGAGTTCGTTTTTGAAGGTAAACGGAAACTCATCAAGCTGCTCCAGTTGCTGCACAGGCCGGTTAATCTGAGACAGCTTCGTCTCATAAAAACTGTTATGTGGCAGAATTCGTTCAAGCAGCAGGTTGAGCTTGTGAAGCTGCAGCGCCTCAATCGTTGATCGCGGGAGTTGCTCGATTGCACGGCGGGAATCGTATGAGTTGTTTTCCGGAAGAATCATTTCTTCATCATAGAACTGCGGCTCGATGCCGTAAACGCGGCAAGTTGACCCGGCCGTTTCTGACGACGAAAATACAACCCCCTGAATACCAAGAGGAAACCATGAAAGCACTGAATTCTATTTTGTTAATGCCGGTTCTTACTTTGATCGTCACGGTTTTCTGCTTCTATGCCGAACTTGAGGCTCAGCAGCAGGCAACCGCAACCGCCAGCGCGGCAGTCGTGCGGACAAGCACTCCTGTTCAGGAACAAACGGCCGAAGAGGATCCAACCTCACCACAGGTCGAGGAGCATCAATCGGAGCATACGCTGGTTGCGAACTACCCGGTCGAGTTGAGCTATCTCCTGTATCTTCCCGATGGCTACGACGAGCAGGACCAATGGCCGTTGATGCTGTTTCTACATGGAGCCGGCGAGCGCGGAAATGACCTTGAGCGTGTAAAGGTTCACGGGCCTCCGAAACTGATTGAGGCCGGTCAGGATTTCCCGATGATTGTCGTTTCACCTCAATGTGTGCGCGGACGTTACTGGGAACCGGTGTCTTTATCGGCACTACTGGATGACATTGAAGCCAACTACAAAGTAGATTCCTCGCGAATTTACGTGACGGGATTGAGCATGGGTGGATTCGGAACCTGGGCGATTGCGGCTCATTCACCAGATCGTTTTGCTGCTATCGCGCCCGTCTGTGGTGGCGGAGACCGGTTTATCGTGCCGCGCATGATCGGCGGACAGATGGGCGTTCACGTTTTTCACGGCGAAGACGATCGCGTAGTTCCAATCGAACGTTCTCAGGAAATCGTGGACGGGTTCAAGACGCAGGGAATTGATGTGCTCTTTACGGTCTATCCTGATACCGGGCACGACTCATGGACTGAGACTTATGCAAACGAAGCTCTGTACACCTGGATGCTGGAGCATTCCCGCGAAGTCTCCGACGATGACGGCGGTGAAGAAGAGGAGGAGGAAAACGAGAATCGCTAGACGGAGAAAACCTGTCTGGACAAAGGTTATCGTTTCGAATTCATTTCACCCGACTCCCAGCACCAATGCCGATAGCAGCTCAACACATTAAAGCCGCGCGACTTCATCTTCAGAAGAACGATGCAGTGATGAAACGGATCATCAAAGCCGTCGGTCCCTGTACTTTGAAGACGCGATCCGACCGGTTCCGGACCCTTGTCAACTCGATCGTTTCCCAGCAGATCTCAGGAGCCGCGGCGCGGACAATACTGAGGCGGCTTGCCGATGCTTCGCGGCAGTACGGCGGCGTTTCACCGGAGGGGCTGTCGGCGTTTGATGTTGAATCGCTGCGCGAACTGGGAGTATCAAGACAGAAGGCCGGTTACATTCTCGATCTGACAGACAAGGTTCATTCCGGCGAGGTTGAGCTTCGACAAATGGGACGACGCTCCAACGAAGAAGTGATCGAGCAGCTGACGAAGATCAAGGGAATCGGCGTCTGGACCGCGCAGATGTTTCTTATGTTCAGCCTGGGCAGACTCGATGTCTTTCCAGCCGATGATCTCGGAGTACAAAACGCGATCAAAAACGCCTACCCCGTTCGCGGTGAACTGACGCGGCCGAAGATGCTCAAACTGGCGGATTCATGGCATCCCTACGAGACGATTGCCGCCTGGTATCTCTGGAGAAGCCTGGAAGTCGAATTGCCAATGGCAAAGAAATAATGCGACCCTGAAGAGCCGCATCTTTGTTTTGCAGATTCGACGAGACAGCCCTAGAACTTCCGTCGCATCTCGACCCGGAATCCGTGAATGTCATTCTCGTTGTCCAGCCAGCCGAACATTCCGTCGCTACGGAGAATCAACGCGTTGGTCAGCGGCAACTGGTACCTGAATCCTGCACCGAACTGATTGCCCGCAGCGTTTCGACCGACGTCACTTCCGTGAACCCCGAGTGCGGCGACTTCCAGCACGAGCTGCTGCGTCAGATCGTCCGGCATGATATTTATACCAAGAGCTGCACCGAACGTGTCATTGGCTGTATCATCCAGTGTCGGATACCCTGTCAGGTTGTCCGACTCAAACAGAATCCCGGTATTTCGGAGGATCCCGCCTGCGGCACCTGCCCGCGCCGCCGATTGCGGGCGGTCGAAGCCTGCGAACATGTTGAAGTACGGAACAATCGTTGACGGGAATCCCGAGATCAGCGAGTTCTCACTCAGCAACAAAACTCCGTCAGCTGTGTTCGGTCCGACATCGGAAGACTGACCTGCATTGACAATGACACGAGTCGAATTGGAAATGAATCTTCCATACCGGCGCGAGAAACCAATACCAATGTTGTGGTAGCTGCGATCACGGAACGACCGGTCTTCAAGGAACGCATAGTCGATTTCCCAGTAACCGTTCATCGCTTCAATAAACGACAACATGCCCCACATCTTGGCAACGTCATCGTCGCCTTCAAACGCCGGCGAATCGATTTCGTCAAAGCCCGCGAAGAATGTGAAGTCCATATTGGAGATATCCAGTCTCGGACTGTTGCGAGCCGGAATGGTAAACGCAGCCCCGAGGAATGCGTCTTCAAGCCAGATACCGTTCTGTACCAGAAGTGGCATTACACCGACGGCAAACGGAAGGTCAAACGGAAGCGTCTCACCAGTGAAACCGCCGGTAATCGCTCCAAGATCGCCTTCGAGATAACCAAAATCAAAATCGGCATCGAATTCTTCGCGGAAGTCACCGCCGTTATCGAAAATCAAGCGCGTGTTATCTGCAAACCCGAGCGGGTTCATGAACGTGACGACTCGCTCCGTCGCAGTCAGGTGAAGGTTCCACACCATGTTCAGCTGCCACGCAAGCTGCGTCGTGTCGTCGCCATTAAGGTCGTTTGTTGCAAAAGCTGTCCGGAAATCTCCAAAGATCAAAAACTGAGGAGAGACCGGGTTGTGCTCACCAAAAACAGTGGATGGCGGTGCGAACTGCCCCAGTTGATACCAGGGCTTACCCAGTTCGATCAACGGGCGTTGGTTGGCATTGAGCGACTTGCCTTCATAAACCTGCATTTGAGACCAGGCATCGTAGGGCAGATTCGGATTTGTCGGTGTCGGAGCAAAATCGTTTTCCTGATAATCGACCAGCCAGGCATTCTCATCAGTTAACGGTGTGTCGTCCTTGTAGTGGTCACCGATCCGTGGCTGAGTCGCAAGTCGATAGCTACCCGCATTAAGTGCGCCGATCGGATCGTTGATCATCTCCTGCTCTTCATCCGTCTCACCGGGAGTCGGTTCCGGATTCACAGGAGCCGGCTCGGGCAGTGGCTCCACGGCCGGAGGTTCCGGCGCAAGTACCGTACCAGCCGGAGGTGTACTGCCGGGCACCAGCGGCTGTGGTTGCCTGGAAAAGCTAGCCGGTCTGCCCGGAACTGAGTTTGTTCCTGATCTTAGAACCGACCGTGCATCCTCGGTTCGCTGCGCAACCATGGGTGCTGAATCGACGAAGATGTCTGTTTCGTCCGCTGCAGTTGCGCCGGCTTCAAGAGCCCCGTTTGCGCCGCCTTCAAAAAACGCGGGTGCAACAGAAGTTGTGCTATAGCCGGCAGCAAACTGGCCGGCATTCAAATTTTCGTCCACACGCGCCGAAAACTCCGGCAGTCGGGTAATCTCAAACGCAGCCATCTCCGTGTGTACCGGCACTTGCGCTGCACGTTGCACCGACCGATCCGCGACGACGGGAATACTGCTCGCCACGAACGGCTCGGCGCGCGCAGGTTCTGGAAGCATTTCCGGTGTTTGCGGCCTGGCTCGAGTGGCTATCTCCGCCGCTGCTTCAGGCGCACGGGCTGCTGCCGCGAATTCAGCGGGAGCATCGGATGCTTGAGGGGACGCACTCTGTGGCACTGTCTGGACAGTCGAAGGCTGAACGTCGCTGAAGCCTGCGTGCTCTTCGTCAACGCCGACTCCGCGCACCACGAGTCCGGCCACCAGCAGTAGCAGGAGGCACGTGCTAACAATAATTGGTGATCTGTACTTCTTCACCGGACAATTGCTTCAAACAATGCGTTAGTGGACTTCGAAAGTGACGGTGCTTGTGTGGAAATCAACGATCCACTCATTCATCATGCGCTCCATCTCCGGCGTCGATTCGCAGAATCGCATGAAGTAGATCGGCTCCGCGCGGCTGCGCATTCTCACGCTCAACCGGTAGGTCCCTGGCTCGCAAATCAAATTCCCGGGGACTACGAATTTTGCTTTCCTTGACCCCAGAGGCGGCAGGGAGTGCCCTTCCATCCGGATAAACGGTGGATGGTTGAGGACTGTAACCGGCTGGGCAGCCGGTCTGATGAACGGCAGTTGATCGATGTCAACGTTGATCGGCAGATACATCTCGCGATCTGTCCCTTTGACATTGGTCGTGAGGAACTTGGTCTGCAGATTGAAGAGTTGTTCATCAAACGGCACTCTGCGTGCGAGGACATCCAGCGAATGGTTGTCGGCGAGGTCACCGTTGGTGTCGAGGTACCCTGACTCCCATACCCATTCTCCGCCTGGCCCGGTCAACACCACATTCAGCCACAATTGTGGCTGGGCTCCCAGTGAACCACTTGGCATGTTGTGTCCCGGATTTGTGTTGGTCACACAGTACTGGAATTCAAGGTTGTCACCGATCATCGGTGGTTCCGCAAAGAATGGTCCGTCAAGTTTCGAACCGTTCTCCATTACCTGCCGGCGCAGATCTTTCTTGTAGCGCAGCTTGGCAAGATTCACTTCGATGATGTCGCGGGCGTCATACCGGTCATCAATGTTGGACCAGACCGGCGGAAACTGAGCAAAAATCTCGCCTTCGAAGAGTGCGTCCTCGAATTCATCGGTGCCCCACCCCGCTCGCCAGTCGAACTGCAACCATTCGTTAAACGTCCAGCGGTCAGCATCCTTGTTGTGAGGGAAGACCCCCGGATGCGCGATCGAATAGCCGGGACCATAGAACGCATGGTTTGAATGTCTTCGTTCCGGATTTACCACCTTGTCCGAGACCACTGCTGCAGGGCCTACGCTGTAGCCGGAATCTACTCCAGGCACTTTTCCCATGTGGCAGTCCTGGCACGTTACACCGGCGCGGTAGGCCGGCGATGCCCGATACTGGTCCCAGACCACCTCCAGCTTGATCCCCGGTTGTACGGCAACTTGATGACAGGAAACACAGAACGAACTCTCAGATAGCTCTTCAAACTGAATCGACTGACGATGAATCGCCTGACCGGGTCCTGTGTCGCCACGATCTTCGTTTACTTTGTAGTGGTCGTCATATTTCAATGCGATTTCAAGACCGCCACCGCTGGAACTGCCGTATACCGGGTCGTACAAATCGCCGGGTTCCATACGTCGTTCACCGTTGACCTTACCGAAAGGTGTTTTCACACGGTGGCAGGCAACGCAGGTAACTCCCTCACGGAATACCTTAGGGCCATCCCAGATCGCCTGATCACGTCTCAAGCCCATTGTCGTGGCAACAGGCGCGTGACACCGGAGGCAGAAGTAACCAAGTGTTCCTTGAGCGAGCGTGTTGATCTTCTGCTCAAACGAATGGAACATCGGCGAGATCGCTGAATATGCGTGCGATGACGATGACCACTCCTCATATATCTGCTCATGGCACGTCGCACACTCCTGTGCCGAAGGAAACGCTGTTCTGGAGTAAATCTCGAGGTGCGGATCCTCACCGTCAGGCACGTCGATGCTTGAAGTGAATCCCGCAGCCGTTGCGTTGGCATGAGGATTGAACATCTCCGCATGAGAAGCCTGTTCAACCGCACCTTCGGGCTGTTCCCAGCCAGCGGCTGGAACCATTCTCGAATGGTCTGTCAGATCGTCAGCTTCTATCGAGTCACCAACCCCCGGAAGATCGACGATACAACCGGGAGGGAGATTCTGGAGTGTTGCATAATCCTCGTCGGTCAATTCAGCGAGGCTGTTCAGCAACCGCTGCGTTTGATAGTCAACTCCGTTGGCCACGTCGGCTGCGGCCCGCTGGATCACCTCGGCGTCCAGACGTTGCTGGTAAGGGAATCCGGAAGCTATACCTTCATTCTGGGCGGCTGCGGTTTGAACGTTTGGATCGCTGACGTGGTAACCCGGGAAGGGGCGCAACCTTGTAGCTTCGGCGAACAGTCCAGCTGGAGCTGGTTCGGGAGCCGTTGCAACTCCCTCTATATATACGTCTTCGTACACGTTTTCCGCGGCATCAGCCGCTCGCGGATCGCCGGTATTGTCACCCGTCGTCTGGCCGGGCATCGACGATAATTCGGTTTGAAACGGCGATCCTCCACCCTGCAACCCAAATACCGCGCAAACTACGACTAGAATCGCAGCGCACAAACTCACTGTTGTGATTTGCTTGTTCTGGATATTCATTTCAGGTCGGATGGTTGGTCCAATCGCTAAAGGTTCGCTATCCAGATTGTTTATCGGCCCGCGCGGCCGCAAAGTTTGCCTCAAGTGAAAACTCTCTCGGTGATCCCCCCTAACTGAACGTTTCGCTAGCAGCTAAGACGGACAAATCACCACGATTGAGTGGCCGGCATTCGCGCCCAAAAGGTGAGGATGCTGTCAATTCGATTCGATCCAATCGGTCGCGAACAGCAAAGTCGTGCCTTCCCAGACGCATTAAATGAGGACCGTGCTTCAAATGGCCGATAGTTGTGAAATCCGTCAGTTGACGGTGGACTGCCATTTCCCGAATCGCCCATACGTCATTAATTCCCGGCACCCCGAATCCAGCGCCGAATCCCTGGGAAAACCGCATTATTCGCGGAATTTTGGCCCTTGCTGGTTTGCCGGGAAAACGCAATACTGATGGGCTTTAACCATCCAGCGGAAAGTGTATAGCGATGAAGGTACGCGCTAGCGTTAAGCGGATCTGTGAAAACTGCAAAGTCGTGCGCCGTAAAGGTCGCGTATACGTCATTTGCACCAACCCACGCCACAAGCAACGGCAGGGCTAGACCGCTTTTGGGACCGAACAGCCGGCAATGAGGCCGCTGTACTTCAGATGGATCTACCCACGCGATCTTCCAGCGACGGGCGTCTTGTCACGGCGGCCGAAAGAATCACGGCGACGAAGACAAAGCGACGAATAAACAGACTTCATGGCTCAATCATAAGAGCTTTTTGATACAGGACAGAATTCCGGCTGCCTCGCAACCGGAACAAGTGGAGACAAATTTATGCCACGTTTGCTTGGTGTTGACATTCCGAATGATCGCAAAGCGGTCGTGTCACTGACCTACCTTTACGGCGTCGGCCCGAAGACGGCTCGCGAATTGTGCCAGAAGGCCGACATCGACGGTGACAAGAAAGCACGTGATATGTCCGAGGACGAGATCGCACGGATCTCAAAGATTCTCGAGCGTGACTATGTTGTCGAAGGTCCTCTGCGTCGTCAGGTTCAGCAGAACATCGGTCGCCTTCGTGACATCAAATGCTACCGCGGAATTCGCCACCGCCTCGGACTTCCCGTTCGTGGCCAGCGCACCAAGACCAACGCCCGCACCCGAAAAGGTCCGAAAAAGACCGTTGCCGGAAAGAAAGGCGTCAAGGACCTTCGCTAGTCCGGCTTGTAGGTCAGTGCTTCAAACTCGTACTGACACGCTGGCGGGATATTGAGAACACACGCTATATAGCTGAATGAACATTCGCGACGTTTGTCGCACCACAGGAGTGAGTTAAGCAGTGGCTAAATCCAAAAAACGCAGAGTTCGTAAAAACGTGACCTACGGAGTGGCGCACATTCACGCTTCGTTTAACAACACGATGGTTACGATCACGGACAACAAAGGCGAAACACTGTGCTGGGCAAGCGCAGGAACCTGCGGCTTTAAAGGCAGCCGTAAAAGCACACCCTTTGCCGGACAGATGGCAGCTCAGCAGGCAGCCGAGAAAGCGGTCAAATTCGGTGTGAAAGAAATCGATGTTCGAGTCAAAGGCCCCGGTAGTGGTCGCGAAAGCGCTATCACCGCACTGCAGGGAGCCGGATTGAATATCAAGTCGATTGAAGACTGCACCCCGATTCCTCACAACGGATGCCGGCCGCGCAAAAAGCGTCGCGTCTAGAACACTTGCCAACTGGCACTTTGGAGCGCGGTTGTTTCCGGTTCGTCCGGTCCTGACCGACTCGAAAGTACACTGCTGCAGTTGACAAATCGCGGAGAAAAACGGCGAACCCCAACGCCGTAAACGCATCCTGTACAGATTGCGTTTAAAAACGGACACACCAGACCCCGTCCCTGACGGTTCAGGGATTGTTTCATCAAACGGAGATTCTTATGCATATTCGATGGCGCGGACTTGAGCTACCAAGTGTTGTAGACGTTGAGCGCGCAACACTTTCGGATACATACGGGAAATTCACCGCCGAGCCTTTCGAACGTGGCTTCGGAACCACCATTGGTAACAGCCTCCGCAGAATTCTGCTTTCCAGCCTCGAAGGCAGCGCTGTCACTCAGATCAAAATCCGTGGCGCGAACCACGAGTTCTCGTCCATCACCGGCATTCTTGAGGATGTCACTGAGATCGTCCTCAATGTTAAGTCGCTGGTCGTCAAGAATCACACCGACCAGATGAAGGTCATCACCATCGAGAAGAACACGGCCGGACCGATCACCGGTGAAGATGTTCAGACCGGCGGCGAAGTGGAAATTATCAACAAGCATCACACGCTTGCCACACTGACCGACGATGTTCCATTCATGATGGAAATGGTTGTTGAGAACGGCCGGTCATACGTTCCGGCAACTGAGCACAGCGGCCGCGACCACGAAATCGGGATTATTCCGATCGACGCGGTTTACAGCCCGGTAACCCGCGTACGGTACGATGTCGAAGAGACACGTGTCGGCCAGAAAACCAACTACGACAAGCTCAACCTCGAGATCTGGACCAACGGGTCCACCTCACCTGAAATGGCTCTGGTTGAAGCTGCAAAAGTCATGCGGAAACACCTCAACCCGTTTGTTCAGTATTCTGAACTCGGTGCACAGGTTCATTCGCAGCCTCGAAGTGCCGGCGGAATCGATGCGGCGCTTGAAGCGAAACTCAACATGCCGATCTCTGACCTGAGATTCTCAGTTCGAGCCATGAACTGCCTTGAAAGCGACGGCATCCTCACGGTCCGTGACCTGGTCGGAAAGACCGAGGACCAACTGCTGGAAATCCGCAACTTCGGTGAGACCACTCTCGTTGAAGTCCGCCAGCTGCTGAACGAACTGGGTATGCACCTGGGAATGAAAGTTCCTCGTGCTCCCGTCATCACCTAATTGAAGACAAACGAAGATAATCATTATCAACAACCGGTAATCCGATGAGACACAGACAAAAAGGTCGCCACCTCGGTCGCACTTCAAGCCACCGCAAAGCGCTGATGCGAAACCTTGCCAGCAGCCTGTTCCTGACCGAACGGGATCCGGACTTCTACGAAGGTCTTTTTCAGGCAGACGGAAAGACTCCTGTACAGCCTCCACGATTCCGCGGCCGCATTGTGACCACGATTCACAAGGCGAAGGAAGTCAAACCTCTCGTCGAGAAGTGCATCACAATCGCCAGGAAAGCACTGCCTCACCGTGACGCCGCCGATGAGTTCGGCTGCAACGAGGACCGCAACAGTGCGGGATGGAAGTCATGGCGCGAAGGTGAACAGTGGCAGAAGTGGAATGCCGCAATGGCTCCCTACATCAACGCACGTCGTCGATGCCTGTCCCTGCTCGGTGACAAGGAAGCAGTTGCCCTGCTTTTCGAGGAAGTCGCGCCGAGATTTGTCGATCGCCCGGGTGGATACACTCGCGTGATGCGTCTGGCCAAGCCACGACTTGGTGATGCCGGAGTTCAGGCGATTCTTGAATTCGTCGGCAAGAACGATCGCGTCAGTCAGAAATCTGAAAAGCCGGCTTTCGTCGATACTCCTGAAGACGACACTCCCGCAGAAGAGCCGGAAGTAGCTTCTGAGGAAACAGAAGAGGTCGCTGATGATGCGGCTGACGCTGAAGCAGAAGGTGGTGCAGCCGACGCCGAAGCCACAGGCGGCGAAGACAAAGCTTAGTAGGCTCAATCGCTGATCCAAATTGAAACGCAAAACGCCGGTATCATACCGGCGTTTTTTTTGTCTCGTTTCATCCTCTGAATTCTAAAGCAGGAATGTCGCGCGCATCCGATCCGAATCCCGAATTGGTTGACGTGAATCCAGCGGGATGGATACAACTGCGGCCTCGTCAGTTGACCTGCTCATGGCTTTCTAGATCCGCGACCAGATCGTTTGCAAACACAGAAAAGAATGTGTCGCGGTCGAGGCTACCACGGAGAACATCCGACGCATTGTCGTCGATCAACGTTGTTCCGGACTCAAGCTTCCATCCGGTCCCATCCAGGAATTCTTTGACACCTCTTAACAGATGAAGTATCCGGCTGTTGTACGTTCGGCCGGAAGTCCATTCGTTGTGAATTGCCTCCAGAGCCATCGAGTTGCTGTCGAAGATCCACATATTTGCTGCCAGCAAATCATCGTCCCGTCCTCCGAACAGTTCATCGGCACCGCTACCCGCCATCAGCGTATCTGTCCCGGTGCTTCCGAAGAGCTGATCATTTCCTGAGCTGCCTGCCAGTAGATCGTCGCCGGCTTCGCCGTACAACAAATCGTTTCCGGCGTTGCCGAATATCAGGTCATCCCCGGCGTTGCCGTGAATCTCATCATGGCCACTTCCACCAACCAGGAAATCGCTTTGTGCTCCTCCGGAAATCGTGTCATTTCCCCAGTCACCGAACGCCTCCACGGACATCGTTAAGCCCGGATCAAACATCATCGTGTCGCGCCCCTGCAGGCCGAATGCCCCGATCCGCACGATATCAAAATCAGCAATGATCGGGCTCCATAACGTTTGATTCACGCTGACTTGCAATGCTCCGTTTCCAGTATCCTCAACCGAGATTTGATCACTCATCGTTGTTCCCGCGACAACCAGGATATGCTGGTCGGCAACGCCCAGCTGCATTGGATCTGCGTAAATCCCGATCGTACCGCTTAACGGCTGCCGGATCCGCACAACGTAGTCCTCGACTTCGCCTGAGTCAGCCGACCCCGACGGCATCAAACCACCGGCGTGGCTTAGCCGGAACCTGGCAATTACATTCCGGTTGAACACTGAATCAGACGGCGTAATAAACTCCAGCCGGTTTTCGCCAGCTTCGACGTCAATACCGTCGGCAATCCGTTCCAGTTCCGAAAAGGTGCCGTTGCCATCAAAGTCAATCCAAGCATCCAGCCTGGCCTCAGCAGAAGCGTTTACAAAAGCTGTAGACCGGAATCGTGGAATCAGGACTTGAGGAAGAACTACGCCATCGTCATCGTCGGCTCCATCGGTGTCGTCAAAACTGGCGAAAGCCCCGGGTTGGCCATCAGCATCGGGATCGACTCCGGTTCCAAGAAATATAGGCTCGCGGATTGCGGAGAGCCTGTGTCTTGCACCGTCGTTGGCTTCATGGGTAGAAAAGCTGGCAGGTGCGTCTCCAAAGTCGAAAACATTCAGCCTTTCAACATTGATGTACCGGACTGCCATACGGTTGTCAGCCGAAAACTCACCCATGCCGGGGCCGGTATAGTTCCACCGTGGATTTTGTACTCCACCAAGATTTAACGTGATATTCTGGTTTGCCGGAGGCCTTCCGGAAATGAACAGCTCAGATTCCACAAACGGGGAAACCGTGAAACTATGCAGGCCCGCCGCGTCCATCGAAAAGTGTTCAAAGGAATCAAAGAACAGATCCTCGCTTACGCGTGAATTGCTGAACCGCGAAAGCGTCTCGCTGATCAACCAATCCGTAGTGACCCCGGCCCTGTTGAAAGAGATTCTGTCATCCGTATTAACGCCGCCGGAGAGCATGGATACGAACAGAAATTCTTCTTCAATCAGGTCGGCTTCGATAGTGTGTCTGTCGGAATATGACTTGATCAAAACGTCCACGCTACTCTCGAGATTGCCGTAATCGAGGTGATTGAATCCGCCACCTCCATTGATGAGCCGGATTGAGGCATCACCATTCACAAAGACGACCCGGTCGGCTTTATCACCACCGTAGATCTTCTGAATTCCGTTCCACGTGATATTACTGCGGGTTAGAAAACCGGAGTTCGGCCCGGAAATCTGCCAGTCCCTTGCAAGATCAGGTCCAAAGATGTCGTTGTAACTACTGGAATCCTGAATAGAGATGCCGATGTTTCCCGGTTCGACGTAATACCGATCGAATCCATCACTCTTTGATTCGATCAGTTCGAAACCCGAAAAGTCCATCACCGACGAAGTATGATCTTCGATTCTTCCGGATTGGTGCCCGGTCAAATACCACGTTCGGCCATACAACGGAGATATCATGCGGTCAAAGCCAGCTCCGCTTGCAATTTCAACATTGTCAGGAGCTGAGCTGGATAAGAGATTGAATTCATCATCGCCGGAACCGCCTGCGACCAGTTCAAATCCGCTGAATGACACACCGAGGTCACGTGCCGTTCCTTCAATATTGCCGAACGAATTTCCGATTTCCCAACGTTCGTCACTGTCACGTCCGAACAGCCTGTCAAAGCCGCCCGGGCCACCACCGGCTACTTCCATTCCGAGATTCCCCTGAGCAAAATAGAAAGTATCATTTTTTTCCCGATGCCCCAGAATGGTCTCAACCTGACTGAAACTGAGACTGGATCCCAGCTTGCTTCCGCTTCCCGGAGATGACACGACCCAGGTCCCGTCTCTTGGTCCTCCAAGCAGTCGGTCCTGGCCGTCACCGCCGTCAAAGTGAATACCGGCTTGCCATGGTGTGCTTACTTGAACATAGTCGTTCTGGTTGCCTCCACGGATGACTTCGATACCCGTGAAGTCTAATCCCGATGTATGCCCTTCCCCGCTCCGTTCGATAGAGTACGTCCTGCGTGCATCCGGTCCGCGCACGGTATCCCGACCATCCCCGCCGGTGAAAAATGGACCCGGGAATCCTCCTGTTAGAGCGAATTCCTCCGTCGAGTTTATTTCCAGTCGGTCATCACCGGGACCGGCCAGGACCATCGGATTGCGCAGTGCTGTTGATCTTGGGTTCCCGATAATGGTTACCACGTCATTGAGAATCCCCGGCTGCGGTGCGCTGTCGTTGGCGCCGAGGTTCCAGGTCACTGTATTGGTCGCTGAGAAAGTTAAACGCACGATGTTAACGTCGTCGGTACGCCCCGTTACCAGCAGGCCATTCGCGTTTGCGGGATCGTCGCTGATCGTGATTTGATCGTCGCCTCTTCCGTTGGAAACCGAAGGGGTTTCATAATCCAGAGTTTGGACCTGCCGGATTCGGATCTCACTGTCAGCATCGAACTCTGCAAAGGAAACCGGAGTATGCCGTGTGCTATGCCGTGTGTTCCTTGTGACTTCCACAATACCCCCGAGAGTTGCAACCCCCTCGAGTTCAGAGCCTGCTTCGGCACCCGGAAGAAAGATCACATGCTCGCGGTTGTCACCTTCGAAGAACAAAGAGTCCACACCCTGCATTCCGAACACGGACACCTCTGCGTCGAGAATGGTCGAAACAGAAATCAGATCGTCTCCGCGCCCGGCATCGACAACAATATGCCGGTCAAGAGGGATGGTGTACGTGAAAACAGTTCCTCCATAACCGGGTACAGTTATCGGCAACGTAAAGTCAGGGTCAGAAAACGCTGCAATGTTCACTCGAATTGAATTCGACTGGCGAATCAACGAAATCTGGTCGTGAGCACCGGTGCCTGTTACGTATTCGATATCCGATTTACCGATATTGGGGTCGAACGCCAGCTGATCAAAGAGCGTCATACGATTGGGCGGAGCCGGCGATGAGGCGGCCAGTAGATGCTCATCCAGATTCCCATCTCCCCTGACCAGCGGAAAACGCGAGAACATGTCACGACCCGTGAAGGATCGGAATGACATGACATCCGAATCGTGAATCTGTCCGTTGATTAACGAGCCAACCGGTGGGTCCACAGGATCGTTTCCGAACGAACTATGCAGACCGAACAACCTGCCTGCCTGATATGAAATTTGAGAGCTGATCGCAGCCGGTGTATCACCGGCACTCAGGAATGCGAACCCGGTCCCGTCATGGTCATTCGCGCCACCGACGTCTGTTTCGCTTGCGATCCCGCGATACTCTGAAAACGGATCGAAGCTGCCATCGATCAACATTCTTCCGACGAACAAATACGCGTCATTGTTCTCAGACTCTGATTCGTTTGCGCCGATTGTTATCGAAACATCGGCCAGATCTGAAGCTGATCTAACCTGCACCCCTCCGGAAATCGATTGGAAATCGGTGGTCAGTTCTATGACTTCAATGTCAAACGGCCGGAAGGTCTTTCTGATGCGCCTCATGATCTCGGCGCGCATGTTCGAAGGATCCGCCCCCGCATGGAAACTGTCGAACGCGGTCAAAGTGAACGATGTCCCGTTGTCGTAGGGGACACCTGCTGAATCCCGAAGCACCGGACCGTCGACAGCCGGATTTGCCCCGGCCATCGTACTGACCAGGCTTTCAACGTCGTCTGTCAATTCACCGGCGACAAAACGATCACCAAAGTCAACAAACAACGCCGTTGTTAACATCCGGCGGTCTTCGAGTTGCTGATAAGCACCTGTACTGGATCGCGAATGTTTGCGCTTTGTTTTCATATCAGTACAGCCCTGGAAGCGGGAAGAGACGTTGCCCGAACGGTATTCGTGACGATAGAGGAGCTCTAGTGACATTCATTCTACGGGCGTTGAGACGGCTATTCATCAATATTCTGCTTACAGTCGTCACCCGTCCTCTGCTGTCGGCAAGGTTTCGATTACTTGATTTATGCACTGCTCGTATGAAATTCGCGAACCGGAACTCTTTTATTCGGGTCGGGGGGCCTTTATTCGCTGACAGACCCTAAGCCGGATTGAGAATCTTCAATGCGATATCAGCTGAATTTCAGGTTGGGTTTCTAGATTTGTTTAGACAGGCATTTTCGCCTGATACCTTCGCAACTGAAAGGAAACCCTGATGAACAAACGGCTCCGGAAATTGGCAATCGCAATCCTCGCAGCATTCCTGCTCATTACCTATGCGCGACCGGCTCAAAGCCAGATCAGCAGTTACATGCCTGAAGAGTCAGCTCCGCACGAAGGAACGTGGCTTCAGTGGCCCCATCATTACACGTACGGCGTACGGTTTCGTAACGAAGTCGAATCAAGTTGGATCGAGATGACACGGGTCCTCGTCCAGTCCGAGAACGTACACATCATTGCATACAACCGCAGTGAGCGACGGCGAATCCGAAACGTGTTGCGCCGCGCAGGTGTTCCTCTCGCAAGAGTCGACTTTCTCATCAGACCAACAGATGATTTCTGGGTCCGAGATAACGGCCCGATCTTCGTCCGTGACCTGACTCATGGCGACATAGTTGTCGCCGACTGGGGATTCAACGGGTGGGGACTCGACGCACCCTATATGAAGGACAATACCGTCCCTGTCGGAGTCGCAAACCAGCGCGACTTTCCCCGCATGAATCTGAATGATCTCATTATCGAAGGGGGAGCAATTGAAGTCGACGGCAACGGCGTACTCATGGCAACGCGCAGTTCGATTCTGGAGCCCGATCGCAATCCCGGCTGGACTCAGAATGATGTTGAAGAATATCTAACCGGGATTCTAGGTGTCACGAAATTTGTTTGGCTCGATGGTCGTGACGGTGGAACCGAAGATATCACGGACACACACATCGACGGATTCGCCCGCTTCGGACGCCCGGATACGATCGTGACTATGAACCGTCGAGACCTTCGATACTGGGGATTGTCGAATCGCGATATCAATCGACTCTATTCCACTCGCGACGTATCCGGAAAGCGATACAGAAGAGTCCACCTACCTTTGACAAGGAACAACGTCCGAACCACGTATGGATACAATACAGGCTTCAAAGGCTCATACGTTAATTTTTATGTCTCAAACGGTCATGTTCTAATGCCGACATATGGTGATCCGAACGATGCAGTTGCGAAACAGATTCTTCAAACTGCATTTCCGGATCGGACGGTCGTCGGAATCGACTTTCGAAACGCTTATTTGTACGGGGGCATGATTCATTGCGTCACGCAACAGCAACCCGTGGAATAATGGAATAGCTGAGACCTCAAACCACTCGCCGATCGGCATCTCTGGATACTCTATGCGAATACTGGTCGTTGAAGACGAATCCGAACTGCGCAAAGCGATCTCGCGATATATGCGCGGTATCGGACATGCCGTGGACGAATGTGACAGTTGCCGATCGGCGTCTGCCGCTGTTGAGGTGTATGAGCATGACGTGATTGTTCTTGACCGAATGCTTCCTGACGGGGATTCAATCAAGCTGCTTGATGCATGGCGGACAAAGGGTCTGACTACTCCGGTCATCTTCCTGACCGCACGCGACAGTGTCGATGACCGGGTAGGCGGACTGGAAAGCGGCGCCGACGACTACCTCGTTAAGCCGTTTGCTATGGCTGAGCTGGCCGCGCGGATCGCAACGCTGTCCCGACGGGGAAACGTCGCCGCGAAACCGGTCATGAACATCGGTCCCTTATCGATCGATCGCGGGCGAAGAGAGGTGAGACGGGACGGGGTGCTGATACCTCTCCGGCCTAAAGAGTTCACATTGCTTGAGTTGCTTGTTTCACGAATGGGACAGGTCGTCAGCAAACACCGCATCATCGATACCTGTTGGGATGAAACCCGTGGTCCGATGTCCAATGTCGAGGAGGCGCTTGTTGCTTCGCTCAGGCGAAAACTCGGAAAGCCGAACTTGATTCGAACGATCCGCGGAAGTGGTTATATGCTTGAGGAAAGACGTGAATCAGAGTCGTAACAATTCTACTCCGGCGCTATCCGGTCTATGGATTCGTCTTACAGTCGTATGGACGATTGCCTGGATCCTCGGGCTGCTCGTTTTTGCTGTTGTGACATCTATGCTTGCCACTCGTTACTACCAGGAGCAGGTGCAATCAAGATTGCGGATCCAGGCAATCGCTGTTTACGGGCTCGCCTATTTCGATGACGACGGTAGTTTTGAAAGTGATTTGCTTGAATACGATGACGACTTGTTTGAACCCGGAGCCGCCGTGTGGTTCATCGAGCCGGCCGATCCGCCGGTCGTTCATCTTGCCGATGACCGTAGATTCACCGATTCGAAGTTGAACGATCTTGCGGCAATGGTCGTGCGGACTGGAATGGACCACTTTGAATCCGGTACTGACCAGCACGGCAACCCGTATCAACTACTGGCAATTCCGACTTACGAAGTCGATCAACTCGACCCGCGCGCGGCAATTATCGTTGCGACGAACCCTCAAGCAACGATCGACGCGAAAACCCGTCTACTTACATGGACAGGTGTGCTTTTCACCTTGCTCGGCCTCGCTGGTGTCGTCGTTGGAGCGTTGATTGCAAGGTGGAGTCAGCGGCCACTGGCCGCGTTTATCGCCCAAAGAGAACATTTCCTTTCGGCTGCGGCTCATGAATTGAGGACCCCCCTCGCCTCGATCAGCGCGGTCGTTGAATCCGGAAAGGCTGGCAACGAGCCGCCCGGAGACTCGCTTGCGCGGCTTACACCTCTCATCGACAAAGCGACCGGCAGCATGGAAGACCTGCTGCTCTACGCTCGTCTCGACGCCGGAAATGAACTCATGCAGAGGCAGCCGATCAGGCTGGATCTGCTGGTCGAAGTTTGCCTCCCTGATGAGGTCGACTGCAAGCTCGTTTGTCAGGAGACTACCGTCACCGGTGACGAGCGTCTGCTCAAAGCCGTAATCAGAAACCTGCTTTCGAATTCTCTGCGTCACGCATCCACGCCGGCGGCAATCGAAATTCAAGTCTGTGAAAACCGCCTCTCATTTGAAAACGACGGCGCGTCATTCAGCGACCACTTGATAGCACGGGCAACCAACGAAGATTTCACAATCGCACCTTCCAGCACTGGAAGTGGACTCGGCCTTGCCATCGTTCAAAAAGTGATGAAGCTACACGGTGGCCGGATGCGAGTTGGAAACACTGCATCTGGAAACGCTCTTGTCGTCTGTCAATTCGACGGGTGAGATGTGGCAAGAGTGCGCGACGCCGCTGGCATCGTTTTTATCAAACGACATACTGAAAACGGACCTATTCGCCCGTCCACTCACCGTTTCTAAACCGGTTACGTGTCGGGTCGAATTCCGTGACATTTTCAGGAGTGGGAAGCTGAACCCAGTAGTCACCCGGTTCCTCTGCAAGTGCTGCCCAGTCCCGATTTCGAGTGATTCGCGTCACCTGCCCCGATTGAATCAAAACAAGCTGCTGCTCAATTTGAAGTAATTTCAGCAGCAACGACGGCTGAAGTGGTTCTGTGGACAGTGCTTGTTCGCGTAGTTCATCGACCGAGCAATCAAGCTCAATGAGCGCTGCCTCGATTTCATCACTCCCCTGCATGATGCCAAGTAGATCGATTGCGGCTACTTCGTCCTGCCGTCGCACTGCCCGTACCAGTTGCAAAATGGAGTTGAAGGAGCGATCACTCAGTGAGCCGATCGGATCGTCGTCTCTGGCAACGAAAGCCGCTGCAGTATTTCCACCAACGGAGCCACCGGCCATAAACCTGAGTAACTCGAATTTCCGCCTCTCCTCATCGTTTCTGGCGAGCGGTACAAGCCCCGCTAGAGCGCTGTTTTTCAAGTCTTCATCACCCGAGACAACGACGATCAGGTAAAGGCGAATGGCCAGTTCGCGCGCTTCCGGGTCAGCGCTCTGGATGGCGAGCTCTTCGGCATAGTCACGATAAGCTGCCGGGAATACCGGATCGAGTCTTTCCAAGCGCTCCGGTTCGATGTTGATAATCAAAGTTCGAACCAGTTCTCTCGCAAATACGATCCGGCTGGCACCCGACTGGTCTAGACGATGTGGCCTGAAGACAACGATCTCCTTTCCGTCCTCATCGATCTGTGTCCCTGCATAACGTCCGTAAACCGGAGCTTCACGGCCCTCCACGATGATCATGTCACCGGAAGCCGTAACAATAATCAGGTGCACGACGGCAATAAATGCAATGGCATACCCCGCCCGTTTGCCTGATTCGCAGTACCGTTGTTTCAGCGCTGGCATCAACATTGCGATATGCCGGAGAATTCTCGGTCGATCTTTCATTACCAGTTCTTTCTCAGCTCCATAGCAAGTGAGCGCCTGAGATCGAGGAGCCGAAGTATGGCTATCTCCGCGAGGAACAATCGTTCGCCCAGTTGATTCGCGACTTTGCAGTCAAGTTCGTATTTCGAGACGATTTGCTGAAAATCCCAGCGCTGGTCCGGATATCGGCTGGAAAGCTCTTCAGCCAGCAAGGCAATATAAACCTGATTCGTCAGAAGCAGCCGCGCCATCTCGTTATCCGCACCGAATCTCGCCAGCTCGAGTGAACGTGTCACCTCCTGTCTTCGGCGGTTTGTCATTATCTGGCCCGGATTGCTGTTGTTGATCGTCGCTTCGACAATCAGTGCGGCCAGCCTCGCCACCGGTTCTTCGGACGCCGGCGCATTTACTTCGAAAGACGCAACGAGTCCGAGACGTGTAGCGTACCCTCGATGCAAATATGACTCGAGGACTGACCACGATGCACCGTTAGCAGTTGGATTCAACTTGATGTCCCTGCTCAGCTGCTCAGTTGCAGCATCCAGCAGAAAGCTGGCGAGTTCGTCTTTCCAGGCACCGTTTCCTGACGCCGTAAATCGATCCGAGTCCACGAGCATATTTGTCAATGTAAGAATCTGATCGATGCCTGCTGATGAATTCGCCAGCCTGTCCGCAATCGCAATCTTCAGTGACGGCAGCTCTGCAAATTCGGTCAGGAACTTCTCAACATTCAGCCATTCTTCCAGCTCCAGGCCCGTCAGCAGATAGTCTGCAAGCTTTACCGCATCGGCGTACGCGAGATCGGGAAAGCGGGACACGACCCTTGAGAACTGTTCAAATGCACCCATTCTGGTGATCGGTTCGCTTGCCGGATCACTTAGCCGGCCAAGCATCTCATTTTTCTTACGCAAGTCTGAATTGGTCGGACCGTCGTGTACCGCAGCTTGGTCGTTTTCTCCGTCGACCGCCGGAACGATCACCAGTTCCGGCTGCCCGGAAGCGACAATCGAATCAAACGCCGAGAAGTTCTCGCTCGCTGATTCAATCGCAACGGCAAACGCAAGCGCCGCGTTGGAAGCTCGAACAGATTCCGCAATCAGCTGTGGTGAATATCCTTCATTGTTTGCTCCGACAGCATCCAGAACTTCATTTGCAACCTGTGCCGCCTGTTCACTGCGGGCAACCACAGGAGTAAGAAGCCGGTTTTGATACGATTCACGATAGACGGTCAGTGCTGACCGGACATCTGTCCCGGAGTCGGGCTCCAGTTCGCATCGTCGAAGCAGTTCTGAGCCGAGAAATTCATTCAGCGCGCCCTCTTCAATCGTAAAGTAATACCGTATCCATTCCTGAACCTTGATTTCATCTGCTGCTCGAATCGCTTCACTGATTGCATTCTGCATATCGGAAAATCGTGACGGATCAGCATTCAAGGTGGATTCAATTGAGCGCATCCGGAATTGATTGACCATCGGCCGTTCAAGAAGATCAACCGTCTGGTCGTAGAGTGGTTGAACAACCTTTGCGGCCCGTGACGGCGCACTCCAACTCGTCTGTAGCAAGTGGTTCCATTGGTCGATTGCAAGAATTCTGGAGGATTGATCACGGTATGACTGGTAGTTCATTGCTTCGGGGTCGAGCCCGGGCGCCAGCCTGACACTCGCTGCCAGAAGCGATTTGCGTTCAGCGATGTCAACGTCCGATACGAACTGTTCTTCGTCCGGAAACAGCAATCTTGCGAGCAGACGATTGGCACGGAATGCGGCCCCGACGGATTCGATATCTGCCGGCATGCTGGAAGAAGAAGGTCTCAATGCAGACTCGATCCGCGCTGCGATCTCGGCTGCGATCAGGTCATCTGGCTCAGCGAAGTAGTACGCACTGAAAAGTTCGTCCAACCGGTCCTGCTCACGGAAATCATTCTCAACGAGCGACTTAACAAGTTGCTGGTATCCCGAGCGCCGATTCTCAGCAACGGGACTGGCGATCTGCAGAACCGTTTTGCTGAACCAGTCGTTCGAACCCGCCAGAGCGCTCGTCTTCTCATTGATCAGTTCTGTCCACCATTCCGGCCAGCCTGCAGACGTAAGGTCAGCGGGATCAAAACCTGTAACTGTCGGGACGCCTGCGTCCGGACCTCCTCCTGAACCCTCCAGACCATCTGACGACCCAGGAATCCAGCCGGCAAAGTAGCCGGCAACCGCGATCAATACCAGCAATACCGGGATTCCAACAATCGTAAAGGCTATTGCTCTGTTACCTCGCTGCTCCCGGTTCGGGGCGAGGCACTCAAGGATGATTTCGTCTACACGATCCGGACTGACACCCCACGATTCGGCTGCCTTGTGCAGCATCTGCCTGTCAACATCATCGATCGCCGCTTTTCTTCCAACCTTTTCATGAATAACGCCGACGACATATTCTTCCGCTTCACGGCCGGAAATCCGGCTGATTCCAAACACCGTCGCCCGATGATTGATAATCTGCTGTGCGCGAACTTCGGCTACCTGGTACTTTCGGCGTGCCCGTTCCAGAATTCGTTCTTCAAGGCCTGCCGATAGAATCTTGTTCTTCAGTTTCGCAAACCGTGAATCGAGATAGTCGGCAAACGCCTTTTCGTATCTTTCCAGGTTCAGCGGAGCGCCCTCGGCCTGCTGTAGCCACTCGATCGCCCGGTTGAACAATTCCGGTGGCAGCCCGGTCTGCCCGGCAATCGATTGCAACGTCAGACGACTCTGTGCGTTGAGTCCTCGCTCGGCGGCGATGACGGCGCGTGCCTGACGAAGGAACCGCTTCAATCGAGGATCCATCTGCCCGGACCCGTTGCGATGCCTGCCGGAAGTATCGGATTGTTCCGGTTTGTTGTCTGACACAGTCGAATCGTCTGGAGGATGAGCTCTAGTCTGCGATTCCGGACTCAGAAACGCAGCTTTTGCCTGTTATTGTTCAAATGTTTCACCGATCTTGTCAAACCGGTTACGCCATTGATCGGGCATTCCCGGACTCAATCGAACGGTTCTCGAGTACAACGATTGCGCCTGCACGGGGTTTGTTTCTATTAGACAGTTGACCATCTGGTAACGACCTTCAAACCAGGGTTCGGTTCCAGGTTCGACTCCGTTGACAATCGTCTGCCATGACTGTCGCGCCGCTTCGAAGTCGCCGGTCTTCATCTGAATACGCGCTGATTGCACAAGATAACTCTGTTCAAGCGGGCGGATCTCACGAAGCGAAGCGTTCAGAGTGTCGGCAAGATTCCAGCGACCTGCGAAGTAGTAGAGTTCCGCAAGTCGAAACACGATAAAGCGGGAATTAGAACTGGCTCTCAGCTTCTCTTCCGACGTTCCGGAAAGCTCTGCGAGCCGGTTATAGATCGTGATTGCGCTTCGCACGGTCTCGAGGTCCAAATCACCGCCGTCCAGAATCGCCGTGTAGTGAGACTCGTTGGCGATCAACGAATCAGCCTGCTGCGCCTGATAAACCAAAGCGGTGTTTTCAAACGATGTTCCACGGGCATTTTCGACCAGCCATTGAGCATCTTCTACCAGTCCTGTCTCTCCACGCAACTGATCAAAGACAAAACGATAGTAGCGGTATTCGACATACGATCCGGCAACGTCTACATCTCCGGCCATTGGCTGTGCCAGTTCGCCGGCGGAATCCATCAACAGTTGGACGTCGCTGAGCCTGTCTCCAGTCTTTAACATCGAGTCCACAACCAGCAGCAGCACTTTCAGTTTTCGCTGGTCAGGAGCCTCAGGTAGATTCCGGTGAACAGCCTCCAGTTGAATGAGTCGATCCAGCAGGGCAAGAGTTGTTGCGGCACCGGAACGATAACTTCTCAGCCACATTTCGTATTGCACTGCAGCCATCTCATAGACTACCCGGTGATAGTTTTCAGGCCGGGGTTCAACAGACTGCAGGCGACGCATCGCCTCGCCCGGCGGAAGTCCTCTGACCTCCAGCAAAGTTTTCTCGAATTCGACCTGCCTCGCATAACCCGTTTCCGGGAACCAGTTGAGCATTCGATCCATTGCCGCGAACGTGCGCGCGGTTCGCCTCGGATTGTCACGACTGACCTGAATCAATGCCTGTATCTGAAACCAGAGTGCCTCGGTCGCAAGATCACGGTCTGAGTCGCGAAGCTGGCTGGCAACGGACTCAAACAGGCCGGCCGCTTCCTCGAACTCGCGTTCGCGGTAGTAAACCCAGCCAAGCGCGTACTGACATCTTGCGACGTCGTCTGCATCCACGTCGGCTTTTGCGGCACTTACTGCGCGCTCGAGCGTCAGCCGCGCGCGCTCGAGATCAGATTCCGTTCCGGCTAGCTGTGCTTTGCGGGACTCGATCAGTCCGTTTACCCAGTTCATATAGAACTCGCCTGAGAGCGCAAGTAACTCGGGCTCGATAATCGTAGAGAGATCCTCCAGGACCTCCGCATTTCGTGAACGAGTCAGTTCTACAATTCCAGCCTGGAAAATCCGCCGTGCAGCAGACTCCGATTCAGAAAAAACAGCGTTACCCGTCTTGGCACACAAAATCCGGAACGCGTAGTCGGCCCCCGGGTCTCCCGTCGACTGGAATGACTCAGCAATTCCGGCAGCCCCGTCAAAATCCCCGTTGTACGCTGCACTGGTCAGCCGCCACGAATCAATGGAGGTTGTGATGCCCCTGTCGCCTGACATCAATGCGACTTCGAACAACTGTTCACCCGCCTGTTGCCGGCCGGTTGCACGGGCAACCATTCCGAGACCTACAACGGCTCTGGCCGTCAATGGCGATGCAAAATCAAACCAGTCCACAGTGAGTTCA
>JBCCFB010000067.1:0-25719 GCA_039029995.1 Planctomycetota bacterium
GAAAGGAACTCGATCGTAGCCCCTTCAAACTCGATCGTTTCAATCGTTGCCCCTTCATCCTGATGCTCACGGGCAAATCTCCTCCGTTTGTTCCGGAGATTGTTCGACAACATTTCTGAATTTGTCGAATGCAGCATTACGCCGATCGCGGCACCTTCGCTGGTGTACAGGTCGGTGCCTATGACCGCGACATCATCGATCAGGTTTCCGCCAAACAGCTGGTCGAACTCAGTCGACTCAATGGCAAGCTGATTGAGGAACTTACTTTGAATCCGGTTCTGGAAGCCGCGCAACGAGACCATTCTGGTCAGGTCACCGCCATATTCCTCGGTGAGCTTCTTGAACCAGATCTGGTTGGACCACGTTCCAAATCGCAGATAGAAACACTCGCCTGGAACACAATGAGCCATCGGCTCGACTGCAATGTCCGCGGGCAGATCGGTTACAACGAGCGGTGTCCACTCAATGGGCGGCGGCAGAACAACCTGATCCTGTAAGGCGACGTTCATCAATCCGGCCATGGATCGCTTGATCGTATCGATCCGCAATGACTCTACATCAAATAGAAGTTCAAACGTCTGGCGGAGAGGGTCTCGCCGGTCATTCCCGGCGATTGGATTTGCAACTCCAATCCTCCGGCTAAGCATCGCCGTCAAATAGGACTCAACGATGCCTGGATAGTCCCCTTCAGTCGCCTGGCGTTCCGCGACCGCGTAGAACTCATTCCACCACTGTGACGCAAAGCGTTCGAAATCCCGGGCTCCGGCGAACTGGACCTGAACAGGTAATTGGACCGTTCCCGAGCCATCCAGTACCAGGTTCAATGGTTCATCACCTTTGAAAAGGAACCAGATCTCGTGAACGTTCTCCGGCTCATTGCGGCGGTTACCCGTAATTCGCGAAAAGAAATTCCGTACCGGCGTCTTCGTCATCACCGGATAAAAGACGCGATTGTCTGTATCAGTCAACAACGTCGCACCGGTGCGAAGAATCATCTCGTCACCGCCCAGCAGTCGAAATGTAATCCGGCCGATCCCGAACGGACGGCCCGCCAGCGCTTCGACTCTGGTAACAACCGGTGGATTGCGCATCAAAAGATCCGGCATCGCGATTGCCGGGTCCTGTACCAGCGGCCTCTGCGGCATTGCCGGCTCTACATTGTCGCGAACATTGCGACGTGGAAACGCAGGAATCTGTTCCTGTGGCTCCGGCAGCTGCGCACGTGGCTGTTCGCCCGGTGGAACCGGAGCCCGAATCGCAGGAGAGTCTTGTGTACGAAAATCCTGTGCGAACAAATGGGCCGTAAAAACAGTTCCGGCGCAAGCGACGATGCAAAACAGTCCTGCAGCGAATCGGCGTCTTGAGACGACACCGTTAAACATGTTCATATCATCTTCGGCGTCGAGCGCCGGCTAAATATTTGAAACAGTCGATCAGTTTTAGAGGGGACACAATTCAGGCGATCCTTGTTCAAGGCCCCCGATATTCAAGGCTCCCGGCATGCAAGGCGCCCGGTTTTCCAACAGAGAATCAATCAACAATGGAAGCGCATATCATACACGTGATCACAAACGCGACCGACGACTAAGCCGCATTATTCGGATTCCGTATTTTCGATTTCTATTACCCGACGTACTTCCAGAAGTTGCGCAAGCAGTTCCAATCCGGTCGGTGAAATCCCGCCCGACTCCCGAAGTTCAAGCAGGTCCTCGACAAGCGTTGAATTCCGCGTGAATGGAGTCAGATTTTCGCTGACTCGTCGTTCCGATTCCGTAGCCATCTGCCCGGAAATAATTTCTGCTTCTGTTCCCGAAGTCACCAACAAAAACGTCGGCTCGACTTCCCGCATAGCCTCGATGAGCTTGTCCACATATTCATCGAGCCGCTCTTCAGCCTGCTCTTCAGTACGCCCTTCGTGCTTGACAATATTTGCCATCCACATTGCGTAGAGCTCGCTTCGCAATGCATCGCTGGTTGCCATTTCGCCGCCGTCTTTTGACGGACCCGCTGAGTCGCCGCAGCCAGTCAGCGCCGTGATGAGCAAAGCCAGAACGAAGGATACGCGGGCTACAACTGTAGAGTTCATAAATAAATACGGGGAGGGGTGTTTGCTGTTTTTATAATCGCGGTTCTACAAGATCAAAGCCGGCTTCGCATGTCCTGATAGGCGATCTTGATCAGCTGACTCAATTCTTCGGTTATGTCTTCGTCATCAGGACGAATTTTGACATGCCGCATCAACTTACCGGTTCCCAGCAGGATACCGCCAGCATCGGCTAGTTCCGATCCACGATAGAAGCCGACATTAACATGAGCTTTGAATACGTCTACATAAGCAAAGGCGGCATCTGTGACGCAAGCTGTCGGGTGCCCGTCGTGCAGGACTCCGTTAACATCCGGGCCGCAATCCGACATGGCTTGAAACCAGCATCTGGCTATCGCACCGAGCCCACCCTTCTGCTCATTCAACCACGCTTCAACCTCAATGTTTTTCCGCGAAGCTCCGGAAAAGCGAAACAGCCCATCCATTCGTTACTCCGGACAATCCGCGATTGCGAACGAGTGAAAAAGTAGTCTTGCTGACGCGACCAGGATCCAGCCAAACACCACACAAAGCACCAGTCTGTGTGAAACCGGCGCAGCGAAAACTCCAGCTGCAAGCCCGACCATGGGGACGATCGAGAGAGCGGCTGTCCAGTTGGCTGTGCGTTTTACCAGTTCGTCATCCGAACCAACATGCCCCATCCTGGCCAGAACGAAACACCAGGCAGCGAGTGAAACACAGATAGAAGCGAAATGAACCCTGGAAAGCGGCGAGGCTTCATTCAGAAGATCTGTTGGAATCGCCCCCATGGCAAATCCCAAACCTGCAATCGCCAATAGCGCTGATGTGACTGTATCTCCAATGTACCGGCCGTAACTCCAGCCAAACGACGCAAACAGTATTCCGACCGCCACAAATCCAGTCAGGTTCCACCAAACGGCATGTGGCTGACCTTTCGCGCCGAGCCTGCTGATATAGTCATTAACTAAATCAAAATCAGGCGTGAGGATTGCAAACACAAAGAACGAAATTACGAACACACCGACTGTCGCAAGTCCGAGGTAACCGGCCGCGTAACGAAACGTTTCTTTTCGAACAGTGCCACGGTCAAATATCAAATCAATATCCTGACAGAATCAGAATCCGGCTTAGTCAGACTTCGTCAACATCACCGGGCGAAACGATGCCAGCAAGGGAGGCTTCCATGTTTTCCTTTGAGATTCGATCGGCAAGTGCGGATCTTTCCAGATGTTGTCACGTTCCCGTAACAAACGCTCCTTCAACTACCAACGAATAGAAATCGTTGCCGGGTTGCCAACTCCAGAACTGCTCCGGAATCTCATAGTAAACGAGCTCGAAATTTTCATTGTCGCAATGACAAGGTTGATGTAGATAAACCCAGAACAGATGCGGCCTCGATGGCATTGTCGACGCAAACAAGTTTTCCACCGATCCGGCGTCATCGGGTGGAATCTTGTCAAAGTCGCCTTGATAGTAACTTGAGCTCCCGACGCTGAGTATCGTAGTCTTTCGGGGATACTCTGACCTGACATAGGCATCAATCAATTCCTGTTGCCCGGCTCCAAGCAAAAAATGAAACCGGCAGGCATCCCCTGGAAGCTTCGTCGATTCTGCTCTTCCGAATCCTTCATCAGGTGGCGCTCCGAAAAAAACTTCACCAACCGGAGCAACCTGCCTGAGGGTAGGACTGGTCACTTTGAATACTGCGACTCTCGGGCGGCAACTCCAGAATCCACCTCTCGAACTCAGTTATTCAGGAAATCTCTGATAGGCAAAGATCAAAACGTCATTTGCATTACGACGCCACCAGTAACAAATGGTTTGCTTCAGAGTCGTCCGGGCTGCCTGAAAAGGTATCGGACGAAGCAGTAATTGCTATGCAACCGCATCATCTGGCGTTGCCGTCACTTCAAGCGTCACAACAACACTCCAGTCCGTGACGTTCACAGAATTGCTGGCGGTGCTGCCCGGATCCTCTTCCGCATCGACCACGACTTGTTCGCCATCGCCTTTTACGAAAATGTAGTCGAGGCCACACGTATCAATCCGCTCAAGCGGTCCGAGTTCAGGATGTTCGATAGCGACAACTTTCGCGGAACACGTACGTGTCTCCGTATCCGACTTCAACTGATTGAAGAAAACGAGGTCGAACGTCCCTGCATCAGACATACTTTCGGGCACATCGGCAAAAAACTCGAACTCACCCATCTGACCGGTTGCTACCGGCTGGTCCAATTCGTGCCAGCCGGGACGCCAGGAAGCTCGCCTGATTCTGCTGTTTCCAGATGGCGTCCCACCGGAACCGTCGCCGCGACTTGGATTCGTTTCGTTCGGGTCGCTGTAGTTTGATTCATTGTTCATAGTAACCAGACCGCACGTTTGAATCGGGACCTGACTTAGGAGGGCAAATTAGAGATTGATGCGAATGCCGCGCTTTTGTAACTCAATACAAAGAGCTGATGCGGATTCGAAAAGCACCGCATCAATTCCTGCGTCTTTCGCTCCGTCGACATTGGCTTGTAAGTCATCGGTGAAGAAGATTTTTTCCGGTTGGCATCCAGCCGCTTCAATGGCGTCTTTGTATATACCGCCGTCCGGCTTCATGCTCCTGGACTCGAAACTCAGCACTGTCGTGGAAAATGCACGGCCGACCATCGTGAACCGCTCACAGACATAATCCCAGTGAGCCGGGCAGGTGTTCGAGAGGATCCCGATCGGATAGCCAACCGCGCGCAATTGCGCGAGCAACGGGACGATGCGGAAATTCAAGCTGAACATATTGCTGCCGGCAAACAGAAGTTCGCTCATCTCCGGCGAAGTTCCTGTCGCAGAACAGAATTCGTCGAAAAACTCCTGACTTGATACCTCGCCTGTCTCGTATCTGTTTTGCAGCCCGTCATCCATTAGCACTGCTCGAACTCGATCCGCGCTGGCACCAGAAATTTCTGCAATCTGGTTGAACGCAAGGTCACGATCGAAAAACGTAATGACATTGCCAAGGTCAAAAAAGATAAACTCAGTTTCCGGCATCTGGATTCCATCTGCATGTTAGGACTACGCGACAACCTGTGCTGCAGGTCATATCTTTGCATTAACGACAAATATGGAATAGCCCGCTCGTCGATATCACAGTGATTTGCGATCCGGCAGTCCGCGACGGCGACCGTCGCCTTGAAAACAGGAAAAATTGTTAAGGAATACAGTGCTGGATCGTAATAAATACGTTGGCATCCCGTCCCTCAAAAAAGAATGATCAGGAATACCGATGAGACTCGCTCCAAATGCAAGCGAAAGCCGCACGACGAAAGCCGTCATTCAGAATCTGCTGCGAGGAATTGCTGTGCGACTTTTTCTATTTCTCACGGGCTGTTTTTTTGTTCTTTCGGTCTCTGAAATGGCAACCGCTCAAGATTGGGGACCGTCAGACAACGGTCTGCAAATGCGTATCCTGCCGGTAAACCCGGCCATGGATGAACAGTCTCCGCAATTTGACATCGACCAGCGCCAAACCGAATTCAATGTACCGCGGGAAGTTACTCTGGTCGCGGAGATCAGGAACAGCAGTGAGTCGCCGGTATCGCTGCGCGGAGTCCGCTACAAAGACAACGTATCAGGTGGATTCGCGGGCAAAAGCGCGACAGCGTCTCTTGCGCACTGGCTGTTCAAGTGCGAGCTTACCGACGGTGAAGGCAACCTGTTCAAAGGACCGTCCGATGCATTGCAGGTGGAGCATCCCGCACTATCCCCGGTCTCCATGAGCAGACTCGAGAGCATTGAGCCCGGTGACTCAATACTGATGCTGCTGTATCCGTTGCGATGGGACAGTGCTCTTGAATCGAAAATCGTGGCAGGCGAATACAGATTGCGGATTCAATACAATGGTGGGGAAACATGCCAGCTGGCCGCAGATTCTGAGATGATCAGTCTGTTAAGCCCGACTGAAGATGAAATTCCTTCGCTCAACTGGGGCGATCCGGTTGGCTCATTGCGAGTCGCCGCGCGATACAGAATGGCGGATTCCCGAATTGAAAATCCTGCTGAGTATGCCGCAACTACATTTCCAATTGAGTCGAGAGTCTCGGTCAATTTCCACATTCAGAACATCAGTAACGCCGCGATCGAACTGGAGTCAGAAGTCTGGCGACAGGATGACATGACATACCTCGTTACGAGCGAGGGTGAGCAGATGCTCTCCGGCACCTGGTACTCCGGCATTACTCCGCGGAAAACCTGGGTGCTTGAACCTAAAGAAGTTGTCGTCATTCCCGCACCGCCAATCGGTTTCTCGGTGGATGCAGATGAAGCGGTATTCGATCACCCGACAGGAAGCGTCGTTGAAGGTGCACCGGGAATTTATCGGATGGTGCACGAGTTGAGAATCGCTGACCAGCAAATCCGCACAGGAACAACCGACCTCACGATCCGTGAACGAAATGATAACGACGCTGTCCCGACTTTGACGTTTCAATTGCGCTTTGACAGGCCGGACGGAACCTATGCAGATGACGGATACATCCGCGTCAAACATCGCGGCAAGGAGGAGGTGTTGTTTGAGGGCCGGATCAACAGCACGATCACGAACGTTGACGGCTGTACCGGCGAGGACCTGTCAGTCGAATTCAGGATTCCGGGAGCGGTAGCCGGAACCTCCGTGGTGCAAAACCCCGGCAACGAAAGAGCCAATGTAGTTGAGCTTGAAAACTCGATACCGGCGACCTTGCGCCTGATTGACGAAAACGGCACTCCGGTTGAGGGAGTCAATGTTCGCTACTTCAACCACTCTTTCGAGAACGCAGGTTCAGATCCCTATCCAGTTCAGGGTCTGGAAGGCCCTGTTTACGGCTCATCAGATAACGCCGGCAACGTAAGAATTGACTTTCTCGAACACCATACTGCCGGCGAGGCAGATCAACCCGGGGATAAGGTCTACTGGTTTTATGTCGAGCCGATTGGAAACCTGGCGTCGAAATTTATCGGCCCGATTAAAGCCGGTGATGACGCGGGAGATGTCCTCCTTTCAAATTTTGTGGAAATCAAAGGTGAAATCCACGGGACGCCTGAACAGTTGCAGAACCTTGCCGCACACTGGGATCAGGAATTTGAAATGCTGCGAGGCGACGACGAGTCGTCATGGGCGTATGCCCGATCGGAACGGCTTTCTTTTTCCATCGAGGGAGATAAAGCTGTTTTTCGATTGACGAACCTGCGTCCGGGCAAATTGAGAATCGTCGGAACGTTTGCTCCGAGACCACATACCTATTCATTCAACAACGCGCGGCGCACTGCGGGTTCGGCAGACTGGGAGTTTGAGATTGAATTGACGGAGTCGTCTGACGATATTGTCATCCGTCCGGAAGGATAGGTTCGACACCCGCTTAACCACCGCCGCTTTCGGTATCGCCGGATGACCGTTCGGAATCAGCAGGCTCCCATTCACGGAACCATGCATCAAAGGCCTTCGTCGCGTTGTCCGGCGACCAGACAATCCACTCCGAGAACGAATCCGGCAACTCAAAATCTCCGGTTGCTTCTTCAGCACTCTTTCCAGCGTCGTGAGCGACGCGCGCCTGTTCCTCGATGTAAGCGAGAAACTCTTTGTATTTGTTCAGCGCCTCGACGTCAGCAACAGGTCCGTGGCCGGGGACGTAGGTAACATCTGAGGCCTCGATGATCGAGTTGGAATATTCGTTGAGTTTTCCAGGCATCGCATCGCCGTAATTCGGAAACATCCGATTGAAGAACAGATCGCCACACCAGACCACTTTCGGCTCGACCAGTTCAATCGTTACGTCGCTGGCCGTGTGCCCGCTGCGGGGGACCAGTCGGACCTGCCGGTTTCCAAGGTCGATAGTGCCGCCTTGTTCCCCGTCAATCACCGACACATTCTGAAATTCGTTTTCCTCCATTCCACGTTCACCGAAACTTTCTTCCGCAGCGGCGCGCGTGGACTCGGTCAGCCAGACTCTCGGCTCGTGATCGTCGGTGAAATAGCCCTTATGACCTGCGGTATGATCACCGTGATAGTGAGTTGAAACCACATCGGTCGGCCAACTGCCAGTCAGTTGCTTTGCCTGTTCAGCGAGCCACGTAGCTCCTTTGGCTTGCATAAATGACTCGACCGCAAGGACTCCGTTTTCACCTGCGATGATTCCGCCATTGCAAACCGTTGTGAAGTCACCCTCATCGCCGAAAGGAGTTGAAATCAACGCCCAGACCCCGTCGTGGATCCGCTCCAGCCGTCCCCATTTTTCAGTCGCGATAACATCGTCATCCTGAAGCGGTGCAAAAGCAGCTCGTGTCAATGTCGGAGCAAACATGGCCAGGCCAAGAACGTGAGCCCCGCAGGAAGCTGACGTTTTCAGAAAATTTCGGCGGTGCATAAGGGTTCCTGATTCGTGACAGTCCGTCGCGATGAAAAAAGTAGTCTGAGAACGCAACCGCGAACGCTCATCAGATTAGTTCAGATCGTGTTGTGCCTGCAACGATGGACACAAATACTTCATGGCTAGCGGAAAAATAAGCCGCGTTGCCAACGCTTCATCTGCTTTTCTGTAGCGGCGACAACACTTCCGCCGTGAACAGCTGCAAACGATTCCGTCTCACGCAGCGACAATCGTCGTCGCAAAACTGGCAAGCGATTGTCTCAATTCGCAACCGCGCGAGAATCGTAGCCGTGAAAGAGGCGGGTTATGCGCCTTCCGGATCTGCGGTCAACCGATGGACAACATCAGACACGCACATGCGTATAATGTCATTTCAAGTTATTCCGGCAGGCGTTTTTCATAGCGCGCCGACGTTCAGACTGATCTCAAAGACCGATTTCTGCTGCAAACGGGCAGCCAAATTCTGATGGAGCGAATCGACTCGAATGTCAACCATTACCACCAGACAACCTACCAACTTAAAAGAGCTTTATGATTCCGGATGGGTGTCCAAATCTGTCCATGAAGAGATTCGGGATAATTTCCTGAAATTGCTCGCCGATGGCGACGAGTTGTATCCAGGAATCGTCGGTTACGAACACACCGTAATCCCGGAAATCAACATCGCCATTCTCTCCGGCCATGACATGCTGTTCATGGGCGAAAAGGGTCAGGCGAAAAGTCGGATGATGCGCGGGCTGGTCCGCCTGCTGGATGAGGAGATTCCGTATCTCGATATCCCCGGATGTCCATTTCACGAGGACCCGGCCAATCCGATCAGCACCATGGCTAGAAACTTTGTTGCCGAACGCGAAGCGCAGGACATCCTGATCAAATGGTGGAAACGTGAGGA
The DNA here is from genome assembly GCA_039029995.1 of Planctomycetota bacterium. Taxonomy (GTDB): domain Bacteria; phylum Planctomycetota; class Planctomycetia; order Pirellulales; family Pirellulaceae; genus Mariniblastus. The sequence continues at coordinate 9,341 of JBCCFB010000067.1, forward strand.
CCGCTATGCCGAGCGACTCGCACCGGGAACCAAGTTCGCCGATATCATTGGTGAGATTGATCCGGCCAAACTTGCCGGCGGGGTCAGTATGTCCACCGAGGAAGCCTTGCATTTCGGCCTGATACCTCGAATGCATCGAGGCATTTTTGCGATGAACGAGTTACCGGAACTGGACGAACTGGTTCAGGTCGGCCTGTTCAACATCCTCGAAGAACGTGACGTGCAGATCCGTGGCTTCCCGATCAAGTTCGACATCGACGTCCTGATCTTGTTCTCGGCCAATCCTTCAACTTTCAATCGTAGCGGAAAGGTAATTCCGCAACTAAAGGACCGGATCGGATCCTTGATCCAGACTCACTATCCGCTTGAACGTGACCTGGGCATTCAAATCATGGAGCAGGAGGCCGGCATTGACCTCGACGGCGATTACCCGGTTCGTGTGCCTTATTTCATGAAAGAGATCTGTGAACAGATTTCATTCCAGGCCCGAAAAAGCAGATACGTGGATCAACAATCCGGAGTCAGCGCGCGTTTGAGCATCGCCAACTATCGCACGATGATTTCCAGCGCCCGGCACCGTGGAGTCGTTCTGGGTGAAAATCCGGCAGTTCCACGAATCAGTGACCTCGCGCATCTTGTCACGTCTTCACTGGGAAAACTCGAACTCGATCTGATGGGAACGCACCAGATGTCAGAACAGCAGGTGATCGACAGCATCATTGCCGAAGCGATCAAGGTTGTTTTCGAGGAGTACGTAACGGAACACGGGCTGGAAAACATCACCGAAATCTTTGAACGTGGCGTTACTCTTGAGGTCGGAGACATGATTCCCTCCAGTGCTTATGCCGACCGGTTGAAACGAGTCCCTCCCGCCTGGGAAAAAGCTTTCGAAGTCAACGCGTCAGAAGACCCCGCCGTTCGCGCTTCGTGTGTTGAGTTTGTGCTTGCAGGGATGTATGCGATGGATCTTATCAGCCGGTCGCAGCAGCACGGACATACGGAGTACGAAATCTAATCGCTGTTTTATTGGTTACGACCAATAGCTGAGCGGAACTACCATGCTTGAAACACCTGTGCTCATGGTGAGCCGATGAATAGAAAAGACGGGAAACAAGACGGACTACGTGGAGAACGAGGTGGCGTGCTACACACGTACATCAAGTATGATCCTAAGCGCTTTCCAAGCCCGACCAAGCCGCCGCCGGATTTCGTTTCACCTTTGATGAATCAAATGCTGGCGTATGGCTCCATGCGCCAATTGACCGAGGAAGAACTGGCTCGCGCGATTCACATCGACCCGTCACAATTCAGCCAGCTTGGCCCGAGCATCGACATGATCAAGGCAATGCTGGAAGAGAAGAAGCGGCAGATACTTGAGCGATATGAAACGCGAACCGTGGTCCAGCTCGCGACGAAACTGGTCCGCAAAAAGGCGAAGAATCCGCCGCCGGAAGTCTCACCGGAACTACATGGCCGGATTCGACGTGCCGTTGCCGAGACGCAGCTCTGGGACCTCGAGCGCGCATTCTACGGCATCAATAACGACGGAAGTCCGGAAGCTCAGCATGTCGTTTCGCTGATGGCTCGCCTTGAGGACAAGTTACAAATTGATCAACTGGCGTCGAACTACGAGTTTACCGGCAGCGAATCGATGACGGTGCCGGAGGCTCTCGAGATCAAAGAGATTCTTGAGAAGATAGATGAACTTCTGAAGCAGCTGGAAGAGGCTCGTGAAAACGCTCAGATCGCCATCATCGACATGGATAAACTTGGTGAGTTTGCATCTCAGGATCAGATGCACTCGCTCGAAGAGATGCAGCGGATGATCGAGAACTACGTTCGTGAACAAGCCGAGCAGCAAGGGTTGCAAAAAGACGGAGGGCGATTCCAGCTGACCCCCAAAGCCTATCGAGTCTTTCAAGGGAAACTGCTCTCAAAAATTTTCAGCAACCTGAGCGCATCACGCTCAGGTCGTCACAGCGGCGAAATTACGGGCGAAGGTGCCGTCGAACTTCAGCAGACCAAACCCTACGAATTCGGTGACTCGATCACCAACATGGATATTCCGCAGACGTTTATCAACGCCATGTTACGGCAGGGAAGTGAAAACGGCCCGTTACAGTTGAAGCAATCAGATATCGAAATTCACCGGACTCGAAACAATCCGAAATGCGCCACGGTCGTCATCATGGATATGAGCGGCTCGATGCGCTATGACGGTCAATACATCAACGTCAAACGCATGGCGCTGGCGATGGAAGGGTTGATTCGCAGCGAGTATCCGGGCGACTACCTGAACTTCATCGAGATGTACACATTTGCCAAGCCGAGACGCCCGGGCGAGATTATCGATCTCATGCCGAAAAATGTGACGATCCATGATCCGGTCGTCCGGCAACGTGTTGATATGGCTCGCGAAGATGTCAGTGAACACATGGTGCACCAGCACTTCACTAATATCCAGCATTCACTAAGACTGGCGAGAACGATGCTCGCGGCTCAGGATACGCCCAACCGGCAGATCGTGCTGATCACTGACGGTTTGCCGACTGCACACTTTGACGACTCGCAACTCTACATGCTCTACCCGCCGCATCCACTCACAGAAGAAGCAACAATGCGGGAAGGCCGGATGTGCGCGCGCGATGACATCACAATCAATATGTTCCTGGTTCCCAGCTGGTCACAGTCGGAGGAAGACATTCGTTTCGCGTATCGACTTTGTGAAAGCACGCAGGGCAGGGTGGTATTCACGTCCGGAGGCGATCTCGATCGTTTCGTAGTCTGGGATTACATCAACCGCAAACGGGAGATCATCGGATAGTGAATGCGATCGAGAACACGTCTCACCTCGACTGGCGAACTACTCGTCCAAGGATTCAATGAACGCCATGAGGTCTTCATTTTCACCGAAGACTTCAAACGCCGGTTCATTGACCAGTCGATTCCGGTTCTCCTCCGTCTCAAAGTGCCCGAAGTCGCGGGCTTCCAGAAGCGCTTCTACGCAACGCGTGACAAGCTCTTGAGACTTCTCCTTCTCCACACCGTCGGCTGACGCACCTCGGGCCAGATTCAGCGCAACACGGAAGCACGTCTCACTGTTGGCGTTTTCAAAATCGAGCAATTGGTCGCAGACACCGAGGAGTTCGTCGATACGGCCGGAAGCCGCCAGAGAACCGGCCTGATTCATCTGGAACATGTGGCGTTGCATGGAGTCTGAACAATACTCAAAGGCCAGCGCCCAGCAATCAGCGGCTTCATCGGATCTACCGAGATCATCAAAAGTCTGCGCGTAAGAATAATTCAGATGCATCCGGTAGAACACAAAATCAGGTGCATCCAGATGCGCAAATGCCCCGGCGGCCGCAGCTGACTTTTCAAACCACTCCAGAGCATTTGCGTTATCATTCTGCGTCTGGTAATTCAATCCGATATTCAAACTGGCCAGTGCAAATTCACGCTGATAGCGAGGACTGTCCGGCTGAATTTCCAGCAGTCTGCCGAACGCATTCATAGCCTCGGTGTAGAACGCCATCGCTTCTTCGAACCTGTCTTCCTCATTGCAGATCATCCCGAGGTTATTACAGGCAAGTCCATAGCGTCCGAGGTACTGGCTTACTTCAGGGTATTCATCCACGAGGCCTTGCAGGAGTTCCTTCGACTCGGTGTAACTCGCCAGCGCTTCGTCTTGATTTCCGTTTCGATGTTGATAGTTGCCAAGATCAATCAACGTGTCTGCGAGTGAGCTGGAATAGTTGCCCACTGACGGATACGACTGCTTGAGCCATCGCTGATGAACCAGAGCGGCCTCGAAATTCAAAAGAGCGTCGCGATCGTTTTCTGACCCGACAAACGTCCTGGCCACATTGTGCAGCGCCGCACCCAGTTGCTCACGGTATCTGGTCGATTGAGGATATGCTCCAACCAGTTCACCAAGGATTTTCACGGAAGCATCGAGGTTCTCCCAGGCTTTGCGCCATTCCCCCTGCTCGTTGGCGATGGCGCCGAGGTTGTTCAGGTTCCCTGCACGCAGGTATTTCAAATCGGGTCTGTCATCGACAATGTTTATCAACTCGTTTGACTGCTCCATATAATCCGCGGCACTGTCCATATCTCCGAACAAGAAGTAGAAGGCCGCGACGTTTCCAAGAACGATTCCCCGTTTGCGCCTCAGGGTTTCCAGGAACTCTTCATCACTTGAGCCTTGTTCAATTCGGGAGTACAACTCGATGGCAGTTTCACCACTGGACACAGCTTCTTTATGCCGGCCGAGTCCTGCCTGCGCCGCCGCAATCACTCGCCAGCAATCAGCAAGAAGAATCTGAGTCTCATTCTTTTCCGCGCTGCGCCGCTCCTGACTTCCTTCCTCCTCACGGTTTCCCAATTCAATCTGCTCGATGGCCGTGCGACATTTTTCAATTGCAAGCTCTTGTTCGGAAACATTCAGATAGATATCTGCAAGGCGATAATTGGCCTCTGCGCTTCTGGTGAGGATCCGGTCTTCGTCCTCCACCTGACCGGCGAACTTCTCATAGAACGGGATAGCAGTACTCAACAGTCTCGAACGCAGCTCGTAGGTTGCAGGGGTTGCAAGGTTCGGATCGCTGGCCACTTCAAACAGGTATTTTTCAACTGCCTCTTCGGCGACCGCAAGGTTCGACTCGGCGCGAGTTCGCTCTGCGACTCCCCGCTTGTTGGACTCTGTCAATCTGTCGTTGGTGCTGTCGAGTTGACGGTTGAAGCTGCCAACTACAGCCAGCCCTGTCACGAGACCGATCAGCGTCAAAGCGACTGTCGCCAAAGTCCCCGAAGCGATTGCCGGATGCCTTCGTAACCAGCGTCTTAGTTTCTGAGTCCATGGATCGGCATAGGCGGACACCGGCTCGTCGGCCAACCACGATTCGATATCCGAGGCCAGTGCTTTTGCCGACTCGTACCTTGCGCCGGCCTTTTTTGACATGGCTTTCATGGCGATGGCGGAAAGGGCAGGGGGGACCTCCGGATCAACTGCACGCGGGGACTTCAGTTTTCCATCGAGAACATTGACGGTCAGAGACTGAAAGTCCGAATCGAAAAACGGGTTCTTCCCGGTGAGGATGGCATACAAAGTCCCGCCAAGGCTGTACACGTCGCTCCTGCAGTTGACCTTGTCCTGCCAGCCAAGGAGTTGTTCAGGTGGCATATAGCCGGGCGTTCCCATTACTGCGCCTTGCTGTGTCCGATTTCGCGCCACGAGTTCGGGGACAATTGCGCGGTCAACGTCCTCGATTTGCTGATCGACATCCGCGGTGTCGGAATTCGACGTTCCCGTTTTCGCGATTCCCCAGTCGACGACAAGCGTTTCGCCGAAGGATCCGATCATGATGTTGTCCGGTTTGATGTCCCGATGCACCACGCCCCGATCATGGGCGTAATGCAATGTGTTGCAGACACTGACAAAACTTGAAAGCAGCTTTCGCAATTGCAGTTGTGCACTCGTCGCATCGTCGGCGCTTGTTTGCGCTTCCCGCGAGTTGTTGATCGCTTCGGTGAGGCTTTCGCCACGAATAAACCTCATCGCGTAGAACGGCTGGCCGTCGTCGCCTGTTCCGAGTGAATAGATAGGCACGATTCCAGGATGTTCCAAACGACCGGTTACTTCGGCTTCCACTAAAAACCGGTTGCGGCTGGAAGAATCCACAACACGATCAGGTCGTATTTCTTTGAACGCAACTTCACGGTTCAGTTCTTTATCTATGGCAACTGAAACCTGTCCGATACCGCCGCGTGCAAGAAACCGTTGAACCTCGTATCTGGCACCGTCACTGCTTACGACTCCGGATCCACCATTATCTGAGGAACCCGTTTTCTGATCGGCAGACCTGAATGTGGTTTGCTCGTCGCCTTCTGTTTCGACATCGGGTTGGCCAGCCAATTCCAGAATCGAACTCAGTTGAGGCTCGACTCCTGCCACGCGCAGGCTGGATTCGACTGAGCCGTGAACGTCAACCAACTCCTCAGCTACTGCTTTGATCAAGCGGGCGCGTTCAGTACTTAGCAGATTCGCGTCCACCATGCGTTTTGCGAGCGGCACTTCCTGCTCGTGGTCTTCAGACAGAACTGTGCGCAGTCGCTCGATACTTACGAAACCCCAGCGATTGGCCAGCACGGCAACGAGAAGCTCCTGGTCCGGGTTTTGGCTGATCATTTTTAATTCCCGATCATTCAGTTGACTCAATCAGGATAGCACGCCCGCGCAGGGAATGTTCGACAACCACCGCGATCTGAAAATACGTACGCGCACAAAAAAAGCCCCGTCGTGCGGGGCATACCTGTTCCGATTTGAACTTCCGAAATCACTCGTTGAGCAGTAGATCGATGGCATCGTCAACATAGTTGCTGCGAACATCCGCAAACCTGAGTCGGCCCTCCCGGTCGATGATGTAGTAGTCCGGATATCCGTTGACGCGATATGATTTGATGGTCGTTTTGCCCGGATCAATGGCACACGGATATTCAATGCCGAAGCGGTTGATTACCTCTTCCATGTTCTCAGCACCTTCAGGATTGCAGACACCGATGAAGACGACATCCTGATTGCGGTATCTCTGATACATAGTGTTATTGTCTTCGATCTTTTCGATACAGGGCCCGCACCACGTCGCCCAGAAATCGAGAACAACGACCTTGCCGCGGAGACTGTGCAAATTCATCGGCCGGGAGTTGTGCCAGTCCTGCAATTGAAATTGAGGTGCGAGTTCCGACTCAAGCCGGGAAAGTCTCGCCCGCTTGTCGTCGTCGCCTTCCAGCCAGTCGCGGTTGACGGGAGGAAGGGTCTGAGTCGGTGTGGAATCGAAACCGCGAACGGCCCCGGGAGTATTTGACGCAACAAATTGATTGCTGACCGCGCCGTTGCTGGACGGTGCCGAGGCAAACGGGTTGGCTACAACGCTGCCGGTACCGCCGTAGCTTTCGGCGAACGACTCCGTCGCGTTTGGAGTTGTCTGTTGATGTTCCTTGAATCCTGAAACATGCGAAGTACCTTGCTGACCGGCGCGAGGGCTCGGATTGGCAACAATATCCGTGGGCAAGCGGCTGTTGGCCATGGCATCGTCACTGAAATCAGCGTAGTGACCACTGTCCTGACCGGAAGTTTCCATCTCCTGAGCGAAAGCTTCAACGGCCGATCCGGCCGCATCTGAATACTCATGATGCCCGCCAAGATGGAAGGCCAGATACGTTACTTTGGCGAGTACGACAAAAATGATGACGGGTGCGGGCGCGCGTCGCATAGCTTGCTCTCCGGAGAATGGGTCAGGAAAGACTAGCTTGTGATCGCAGGTAGCGCGAGGATTTTTTACGTTCCCCGGACCGGTCATTCCGATAGTATCAATTTTCCTTGCAGAATCCGTGGAGTCTTACGTAATAACAAACATGTGCACTGCTTCCCGTCATCGCAAATCGTCAGTCGTTTGTGGCCTGCACGACCTGCTCCGTTTCATTCGGCTGATCGCGAAAAAAGTCAAAAAGCAGCGTGAGTGCAACCAGCTGCCTTCGTGTCGGGATATCTGAACTGGCGCCGATCTGCAAGTCTGAGAAAGCCTTCCGGGTACTTGAAAGCAGAATCTCGCCTTTCCCCAACGGAACCTTGACCAGAACTGGAGGACCATCAACGTCGCCGAACCGGAGGACGGGCTCTCCGATATGTAGAGAAAACTCGGTCTCGTCCCGTCCGATTGCTTCGGACTGCATCCAGAGCAGTTCGCCATTGGCCGATTGGGCTCCGTGCGACGCAACAATTTGATCCACCCATTCAGGTCTTTCAGCTGCTTCATCCACGTTGCGACGCTCAATTCTGGCGATCACAGATTCATCAGATCCGATTGCTGTGAGCAGCGTCTTCATAATTCTGTAGTCACCGATTCCACCGTCGAGGATGATCAGTTTTCCGCCGTCCTCAACAAACCGGACCATCTTATTGACGACTACTTCAACATTTTCGTTGTCAGGCATTCGAGGAGCAATCCAGACGATTGTGTCACCGACGAGTGCTTCGTCCATATTGAACGCGACTGCAGGTCTTTGCCCCGCACGTTGTGAAGCTACAAAAGAAGTAAGGTACTGCCCCGGCAGCGGATCGTTGAATGGAATCGTAACCGGCATGTGATAAACGGGCGCCGTTGGTTCATAGAACGCCACGTCAGTGCGCTGCAGCTTGGATGGCTCAGGGTAGTTTGTTCCGTTGACATGGAATACCAGCAGTGCCCCGATCGCGATACCGGGCCAAAGGAATCCGGGAACTGCAAAGCCGCGACTGAAACCCAGCGCAATGCTGACTAGCAGCAAGCCGAGGGCCAGCAGAATTTGTCGAGTCATCGTGAACGGCCCATTTGTACGGTTCAGCCAGTCGACATACCCTTCGGCTAACTCCATTTTGTTGGGCAGAAAGATCGAGAAGTTGGAAAACAGGGTACTGTCGGTCCATACAGCGACACGCCCTTTGCCAACGGGTAGTGCGACTGCCTGCAGCACAGGACCGACGGCCTCGTTCAAGTTAGGCGAAAAGTCTCCAAAGTAGGTATTTTTAGCGAGGTCACGACCATCTCGAAGCATGCGATTGGAGACAAACACATCTTTGGTACCAAGAGGAGCGGTCACCGAGTCACCCGTATACCACAGGAACAGTCCACTACTTCGCGCAATCGGATGAGAGGTGCGGACGGGCTTTGTGATCTGCCGGTTCGTTTCCGGATCGATCACCGAGTCAGCCTTTAACTCGATTCCATAGCGACTTCCGATGGAGTTCAAATGCGTATTCATTCCGAAAATATCGGTGTGATCTCCCACAAGCCAGACGCCACCACCGTTTTCTACGAATCGCCAGATCGCTTCTCTGGATTCCTGCGGATACGGCTGCGTGGGCGTCTTCAGGATCAGCACCGAAACATCGCTAAGTGTTTCGTCGGTGATTGGATCAAAATTGCGCCTGACTTCGTAGTCTTCCTTCAGCTGCTCTGCCATGCAGTAATAGCTGTAGACTGTCTTTACGCCATACAAGTCTTCGGTGAGCGGTTCCTCACTCCATTCCCAGCGACTGTGAGCTTCATCGATGACGACAACTCCATTCTTTTCAATGCCGGGATCAGACCAGTTCCATGCAAAAATCAGCATCGCTGCCCCGAGTAATGCGGGGACGCACAGCCGCCACTTGAAACCACCGCCGACCGTGCTCGAATCCGGAACTTCTCTTCCTTTAGAAAAGACAAAGAAGATCAAGAGAAATGGAAGATAGCTAAGGGAAACGAAGTATTCGTCCCACCACCGGTAGGGAAACGCTTCGTGTGTAATTGCGGACAGGATTCCTGCTGTCCTGAGCGATGCGTAAACGGGTAGTGCAACAGAAAGAGCCAGAAGTGCTTTGCGGCTTACGCGCAGATAGCAACCACCTAGCAGTAGCCCCGTCAGCAACAGAACCGGAAAAACGCCTCCGAACTTGTCGGGACTACAAAGAATCTCAACCACTTTTCCTTCACTATCGAGAAAAATCGTGGATCCTGAGACCTGCAACGTCTCGCCGAATGCCATTAGTAATACTGCGACCGGCGCGCTTAAAAACTCGAATGAGTCAACACGTGAAAAGACATGCGTAAAAACAAAATTCACGCCGATCATCGCCAGCCACGTAGCCGCAAGCAGTTCGAATCGCCTGGCGACAGGTTGAATCCAACGGACCGTTGTCAGAGTCCCAAGGCCCGCAATGGACACAAGCCCCAGGCCGACAGCGACTTCCAGATCGGCAAAGGGAATTCCGAACGCAGCAAGCAGACACAACGATCTCGGATCGCGTGCTACGGGTTCGATATTCGTCGCCGGCATTGCTATTGCAAAAAGAACAATCCCAATGAGCGGATAGAACCAATTCTCTGCGAGCACGACACCGGTACCATGCATTGTCCTCGGCATCATCAGCAGCACCAGTAATGCGCACAGAAATACTGCAATGACGACAAACAGCCTGTCTCCAGTTTTCTGCAGGCGACTATCTTTCCAGACACCGGATAATGAGTTTAGCATTTTCAAGATTCAACCTTTTATATGCACCGGAGCCAAACTCAAGATTCTCATCCAGCAGGAATCGTGAGTCGGCAATGAAATAAACCTGGCCAAGCCCGATCTGCTTTCGCACGAACAGTGGCCTTTCCCAGCAATCGACTACAACATCCACCTCAGGAGCACCCTCCGATACGATGATCGGATACGACTCCCGGAAAGTTATTTCAGCGTCATAGGCTTCTTCCGATTCCTCCTCTTCCTCGGTAACAACCGCAAGCCTCTCGTCGTCAGACATCTGGTTCGCGTTTTCAGCTGAGGAATCGCTGTTCGCTTCTGGCTCCGGAAGTTTTCCACCTTCCTCGCTGGTTGCGATGAGGTCACCCGCAAGCGCTGCGTCCGTTTCGCCAAGCACATACTTGCGCCAGTGTTCAAGCTGCAAACGTGCGTTGTGTGCAGCACCGTATGGCGACTCGTCAATCGAGAACCCCAGCGCGGCGCTGATTTCGCTGATTTGCGGCGCACTGTCCTGACCTGCGACGATGAATAGACTGCCGCCGCGTCGAACGTAGGAAAGGAGACTTTCTGTTTCATCCGGCGTATAGGATCGCACGGGTGCATTCACGACCCATGCTGCCGGCGTTTCATTTATCGCACTGAAATCATCGCAACGTCTCAGGTAGTGGCCGCTTCGAAGGCACAGTTCATAGAACCTTGAAAAGCCTTTGTGAAACTCCTCTTCCGGATACCTGGACATATGAGAATCGTCGAAGACGATTTGTCTGCTGTTGACCTCCCAGCGGTGCTCGAAATCGCATGCTCTATCAACCAGCGCGACTCCGCTGACCACGGCAAACGACAAACCCAGTAGCCAGACTGGACTTCGGGCCAGCACGACCACTGAGCCCAGCAAGGTCAGGGCAAGGAATGCTGCAGTTAACTTCCGCGACGAGAGGAGCCCCGGCTTATAGTCGGAAAGCCAGGCCAGATTTCGAGACATGAAATCCGCCGTCAGGAACAGTCGACCATCCTGTAATCCGGACGTATCACCCCAGACTTGTACGATCCCGTTTCCAACACGCTGTTCGGCAACCAGCGCAAGGTCTCCTGACTCTTCGCCGATGTTGTAGGTCATATCCCCGAGGCGCGAGACGCCGAACTCGGGACGCCCGGTATCCGAGTAGCCCGAAATCGCCTGCACCACGATCCTTGAATTGCCGGTACAGTTGAGGGAAGCCCCCACACTGATTCCGGTGTCAGAGTTTTCACAGTCCTTGAAAACAGGGTGAAAGCTGCCGCGAAGACTGCGGCGCCATTGACTGAAGCGATCTTCTGGAATTGCACTGTCAAAGTTGAACTCGATGTCTGTCATTGAAATCGCCTGATTCAGCGGCTTCATGACGCCGCCGATATCAGTGTGATCACCAAGGACAAGCAACTTGCCCCCTTCGCTCACATAATTCGTCAGGACTTCCTGCTGAGCGTCGGTGAATTCCTCTGTCGGGTTGATGATGACAAACAGATCGACCAGTCCAGGATCAACCTGTTGGTTGAGCATATCCTGCTCAACAATGTCACAGTTCCATCCGTTGCATTCCACGAGGTGACAAAATCCGCTGAACTTTGCTCCGTCATCCCCTTCGAAATCGGTCGCATCCAGTCTTTCCAGCGACTTCAACCCGCCATCGAGAACAAGAACATTCCTGATCCGCTCCGTGGCTTGTCCAGCACCGTTCAACGAAGTCAACGCAAGAACACATAGGCCAGCGGCGCACAAGCCTGCACCTATCATTCGATAACGTGACCAACCTGCCTGCGACGGGAAATGTGACCGTTCGAATGCTCTTCCAAACGTCAAAAAGGCTGGAAAGAAAAGAAGCAGGTATTGAGTTTTCGTAATCGCGCACAAGACTGTCGCGACAACCAGGGCAAACAGAAAGAAGAGGTGATCCAGAACCGTAGCTTTGAAAAAGAACAGCCGTGAGAAAAGCAAAAGAAATGAGAATACAACAGGCACAAGCCCCAGATGGAACATTCCCAGCCTTTCCGGCCGGCGATCTGTGTAGATCAACTCGTGGCTGATTTGCCAGGCAAGTCTGGAAGTTTCGTTCCAGAACAATCCTGACCGGTCGAGTAACGATAGGAACCCGTAGCCTACGGTTGCGAAGAGCATGGCATGAAAAAAACCCCGTTGGCTTTCCGTGCAGTAGCGGAGTCCAAAAAACAGAAAAACGGCGACAGCCAACATCGCTCCAAGAGCCGGTGCAAGGATGGTCGCGATGCAGACAGACAACACAGAGCTTGCGGCCAGAACCGAATTGCGGGGAGCGAGGCCGATGAATAATGACCAGAGAACAATAAGCCCGACGATCGTTGTCATAGTTATTTCAGGTGTGACGAACCAGAAATTCAAACTCAGGCAAACTGGAATAACGACTGCAATGATCAGCTGGCGAAATTTATTGATGTTCATGTATCTGGCTCAGATTCGTTTTCGTTTGAGTCTGCCGTGCCATTGACCGTCAGGCACTCTACTAAGATCCGCTTCAATACCGCACCGGCGGTGTGCCGATTACTGACCGCTCACCGAAATCCTGCTCGAACTGCCGGCGCTGTTCCTCCGTCAGTTCAACTCGAAAAGCGTCCAGATATTTCTGCTGCAACTGTTCATACTCCTCCCTGTAACGGGCCAGTAGTTCCTCATCTATTTCACGCACTCTGGCTTGTTCTTCTTCTGCTGCCTCGAGACGAGAGGTAATCACCGGCCACGAAGTAATTGTCTTTCCGAAGCCCTCGAGATTAATCGTTGACCAGATGACCAGTTGTCGGGCGCGCTGCTGCTGGAACGGGAGGAGGATGTTGAAGAAGGCCTGTTCGAATTCACGAGTAAAGGCTATGCGTGCAGATTGGTTGGTCTGCCCCGGCTGTTGAGCGACCTCAAACATCTTTTCTTCAAGTCGAAACTTCACATCCTTGATTTGCTGTTTCTGTTCATCAGTGAGTTCGAGTTCGCCAAGGAATTCGTCATTGTTAATGAAGGTTTCGAATCGGTATTCAATGGGCTGCTCCCCGGCCTCCTGACCCATGACGCGGCCCGGCATCATAACAATCAAAAGCAACAGGATTCTTGTGATCATGACATCTCCAACAAATGAAGCCCGGCCCTTGCGGACCGGGCTCGTTACCTGATCGTTACTCGTTTCTTTTCTGCGGAAATCTTGCGACAAGACCAACCAGCATGAAGGCGAACGTCAACTTCAGTCCGCTATGCCCGTTTAAAACGGACATCTGATTGACGTTGCCGGCCGGCTGAGCAGGACATACGTCCTCGTTGCTCGTACAATCCCCGTTGCCCACCGTGATCTGGTGGCAGTCTGCATGGTCTGTACAGTCTTCCACGTTCGTACAGACATTGTTGCCATCAGTGCAGCCGGTTCCGGTAGAACAATTCACCCCTCCTTTGTCCTCAGTGCAGCTGTTGCCGGAACTGCAGTATTTACCTTTGGTGCAGAAATTATTTGCCGTGGAACAGTTGGCACCCTCCGTACAGGAACTGTCCTCTCCCGCTGAACAGTAGTTACCCGAAGTACACTCCTTTCCGGCGGAACAGTTGGGTGCTGAAGTACAGTTGCCCTTGTCAGAGCAGTGAACTCCGGTGGTACACTTATCGCCATTGGAACAATTTCCTTGCGACGTACATGCACCACCCTTGGTGCAGTTTTCCCCCTGCGTACAAAAACCCTGTCCCCAGGTGCAGGTCTTGCCGTTGGTGCATTCATCGCCGTATGTGCACGAGTTGTTGGTGTTGGACGTACAGCTTGTACCCGCTGTGCACGCCGAACTGTTCGTGCACTCATCTCCGCCGGTGCAGTCGTCGTCGTAGGTGCAGTAATTTCCGCCAGTACAACCGCCTCCACTGGTGCAGTTCATGCCCGCTGTGCATTGGCCGTCTCCGGTGCAGTCACCATGCAAGGTACAGTCGTCGTGGCTGGTGCAATTTCCGATGCTGGTACAGAAAGTCCCATCGGTGCAGCCGGTGCCCTCGCCTGTCGTCACGTGGACGAGGGGATCACCGGTGCTGATGGTCAACCCGTCAAATGTGATGAACTGCATTCCCGACTCGTGCGTATTCAAAATCGCATCCGCCGGAAATCCCTGTTCTTCCAGATACCTGTTTATCCGGGCCATCCAGAGATCCTGCGACGCAGGAACATGCCCCTCCAGTTCGATTTCAAGGATGGCATCGGCAACAACAGACATTGCCTCGTTGTAGGTGTACCCTTTGAAATCACTCAAACTCCTGTCGACAACGTTTTCGCCCATACCGTTGGAGCTGAGATCTGCAATGTGCTCATGCAGTCGCGAGTCATAGCTTCCCGACGCAAAAGCGTTTGCGCTCATTGCCAGCGTGCAACAGAACGCGAGACACAAATAGAAGACCGATGTGGAACAGATTCTATACCGCATCTAACTTCCTCCTAAGAAACAGGAATTGAGGCCCACAATGACTGAAACACTCAGAAACCGAACCTCAACAAATTGAAAGCTGATGGCTCACCTAGCATTTGCCGGATCTTCTCACGGTCCGCTTCGGAATAAGAGCCTAGAAGTTCTTCGCGATATCGCTGTTTGAGCTCGTTGAGCTCGACCAGATATTGTTCGTTGAGTTCCGCCAGTCGTTCGGTGGCTGTTCCATCCAGTCCACCGCCTCCATCGAGAAAAAACTGACACAGGCCTCCACCGGAGTTGACCTGCGCCCAGTTGATTACCTGGTTCAGTCGTTCTGCCTGGTGTGGCAACAGAACTTCGTGGACTAGTGCGTTGATCTGGTTATTTGCGTCGTTGTAAAGCCTTGCTCTGATTTCGCTGGTGTTTTCATCGCCAGCTTCGCGCATCACCTCCGACCTTGTGTCGTTGTACTGATCAATGATTTTTTCTGATCCATCACGTAGTTCCTCGAGCTGATAGTCGAAAATTTCGAGTTCACCTTGAAGATCGTCCAGCTTGAGGATCTTTTGAATCCAGCCGCCTCTCATCCAGTCAACCTCCTCCGGAAGCTGACTACGCGGCTCTTCCCGTCCCCGGTTATCCCTTGAATCCTGTGGCAGCGATTCAGGCCTACGATCATCACGCACCTGAGCGTGAGACGGATTCTCAAAGGATAAAACCAGAGACATAGAAACCGTTGCCGATATCAGCGCGTACCTCGATCGCAGAAGCATAAGCCATCCTTCAATCAGAAATTACGCTCAGGCCGGATGAGTATCCAGCCACCCATCAAAGGGCGCTTTGGCCCTCACTCACTTTTGCGAACCGCGGCGCTTCGCAATCTCAGACAAGGCGAAGCAACCTGGATTTCATCACTCAAGAACTCGATCAATCCAGTCCGCACCTATCTGATACCAGAGCCTGAGCAACAATGACAGGAAAAACTTTTTATGCGCAGTTAATTGCAATTATTGCGACAACAATTTTTTGTTGAGCTCATCAAAACTTCAATCGAACCGGTTTCAAACACCGGTCACGGAAGATGCGCTGTTCGATTGCGCAAACAGTTGCACGCAAATTGACATCAACAACCGGCAGCAACGCTCCAGAAGAATGCGATTACTTGAAATGAACGGGAAGAGATCGACCTGCTTTACTCCTGACAATTTCGCTAAAGCAGGAAGCCCAAAGACGATATGAAAACCACTCGCGGGCCAAGTGACTGGCGGAATCAGAAATTCGGATTTGCATTGCAGGCCCCTGGAGCTAAACGCCCGTTGCCGCAACTTACCGCAGCAGAATCATTTAGAATTCGATATCGGCTAGATCAATCGAATCGCGATCGGCGTGAATCGTCGTCCAGTAGATAAGTTTTTCACTGACGGCGTCTTCAACAGGGAAAAAGTAATTTGCCACAGCGGCCATCTGATCCCTGGTCAAGCCTTCATCGTCTTCGCGCAATGCATTCTTGGACACTACAAGCACGTTGAATTTTTGCGGCCCATCAACAACCACTCGAAAACGCCCCTGCTCGTCGGCACGCACAATGGCTCCACCAAGTTCATGCACGCGATCGATACCGACATTGTCCAGTGGCTCAAATGAGTCCGGATGAATGGACAGTGCTTTGCTTCGCTCGTCCGGCCGCTGGTTGGCCGGCAGCAACATTACGACCGCATCCTGATCGGGAAGCCTGATGGCTCCTCGTTCAAAAGTGATCCGGCCCGAGACGGTTGTCTCCAGTCGTTCAGAAGCGGACTGCGAACCGGCGGTGAAATGGCCGACGATCATGCCGAACAGAAAAAAGACTGTCGCGACGACTCCCAGCAAGGCCCCCTGAAAGTAGACCACCCAACGTGAAA
>JBCCFB010000068.1:0-25605 GCA_039029995.1 Planctomycetota bacterium
CTGTTCTAGCAATTTTTGAAAGTCCAAGCACACAACCATCCGGCAAATAAGCAACGTGCGCTTTGCCGATAATCGGGACAACAACTCGCGGACGTTGAACGGGCAATGAACGAAGGCTCCTGATAGCCGCATAGAGTCCACCCCACCAGTCGTTTCCGGCGTCGTCGTTTAAGACTTCGCTTTCTGCGGCGTCAAAACTAACGGTCGCTAACCGCGACAGAAAAAATGCGTGAACTGAAGATCTTCAGCGGTAGAGGGAACGAAGCCCTCTCGCGCAACATCTGCAAGTTTCTCAATCTCGAACTTGGCGAATGCCGTTTCTCGACGTTCCCCGACGGCGAATTCCATTGCAAGATTGAAGACGTTCGCGGTCGCGATGTGTTCCTTGTGCAGCCGACTTGTCCGCCGGTCAATGACACATTGATGGAACTGCTGATCATGATCGACACCTGCTTGCGGGCGAGTGCTGAACGGATCACGGCCGTCATTCCCTACTTCGGATACGCGAGACAGGATCGTAAAGACGAAGGTCGCGTTCCGATCACGGCCAAACTGGTCGCGAACATGATCACCCGAGCAGGAGCCGACCGTGTTCTGACGATGGACTTGCATGCGGCTCAGATTCAGGGCTTCTTCGATGTACCGGTTGACCACCTCTACGCTGCAACAGTATTGAACCGCCATTTCCAGAATCTTGGGCTGGAGCCAAAAGACCTGGTCATCGTGAGCCCCGACGAAGGGAGCATCAAGCGCGCCGTCGGTCATGCAAAACGACTAGGTGGCGAACTGGCGATCATCGACAAACGGCGAACCGGTGCCGATGAGACTCAGCAGGAAAACATCATCGGTGGACCGCTTAAAGGCAAAGTCGCTTTGATGTTCGACGACATGATCAGTACCGCTGGCTCGATCTGTGGAGCGGCAAAACTGGTCAAAGAAAAAGGAGCCAGAGAGATTCACGTGGCGGCAACGCACGGCGTATTTGCCGGCCCGGCAATCGAGCGGCTCAAGACGGCTCCCATCGACAGTATCGTCGTCACTGACAGTATTCCAATCTCCGACGAAAAGTTTCTGCCCAACATGAAAATTCTGTCGGTGGCTCAGATCCTTGGCGAAGCCATCCGTAGAATCCACCAGCACAAATCAATTAGTGCGATCTTCTCAGAAGATAGTTGAGATTGAATGCTACTTAACGATTGAAGTACAACTAGGTTCGTTTGAATTTCGAACCGTCGGGCAATATAATCCGGCATTTCTCTGGCAAGTTTTTTAGCAGTTCAAAGTCACTCACCTGCGTCCCGGTCAGATCCAAATGCGTCAGCGCGGTCAGCGCGGTCAGCGGCCCGGCGTCACTCACCTGCGTCGCGATCAGATCTAGATGCGTCAGCGCGGTCAGTCCGGCCAGCGGCCCGGCGTCACTCACCTGCGTCCCGCTCAGATCCAGAGTCTTGAGCGCGGTCAGCGCGGCTAGCGGCCCGGCGTCACTCACCTGCGTTTCCCGCAGATACAGATTCTTGAGCGCGGTCAGTCCGGCCAGCGGCCCGGCGTCACTCACCTGCGTTCCGCTCAGATCCAGAGTCTTGAGCACGGTCAGCGCGGCCAGCGGCCCGGCGTCACTCACCTGTGTCCCGCTCAGATACAGACGCTCAAGCGCGGTCAGCGCGGCCAGCGGCCCGGCGTCACTCACCTGCGTTTCCCGCAGATACAGATTCTTGAGCGCGGTCAGTCCGGCCAGCGGCCCGGCGTCACTCACCTGTGTCCCGGTCAGATACAGACGCTCAAGCGCGGTCAGCGCGGCCAGCGGCCCGGCGTCACTCACCTGCGTCCCGCTCAGATCCAGAGTCTTGAGCGCGGTCAGCCCGGCCAGCGGCCCGGCGTCACTCACCTGCGTCGCGATCAGATCTAGACGCTCAAGCGCGGTCAGCGCGGCCAGCGGCCCGGCGTCACTCACCTGCGTCCCGCCCAGATACAGAGTCTTGAGCGCGGTCAGCCCGGCCAGCGGACCGGCGTCACTCACCTGCGTCCCGGTCAGATTCAGACGCGTAACCTCAAATATGCGATCAGGGTTGTCCGCTAACTCCTCGACGGTAATTCCGAGTGCGGCAGCAATAAGCTCTTTGATTTCAGGTGAAAACTTCTCGAAACGAATCCTTGACCGTTTGCGCGTGACGGAGTCCGTCGATTCAAGTGGCGCTGTTTCTGCGACACTATGGTCGTATGGAATCTTCATCAGCCTCCAAATCGCATTCGAAGCCAACAGTAGTCCAAGGTTCGACTTGCCCCATTTACGTTCGAATTCCGTCACAAGATTCGGGAAGTCATTATCTTCAGTCTGTCCGCCCCCCTCGTGTCTAGACTCCAATGCTGGCTTCGCAGATTTTCCCTCACTTGCGTATGTGTCGTCTCCGTGCCAATCTGAAAACGTGGGGTGACGTTTAAATTCGGTCAACGGGTAGTCGCAGACGTCTTCGTCGGGATTCGCAAAGACAAAATCACGCCAGTGCTCGAAGAACTGCCTGGATTGAAAATCGAAAAAAGGATTCCCGATTCGTGAACCAAATTCCCGTTTTACAACGCGTTGAATGAGGAATACTTGTGCACCTTGTGCGAACCGCAGTCGCTTTGCATCTTCGGCATTCAGGGCAACTTCTCGATCAGCATACTGATCAACAACCGGATTCTCCCTCAACCGGACGTCGTCTGCGGCCTCCGTTGCACGCATCAAGGTACTGTTGAGCAGGCGTTTGATTTCTCTCGGGTTATTTTCGGCGAGATAGCCGACAACTTCCTCGATCGCCAGACGGTAAGGACTACCATCTGGCAACATGCGGCTCCAGAATTTGCCTGTCGCCTTATCAAGGCGCGAGATCTGCTGGGTTGCAAATTCTCTGGCTCGCTCGACCGACGGCGTGATGTCGATCTCAACCTGGAACATTTTGTCGAGATACTTCTCGCTCTTCTGAATAAGTACTCTTTCGCGCTCCCAGTCTATCCCCTCGCCAGAATCCTTCTTTTCGGCTTTCGGTTCAAATGCGGCATAGTGATTTCTGACGACGGCATCGACGACTGCGCGGTCAAGTCCGACGACAAAGATGAGCTGCGGAATATTCAGATACAGCTTTAGTGCTTCGAGCACCTCGAGAGTCACCTCGGGCAAGCAACGATCAAGATCGTCGATGAAGATGACCATCCGGTCACCGGCATAATCGACTGCGTCGAGTTCTTCTTTATTTGGATCACCATCCGCCGGTCTCAGATACTTACCAACCCAATCCTTTAGAGTCACCTCGAAGTCGTTCAGGTAGGCGCGCTCGGGGTGGTTTACTTTGTGAAACTCGTCCACCACATCGCGAAACATCTCACCGCTGACCTCGACACCTGCATCTGCACCGACTCCAGTTGCATCTCCCTTCGCAGTAGCACGGAACTTGATCCGTGAAAGAGCATCGAGAAAACTGCGGCCAAGGAACTTGCCGAATCGTGACGCGGTGTCACGCAGTCTTCGCCCGGCATTCTCGAGGTCCAGATTCGAAGCTGAAATGCAATGCAGAATGACTTCAGCGATCAGTCCGCGCCAAACGTCTTCGCGTTTGTGGAACTTCCAGGGTTCAAACCAGACGGAATAAACCCTTGGATGCGGTGCCGTCTTTTTTCGTACGCCATGAAAAAAGTCGCGCTCAGCGTGATCGAGCTTGTTCCACTCGTTGAGTTGCCGTTCCAGCCATTTCATGGCTGATGTCTTGCCCGTGCCCCAGTCGCCATAGATTGCGATCGCCATGGGGCAGAGTGTTTGACGATGCCGAATGATGTCGAGAACCGAACTCAGCCGCGCCTCGAATCCGATTGCCTGGTCATCCTGTGCGGCCGTGATCGGGTGATCCGGGAGAATGGTAAAACGCGGCAGCCGTGTTCCGGGAGTTTTCGGATCGGCAGCCTTCTTGCGAGAACGAGAGGTTGTCTTCCGCTTTGCCACAGCTGCGCCTCAACTAATCAAACAAGTGCACCGATCATTGTAGTTCGCGAGCCGCCGCGGGTCTGACGGGTTCCCCACGCGATTGAGTCCTGCCGTTGCGATACTGGCTGAATTGCCCGGCGAGATGACCGCGTCCGCCCCGGGCTCAGTTTGCTGAATATGTTTGGTCGAAAAACTGGAATGTCTGGCTGGAAATGGGACCGGAGTCGATTCAGCTGCAGAGGCTGGCGAGGCCGGAAAAGGCCACGATACGCCACTGGAATGACGAATCCGGTCGTGCGAAGACACCGGATGCAGATTGATCAGGAGCCACCACCATGCAAAAATACAGCCTCGCAAACACGCTCTGAGAGACATTCATGGCTGAAGAATCTGAAAGCAAACCGGTTCGCTCACAGAAATTCGAATACGTCGAACCGATCGGGCTACGGGTCCTGGTGCGCAAAGACGAGGCGAAACGGGAAACGCGAGGGGGAATTGCGCTGCCGGATGCGGCGGAGATTCCAACCATCACCGGACGGATCGTCACGATTTCGGCAGCGATCGAGCACGATGACGACCTGCCGCTCAAGCAGTACGACAAAGTCCTTTTTCACCCGAAGAACGCGATCCCCGTGGATTTCGAGTCGGATAACCAGCTGTTTGTGGTTCCGGCAGAGGACATCGTGGCTGTTTTCCGTCGCGAGGCACCGCAGTAAACCGGTTAGACCTGGCCCTCTAGATGCCTTTTCGCTCGTTGCAGCCATGTGCAGTCCATATGCACCTCAGCCTTCAGTCATTCCGTCTTTAGTAGCCGTCAATTTCGCGAATATTGTCGCCGTCGCCCAGGTCAACGCAGCTTACGTGTCTGATACGGCTCAATTCCTGTTCCAGGGAGAACTTGGGCTTGAAAAAGGCGTGCAATCTGGCAGAATCAGGAATTCTAAATCCGGATTCCACCCGATGCATAAGGTTATTGCCGCCGGTTGGATTTGCAATTTCGGCGAGCCTGACGGGGAATCTATGCGTTGACCCGCCGATAGAACGACGTGCAATCTGCGCGATCGTGCATCCGTGATCTAGAAACCGCGACCTTTGCGGTTCCACGACGAATCCGGCCCGTAGCTGTCCATATGCTGCCGGCTGACCGATATACGTACAGCGAAACACCAACATTCAATTTGATTGAGAGTTCACAAAGTGAGCGACAAAGCAACTATCAACACGGAAAGCCGCGAAGAAACAGGCACACTTCGCATGCGTCGTATGAGAGCGGCCGGCAAGATTCCCGGGATGCTTTACGGACGTGGTGACAACGTTCAGCTGGCCCTTGACGCCAAAGATGTCGGCAACGCTGTGCGACAAGGCTCGTACATCGTTCAGCTGGCCGGTGCTGTGAACGACAGCGTGCTGATCAAAGAAATTCAGTGGGATCCCGTGGGAACAGACGAAGTCCTGCACATGGACTTCACTCGTGTTGATCTCAGCGAAGCGGTTGAAGTAACGCTTTCTCTCGACTTCAAAGGCTCTGCCCCCGGAACAAAGATGGGCGGAACTGTTTCCTACGGAGCAAGGGAAATCACGATCAGTTGCCCGGCCGGTGCTATTCCCGACAACATTGAAATCAGCCTGAATGATCTGGAACTTGACCAGTCCATCAAGGCTTCTGACTTGTCCTTGCCTGAGGGTGCAGAACTTGTCAGCCCTGAAGACCAGCTACTTGTTCAATGTATTGTCGTTGAAGAGAAGGACGAGGAGGAAACAGCTGGTGATGGCCCGATGGAACCGGAAGTTATCGGCCAGAAGAAAGACGATGAAGGCTCTGACGACTAGAGCAAACGGGTAGCCGGTATTTGCCGGTTCGAAGTCCACAACGACACGGCATAACTCAGCCGACGCAATATCGACGAGGTTGAACGTGAAGCTGGTTGTGGGACTGGGAAACCCGGGAACGAAATACAACGGCACTCGCCATAATGTCGGGTTCGACGTCATCGCCGAACTTGCAAAACGTTATGACGTGGGCCGGCCGAAGGGGAAATTCAACGCGGAACTCGCGGAGGTTTTCATCGGCGGCGAAAAGACAGTGCTGATGTGCCCGCTGACGTTTATGAACCTCAGCGGTCGCAGCGTCGGCGACGCGGTGGACTTTTATAAGTTGCCGCTGGAAGACCTGCTCATCATTTGTGATGACCTGAACCTGCCGGTTGCCCGTTTACGGATTCGACCTTCAGGCTCAGCCGGTGGGCAGAACGGCCTGGATGACATCATCCGGCGGTTGGGTACTAAGGAATTCAGCCGTTTGCGGATTGGAATCGACAGGCCACCATCCGGACGCGGAACATCCGGCTATGTGCTGGGGCGGTTCCCCGAAGAGGACGCGGCGAGGATCCAGACCAGCATTTCCAGAGCGGCTGACGCGGTTGAATGCTGGGTCAAAGACGGATTGCAACTGGCGATGAGCCGATTCAATCCGGATCCCGAAGAAGCTGCTAAGCGAGCCGAAAAGAAACGGCTGGCTGACCTTCGACGGAAAGAACAACTTGAAAAAGAGAAAGCTGACGCGGAAAGCCAACAGGCTGATGCGGAGCCGAAGCTTGAAACGGGGACTGAACCCGGTCAGGCTGAACCAGACAGATAATCAATCGAACAATTGTTACACAGAGTAAAAAGGATAACTGATCGTGCCTGAGTCCGTTTACGAGTGCATGTTTATCTTCAATGCCAACGCCTATGCCCGTAATCCGGCCGGCGCTGCCAAAGGCATTGAGGACCTGGTCAAAAATGTTGATGGTGAAATTCTCGCCAGCCGCCTCTTCGATGAGCGCAAACTTGCGTATCCGATCAACGGTCACCGCAAAGGTGTTTACTGGTTGACCTATGCAAAACTTGACCACAGCTCGCTGCCGAAATTCAACCGCGCGGCAAAGCTGAGCGATATCGTTCTGCGTCATATGGTCGTCAAGCTCGACCCGCGTCTGGTTGATACCATGGTGGCCGTAGCCCAGGGCAAGACTCCCCCGGGAGCTGAACCAGAGAAAACAGAGGACAGTCCTGCTGAGAAGGAAAAACCGGCAGAGGCTGCAGCCAAAGGCTAAAGCGTTCCGGCTGGTCGGTCATCGACCTGCCGATCAAGAGATACGTTCGTTACTGACGATGGTAAACGATTAACCGCAAGGACTGCCCGAAGAAAGACTTGTCGCAGCACGCGACCAGACTGAGAGGTTTCAATGGCAAGTTTCAATCGAGTAATCCTCGTCGGTAACCTGACCCGTGACATCGAACTTCGATACACACCGCAAGGCACGGCGGTCACTGACATCGGACTCGCTGTCAACGAACGGGTGAAAAAGAACGACGAGTGGGTGGACGAAGTCAATTTTTTCGATGTCACTTTGTGGGGACGCACAGCAGAAGTTGCCGGTGAATACCTTTCAAAGGGATCTTCGATCCTGATCGAAGGTCGTTTGAAACTCGATCGCTGGGAACAGCAGGACGGGGCGAAGCGAAGTAAAATCAAGATCATCGGCGAGCGGATGCAGATGCTCGGCGGACGACAAGGCGGGCAGGGTGGCGGATCCAGTCGTGGACCGTACCAGGCGGGCGGACAACCGCAAGCAGAGAATGCGCCTGCTCCGCAATCGGCCCCGTCACCCGCACAGGGTCCGCCTGACGACGACATTCCGTTCTAGAAACATGCAAACAAAATCACCTGGTACGCTTGAACAAGAATGCGATCCGGTGCAACATAATTCCGAGACATAAACTGTTAACTGAGAGCTTTCGATGGCTGGAACCAAAAGAGCAAAACGACGGAATCACGGCGGCTTCTCCAGGCTGCCTCGTGGCAAAAATGGAGGCGTTGAGCTTCTTCTCATTCAGTCAGTCGATCACCTCGGCAAACAGGGTGATGTGGTTGAAGTGAAGCCCGGCTACGCCAACAACTACCTGTTGCCGCAGGGTCTGGCAACAGTCGCCAGTGATCACCACAAGCGTATGGTTGACAAGCACCGTGCAAAGCTTGCGGCAATCGAAGAAGCACGCCTTACCGACCTTCGTGATCTTGCAGCTTTGATCGCCAAGCAAAGCATCACGATCGAAGCCAACGCCAACGAAGATGGTCAGCTTTACGGTAGTGTGGGTGCTCCTGAAATCGTTGATGCTCTTAAGCAGAATGACATCACAATTACACCGAATCAGATCAAGCTCGAAGGTGTTCTGAAGGAACTCGGACTGTATACCGCCAAGGTCCAACTGCACCAGGACATCGACACCGACCTCAAAGTCTGGGTCGTTCCGACGGTGGACGCCGACGCCGAGTAGGGCTAAGACAGTCCCACAAATTCAAAATCTAAAAAGGCCTCGTGAATTCACGAGGCCTTTTTTTGTGCGCGCCGATGCGAAGTCCATCAAACTTTTGCCGCATCACATCTTGTTCAAAATTGCTGATTTCGGCGTCACCAATTCCGCGGCCCCCCGGTCAACTGACCAGTATGAAAAACGATTCCTCAATCTATGATGAATCGCCAACTAGAATGGACCTCCAACGCACACCGATTTATCGCGGATACTGAAATGAAGAGTTGTATTATTCTGGCTGCAGGCTGCTTGTTTATTCTTACGAACCACTGCCATGCCGATCTGGTCTCTATGTCCGATCCCGTATTTGGCGCTGATTCGATAACTCTGGATACCGAAACAGGCTTGCAATGGCTAGACCTCACTCAGACTGCTGGTCTGACCATTGCCGACGTTCAGGCACAACAATCACCCGGACAGCTTTTTGAAGGCTTCAACGTAGCGAGCACGAGCGAGATGCAGACCGTTATCAGCAATGGTGGCTGGGAATTCGCTTACAACACGAATTTCTTCAATGACGCGGCAAAGTACTCGGTCGCCTTCGAGTTGACGGAAACGTTTGGCCAGACATTCACAAATCCGGACTCCAGAGTAATCACGTTTGGTTGGGTCAGTGACACCAATACAATTGGTGAGAACTACTACAATCAGATATTCGCACGCGGAAGTGACTTCAGTTCTTCGGCATACGTGAACACTTTTACCTGGCCATCTGCACGATCGGATATCGGAGTCTGGCTGTACCGCACCTCAATCCCCGAGCCTGCATCAGGATTGGTACTGTCCGCCTCGCTGGTATTTGCGAGCATTTCTCGAAGAAGACGGACGAACTGATCTGTAGCTTTGAGCTGCAGAGCCAAAACTACTCGCTGATATACAATTCTCAAGAATCGCCTCGCAATTTCACGGGGCGTTTTTTTGTGCGCACAGCCATAACACCCCCCGCCTCACTTTTTCTCAGAATTCTTTGTCCAGCAACCCGGAGCATCCGCACGCGTGTTCTGTTCAGATCTGACAATCCAAGGCAACAGTTCAATTCGAATACCGACATGCTCAAATGGCGGATCGGTTTTTAATGGCAGGCTACCAATTGCTGCTCTGGTGACTCGCTTTGCGCGGTAGATTCGACGAAGACCCGATTCCTCGGGCTCTCCCTATTTCAAATCAGGATCGAACAACGCCTCGTGAATTCACGAGGTGTTTTGATGCGCAGGCGTCCACGAAACACTTTTTCTCTTTTTCTCAGAATTCTCTGTCCCGTTCCAGGCAGTTCGGTTTCCTCGTAATTGCGGGAGCCACTGCATTACTACGCGGTCGACTCACGTTTTTTCAAATTCATCACTTACGAAATTCCAGACCAACGAACTGACAATGTCCTACCGTCGAAACTCCCTCGCAATCACCTTCTGCATGGCACTAACAATTTCGCTTTCGCCGGCCGCGCAAGCTCAAACAACATGGACGAATCCCGTAGGCGGGGCGTTCGGAAACAATTCAAACTGGTCTGCAGGTGCGCCTGACTTTATGACCGAAGCCGTGTTTGACTTGAATTCAAACTATTCCGTCTCGCTAAATTTTTTCGGGAATGCAAGCGAGATGTCAGTCACCGATGGAAATGTTCATTTCAATGGCGGTGGAAGCCTCGACGGGGGTACCCTGATTACCATGGATGACTGCGATGTGGCACTTTCGGGGCCCGGTACCACGCTGCTGACAAACTATATGTCGATAGCAAACTCCGGAAACGCCAACTTCACAATCGAATCGGGCAGTCACCTCGATACAAATTTCCTGAACGTCGCGTCAGCGTTGTCCGGCCTTCAAGCCGGTGTAAATATTTCCGGCGCGGGAACTACAGCTGAAGTTTCCACGATAACACTGGGTGGTTTCTCGACTGCGAATCTGACCGTCGACCAGCAGGCTTCGCTCGATATATCGTCAACAATCTACGCAGGGCACAATAATGGAGGAAATGCCACGATCCTGTTCCGCGATCCGGGGACAGTCGTCACTGCCACGATCATGTCCCTGGGCCTTGCCAACGGAACTGCCACGCTGAACGTTGAAAACGGGGCTGCGACAAGTTCCGGTTCCATGTATCTGGGATCACAGAATGGTTCCAACCCTGACCCGGGAACCGGGATCGCGAACTACACAGGCTTTGAAACGACGGGAGTCACAGACTCGATATCCCTTGCCGATCACGAAAACAGCTATGGCGAATTGAATATCAGTGATACCGCACGTTTTGAGGTGACGGAGTATATGGAACTTGCTGCCGTGCCGGGCTCAACAGCTCTGGTAACCGTTGATGGCCAGGGTTCTGTGCTTGCGGTGTCCACAGAGACGACTTCGGAGCTCCTGATGGGAACGGAAAACTATTCATCCGGCCCCGGTGGAGTCGCGCAGCTCGTATTATCCGGCGGAGCAAATGTCTTCGTTGGCGATGACCAGCTTCCGCTCGCGGGAAACGTGATGATGGTCAGCAGTTTTGTTTCGCCGTTTGGAGCCGAAGCCGTCGTCAAAAACGGTTCGGAAATTGTCGGCCTCGACTACCTGCACATCGGATTCAGCCCCGGCAGCGAGGGAGAAGTCCTATTCGCAGATAGTGGTACAAGCTGCATCATCAACGATTCGCTGAACGTCGGCGTTCTAGGTGAGGGCGAACTGACCATCGAAAACGGGGCCTACGTCGAAACATCCTCTTTCTACGTCGGCAGCCAGGGCCGATATGGTGTGACCATCGACGGGGCCGGAAGTCAACTCATCGCGGACAATATCACTCTTGAAGAACTGACCTTTACAGCAACGACGATCTGCAATGGCGGCGCGATATCAGCTCAAAACCAGTTTGAAATCGGAGACCTTTCACAACTCATTCTCGACGGTGCATTCGCGGACGCTGGTCAGTTGAGCGTGGATGGCGAACTGCTGGTACGCAATGCAGACGTCACTGCACCGGTAGTCGTATCAAATACGGGCCTGATCAATGCGGAATCCGGCATCAACACGATCAGTGGAGACGTTTCACTCAACAACGGGACGATCGTCGTAGAAGACGGAGCCGAATTGGAAGTCGTCGGGAACTTTGATGGAAACGGCGATTTGTCGGGCACGGGTCTGCTTCGATTGCGAGGCGCTTTGAACCTTGGAACTACACCGCAGGTCTTTCAGTTCGATGGAACCTTGCTGGCCGGCTTCGGATCAAACATTGTTTTCAAGATCGGTGGCACGAGCCCGTCACAGTACGATCGTTTGAATGTCGGCAGATTTGACACCGGAGTCTTTGATTTCGGCTCCTTCCAGATTCAATTCGCAAACGGATTCATCCCCTCGCAGGGGCAGCAATTCCTACTCGTCACGACGGACGATCTGGTTAACTCAACCTGGGACGGATATGCGGAAGGAGACCTCGTGGGCACGGTCGCCGGCGAAGACATCTTCATTACGTTTGAAGCAGGCGATGGCAACGACATCGCGATCTACACGTCGGGAACACGCACAGTCACGCCGCAGGTCGTTGACGCGACAAAAGGAACCTTCGTCGAAGGCGTTGCGGAAGACCTCGCAGCCAGTGACAACAGTGATTTTTCAATCAGTCGAAACAACTTCGACATCCAGTCACGAACAGAATTTATTGCCCAGTCAATCAGTCCGTTCACGAATCCGAACGAATTGACTATCCGGCTGGAAGGCTCTGTCTTTGCCCGTTCGGCAGTTCAGCAGACTGTGTACATGTACAACTACGTCGCCGATGACTGGGAGGAAGTGGACAGCCGTCGGGCCAACCGGTTGATCGACCGCGTGGATGACATCGTCCTGACGGGCGACCTTTCAAGGTTTGTTGCTCCTGCAACGCGCCGGATCCGCACGAGGGTGCTATACAAATCTGACAGCCCGAGACAACAGTTCAACTCCAATACCGACATGCTCAAATGGAGGATCGGTCTGTAGCCTTAGACAATCACGACAGCCCGCGCTGAGGAATTTCGCATGAGACTGACGGAGATTCGAACGATTCGAAAATCAACAGCTTGTTATGACCGTTCTTTGTTCGACAATAGAGCCCTTGATTGAACTTGAACACCAGTAATTCTCGAGCACGTTATTTGGATCGTTACGACTACGATTCCGTCAGTCTCCTGCTGCAGCAAGCTCGCAAGGGCTGCTCGCAATCGCGTGATGAATTGATTGACCAGTTTCAGAGCTATCTGTTGTTGATCGCAAAACGAACGTCTGACAACGACCTGCAGCACAAGCTGGGCAACTCCGATATTGTCCAGCAAACCGTACTTAATGCGATCAGAGGATTTGACTCTTTCGACGGCACGAGCCGACTCGAGTTCAAAGCCTGGCTCAAGCAGATTCTCATCAACGAAATCCGCAACACGGGCAGGGATCTTCGCCGGCAGAAACGCGATGTCTTCCGTGAAAGGCAACTCGACCGATCAGAAAACGGACTGAAGAACCAGCTAGTTGACACCGACCCGACTCCACATTCAGCCGCCGCCGGAAACGAAATGGCGGCCAGACTTTCTGCAGCGCTTGAGCAGTTGCCGGAAGACCACAGGACCGTTGTTCGTCTTCGGAGTTTTGACCGGATGCCTTTTGAACAGATCGCAGAAAAGATCGGCCGCACCAGGGATGCGACAGCAAAGCTCTGGTACCGTGCGCTGGTTCGACTGCAAAGCTTAATTGGAGGAGAAGATGACCGTCGAACCGACTGATTCCGAACTCCGCATGGCGAATCTTCTGATACGGCTGCATTCTCCGGACCAGACCGACTCCGCCAATGACGCGGAGATCGAGACAGAATTGGATGACCTGTCATTCGAAGAGGTCCAGCAGCTGCATGCGGTCAACAACTGCCTGCTGATGCTCGACGATGTCCGCGCTATCGAAACCGACTCGACGCTTCGAGGTGAGGCCAACACAACTGTACGGGTGTCATCCGGTAGTCCAAAGCCGGTCCCTGCAAAGGTCGCGCGCTACGAGATCGGCGAGCTGATCGGACGCGGCGGCTTTGCAAGTGTCTACTCGGCTCTTGATCCGGAACTCAACCGGCGAGTTGCGATCAAGATTCCTCATGCAGGAGTTCTCGAACTCCCTGATGCTCGCGAAAGGTTTCAACGCGAAGCGCGCGCTGCCGCCACACTCAGCCATCCGGCGATTGTCCCGGTTTTCGAATCCGGAGTTGCCGATGGAACCCACTTCATAGCTTTCGAATTCTGTGAAGGCGAATCCCTCGCGGCTTATCTGGAATCTAACTCCAAACTCAGCTCGAACGTTGCCGCGAAAGTTGTTTCCACGCTGGCGGAAGCTCTACATCACGCGCACCAGCGTGGTGTGATCCATCGGGATATGAAGCCCGGAAATATCCTCATCAGCTCCGCGAAACTGCAAAGCGAAAACCCGGACAGCATTGCCGGAGCGGTTCAAATTGCAGATTTCGGTCTCGTCCGGTTTGATCAACCCGACTCAAATGACCAGTCTCTGACCATGGACGGAGCAGTCGTCGGGACGCCAGCCTATATGTCGCCCGAACAGGCATCCGGCAAAGGAGAGATCGGCCCGGCAAGCGATATTTTTTCGCTCGGCGTTGTTCTCTATCAACTCCTGACAGGAGTCGTGCCCCATAAGAAGCCGACGCATCTTGAAACGCTCAACTCGATTGTCAGTGATGAGCCCGCCGGGCCTCGAACGATAAACAGCGGTGTTGCTACAGATCTGGAAGCGATTTGTCTCAAGTGCATTCGCAAAGAGCCGGACAAGCGGTATCAGAATGCATTTGAACTGCACCGCGATCTTGAACGATGGCTGGCAGATCTTCCCGTTTCGGCGCGGAGAATCAGCCAGTTTGAAACGGCAATCCGCTGGTGCCGCCGCAATCCGGCAATCGCAGCGTCAATGACGGTTGCAATCCTCAGCCTTGCGATCGGAGCAACACTCGCGACGATGAACTGGCTCGAAGCAGAACGTGAAAGAGCAGCGGCTGTCACAGCACAGAATGAAGCCGCTCTTGAGGCTCGCCGACGAACCGAATTGCTGGACGCCTTTGTTGATACCTATCGCCAGATAAACCGGACTCCCGGCAGCCGCGACCTATCCCTCGACACGATGTTGAAACTGACCCGCGATCAGGTTTCCACGCGTCTTGTCGAAGACCCTGTGGCGCAGGCAGAAATGTTCGCGATGCTCGCGGACTGCTTCAGCGGAATCGGCGCCTACGAAGATGCAGCGTCCTGCCTCGAACTGGAACTTCAAATTCTTGAAGACGAAAAATCCGACCTTGAATTGATCTGTTCAAAACGTACCGGCCTGATGATGACCTACCGGCGATGCGACCGGTTTGAAGACGCACTCGCATTGCAGTCAGACACAGTCGAAATGTGCAGATCAAATGCAGGTGAGAATGCGCCGCTCACGATCAGGCACCGGACACAGGAGGCGATGTGTCTGTTTTTCGCCGGACAGCGGGAACGGGCAATCGAACAATTGCAGCAACTTTTCGGCGAAACAGAGGTCGCAGTAAATGACGCGGAACTGCGAGCGTTTGTCGCCAACCGTCTGGCCCTGCTTCTAAACCGCACCAACCGATCCGAAAATGTCGTCGCCATATTTGAGAACCTGATACCGGCACTTGAGATAGAACTGGACCGGCTCAACGGAGAACTGATCTCAACCCGCCAGAACCTCGCTCGCGCCTATCGCAATACAAGGCAGTTTGAGGATGCGATCAAGCTACAGAATTCGGTGATTGACGCAAGACTCGAAAACGGTGCCACCGCTCTTGAAGCGCAAAGAACTCTCGTCGCTATTCTCAATGAAGCCGGAGAATACGAACAAGCAAAAGTATCCTCGGAGAAAGTGGTTGACCATCTTGTAGCCGGACTGGGACTTGATCATCCGAGAACACTGGACGCAATGATCTCGCATTCGGTGCAGGTTCGTGATGCCACGGGTGTTGCACAAGCGATTGAACTCCAGAAAGACATCTGCGAACGATGCGAACGAACAATCGGATCCTCGAATCTTCTGACCATTGAAGCGAGGATGGCGCTTGCGAAGTCGTATCGACTGATCGGAAACGCGGAACTCGCAGTTGAGTCATCGGAGGCAGCCGCCGCAGGATTTGCGATGGTGGAATCACCTTTTTTCAGCACCGAGGAATCGATTCTTCGCGATACTGCGCGTAGCCTCGCTGTTGTCGGACTTGTTGACCAAAGTCTCAGCACCTTTGAACAACTGTATCAACTGCGTTGTGATGAATATGGAAAAACGGGGCCCACAACTCTCCAAGTCAGAATCGAAGCGGCTTTTCAGCTACTGAGGATTCGTGATTTTGCGGCAGCCGGGGAGATGCTCCAGCAGATTCTGGTCGACGGAAAACCGCGATCTTCCAGCCATGCCTGCCTGCTCGCCTATGCGATGTTTGAACAAGGGCGGACTGATGAAGCCCTTGAGCTAATTGAACAAAACGATCTAACCAGAGCACGAAGTCCTCTTCGACCGGTCGCGAGAAACCTCTACGGCGCATGCCTTGCAGTCACGGACACTTCTCAAGAGACAGAGTCGCTGCTGCTTGATTCCTATGAAGACATTCACGACTCCTGGATTGCCTATCGCCCCGACACCTATGAAAGTGCTCTTGTCAGAACGCAGACAAGATTTGTTATTGAAGATGCGGCTCGTCGAATTGCAGACTTCTACGCGACGACCGGAGACGAAAACAAGAGGGTGACCTGGCAGGACAAGATCAATTCATTGAACGAATCAATTCCGGCAATTCGACTGGAAGACTGATCGTAACGGCGGCTGTGATCACAGCGCGTTCTCGCGCCTGACTTCCGGTCTAAAAAAGGGGCCGGAAAATAGATTTCCGGCCCACGTACCCTTTAGGTGCGCTTCTGATTAGATTTCACTCCTGCTCTAGCGCCGCGCCGAAAGATTCTCCGCGGCTTCCGGTGCACGAAGACAACCGAGGAATGTCAGCAGGTCTTCACGGTCTTTCAGTGACAGCCGCATATAATTCAGGCGAATCGAACGGGCTTCGCCACCATGCCTTTTGATCGCGTCATCAAGGGTCGGCGACCGGCCATCATGCATATACGGAGCGGAATCTGCGCATCCCCATAACGGTGGCGTCTTCCACTCATCGCGTGGATCAGTGCTGGTTTCGGCCCAACGTTCACTTACGTCCATGTACGGGTCATCGTAATTTGGCTCCGTACTGATTTGAGGCACCGTTACGGTACCGACGTAGTAGACATTTACGACGCGCGGCTCTTCAAAAAAGCTGACCGTTCCCGTGCCTTCTTCATTGGGCGTGTACACCGTTTCAACTTCGCGACTGGCCGGTAACGGATCAGACAAACCGCTGCCCATATCATGAAGCAGAAGGTCGCTGAAAATATTTCTGGCCGGACCGACATGACGGACGTGACACTCTGCGCATCCGATCTCGT
Source organism: Planctomycetota bacterium (assembly GCA_039029995.1). GTDB lineage: Bacteria > Planctomycetota > Planctomycetia > Pirellulales > Pirellulaceae > Mariniblastus. Next base: position 16,777 of record JBCCFB010000068.1, read on the forward strand.
TAAATACGCGTAAGCCGTTGGTTGCACTTTCGAACTTGTGATCCGGAACGTCGATAACCGGCGCTTCGAGTGAAGCGACGTATTCGATCATGGCGTCGGTATCCGCCGAACTGATTTCAGGAGCCATCAAACGGGCGGTTGGATTGTGAGGATCCTTCGCCTGAGAGTGTCCTCGAACCTCGAGGCCGATTTCGTTGGCACAAGCAGACAAAACGAATTCATTCAGATCAGGAAGCTGTGCTCGCCAGCCGAAACGCCCCGGGCGTCGATCGTTCGTGCGGGAAACCCGGCCTGACACACCAAAACGTCGCGGGGTTTCCGCCAGTTCGGCAAACAGCTCTTCAGGAATCTGATCGATCAGCCCCGTTCCAAACAGCGCCGGCGTGTTACGTTGCGAATGGGTCAGGTAGATTCCGTCGACAGGTTCAATCACTCGAACAGGGCTGTGCTCCATCACCATCTGGAGCTTCCGGTTATCGTTCTCCAGCCTTGTCCAGCGCGGATCAAGGAACTGTTCACGTTCACCAGCGTAGATATCGTTTGTCGAAAACTGATGGAGAACCAGGGAAGGTACGAACTGGCCGCTCGGGTCCAGAAATCCGGGATGAACACTCGCCAGCATCTGCGGGGGCAATCGCAAGGATCGCTCCGTGAAAGTGAGAATGTCGACGTTGTGATTCAGATCGCCTCCGCCCCCGATTCCTCCCTGATGATGACAGGCGATGCAGGAGACGTCATTGAAAAGAGGCCCGATTCCGTCGCCGCCACTCTGGAATCCTTCGTAGGTCCGGAAGTCCTGTTCGAAGAGTTCTCGACCTGACAACCGGTTTCCAGTTCGAATGTCCTCGATGAGGCGTTCGGCTACCGGAGAATGTTCCGGCTCTGCACCGGACTGTTGTTGTGCGTCCGCGGTTTGCTGACAAACTGCGAAAAGACTGACTGGATTGGCGACAAGGGCGGCACAAGCCATGATTGCCACTGTCTTGATGGCCAACGTTCTAATCGTCAAACGATTGATACAACCGTAAATGCTAATTAAGACTGCCGGATCCCGGTCCGGATCATTGATCGCGGAGCCCGTAATCCTTGAGCAATCCAGAATCTTTGAGCATCTATGGCTCCAACTTCCTCTACGTCCCGTTCCTCTGTTCATCGCGTTCCTCCCGGAATTACGACTTTGCTCCCACATGAATTCTAAGAAGTCACACGCTTAACGCAAACTTTTCAACCGTTCTTCCACATCCAGCGTCCTCGTTGAGACGACGCAAGTCTGTTCTCTGAGACAGCTTAGACGGCCAAAGCTATTTGATTCATGATTTTCCCGGAGCTGTTCGATCAACGAACTTGCTGACAAACGCGCAACGGATATGTTTAAGTCATGAAATCAAGTTGTCCGTCATCAGGCGAGGCGATCGTTTGCGTGACCTAACGTGTCACAAGCAACGTCGATGATCAGGACAATGTGTCACGGGAATTTCTGGAATTGAATTCCGGACTTCTCATGAAATATCCCACCAGCAGCCGGGGATTTGGCAAGATAGGCACTTAGATGCAGCAGTCAGATGTCATGCCGTCTACAAATATCTGCCTGCTGCAAATTCTCGACAATCAATGGCTGAAACTTCAGGGACGAAATCGAACAGGACTTTCGATGGCGAAAAAAAGGAAGAAAGACGACTCCGACAAAGAACGTGGACTGCTGGATCTGTCAGGAAGACAGCCACCGTTCAACCTCGAAGCGGAAGTCTGCGTGCTCGGCAGCATCATGCTGATGCCCGACCGTTGCGACGAGCTTGTCCAGATCCTCCGCGACGATGACTTCTATGACGAAGCGCATGGCCGGCTGTTCAAGCACATGATGGACATGCATAACGCCGGTCATAAGATCGACCTGACGTTATTGCGTGAGCGACTGGTTGCCGCGGAAGACTACGAACTGGTGGGCGGCGCTGCTGGCCTGGCGAAGATTTTCACGTCGGTTCCCAACGCGGCTCATGCTGTCTACTACGCCAACATCGTCCGCAACAAATCGACAACGCGAAAACTGATCGAGACCTGTTCAGACGTTCTCTACGATGCCTACCTGCCGGATCAGGTGCCCGATGAGTTGCTGAACAAAGCGGAGATGAGTGTCTTTCAGATTCGAGAGAGCCGTCAGGCCAACAACCTCGTTGGAATCGACGAGGTACTCCGAAGTGCCATGGACAGACTCGATGCAAGGTTGCGCGGGGAAGGGCAGGAGGGCACCGTCGAAACCGGGTTTACCGACCTTGATCGAATGACCGGCGGACTGCACGCTTCGGAACTGGTGATACTCGCGGCGCGTCCTAGTATGGGAAAAACGGCGTTCGCCATGAACATCGCTGAAAACGTGGTGCTCAAATCCAATCAACCGACACTGTTTATCAGTCTCGAGATGGCGGCGATCGAATTGATCGAACGTATGCTCTGCTCAGTCGCCAAAGTGAATGGTAACCGTCTGCGCAACGGGACTTTGAAATCAGACGAGCGAAAAAACCTTGCCAGAGTCGCGGGGCAACTGAGCACGGTTCCGCTGTTTATCGACGATTCACCGACGCGCAACGTGTCTGAGATTGCCGGAGCCGCGCGACGTGTCGCGAGGCGAAATGGAGGCAATCTCGGCCTGCTGGTGATCGACTACCTGCAGCTTATCCAGCCGGACAATTCCAGTGACCCGCGTCAGGAACAGGTTGCGAAGATTGCCCGTCGCCTCAAGGGGCTTGCACGTGAACTCAAAGTCCCCGTCCTTTGTCTGTCCCAGTTGAACCGGCAGGCTGAGGATTCGCGCAATCACCGGCCCAAGCTAAGCCACCTTCGCGAGTCGGGTGCGATCGAGCAGGATGCGGACGTCGTAATGTTCGTCCACCGCGAAAGCTATTTCCAGAAAGGTGAAGATCTCGAGCCGGAAAAAGAGCGTGAGGCGCTGATCATTATTGAAAAGCAGCGTAGCGGGCCGACCGGTGATGTGGAACTCAACTGGGAACGTGAATTTACGCGCTTCAGCGATCGTGCTCCTGACCGTTTCAGCGAGTTTGACGGGATGGCTCAGAACGACGCCGTTGGATTTCCGTGACGGATTGGTGATACGGATTCGCAAAACGGGCTCCCCGGTGTCGCGCGAGACCGTTCCCACTGGCTGCTGGATTTGATTTTCCAGTTTGAAATCCGATGCGTATAATCTGATGCGTATAAATAACTGATGCGTATAATACGTGCACCAGAATAATTCCAACCTGCCATTTCTGTTTTGCCGTGGACTCCAACCGCATGTCCAGCACCGACGCGAGCGACATCGTCATCATTGACGAGACAGAGCCGTGTCCCTACCTGGACAATCGCGTCGCCAGAATGCCGCTTCGAATGCCGATGGGCAAGGTAAGTCCGGCTCAAGCAGACGTGCGCCTTGCCGAAGGCCACAGGCGCACCGGCGAGTTCATCTATCAGACGAAGTGCCCCGCCTGTAAGGCTTGTGAGGCAATCCGGCTGGACTGTTTCGAGTTCCAATTCAGCCGCAACCATCGGCGGACGCTGAATCAGGGGGATCGTTTGTTCCGTCAAAATGTCGGCCCCCTCAAAGCCGACAGCATGCGAGTTGATCTCTTTAACCGTCACCGCAGGCACAGAGGACTGGCAAAGCGCGACACCGAAATCGATATCGAGGAATACAGCTGGGGATTTGTCCGCAGCTGCTTCGAGTCTTTCGAAATCACCTACTGGGATCAGGACGAGCTGGTCTGCCTTGCGGTATGCGATCGAGGACATAGCAGTCTTTCGGCGGTCTACACGTTCTACGATCCCGAACGGATGCACGTGAGTCTCGGCACGTATTCCATTCTGAAGCAGATCAAGTACTGCAAAGAAAACAACTTTCAGTATCTCTACCTCGGCTACTACGTCGAGAATTCGCCTCACATGAGATACAAATCCCGATTTGTACCTAACGAGCGATTGATCGACGGACAATGGGTCCGGTTTGATCAAGACGGGGATGAATCGGCGTAGTTCGTCATTTCGCCGTGTTCCAGACACCTCGTGAGTCCGGAGAAATTGGGTAAACTATCTCCTCCCGAAAAGTTGCGGGATTCGGTCCATCAGCCACAACGCGAGCGTCAACTGTGAAAGCCCTGGTCACCGGTGCAAACGGATTTCTCGGCTCTTATCTTGTCGAGGAACTTCAGCGAACCGGGCACGAAGTGGTCGGGATGGTCCGGCGCCAGCAGGCTGCCGTCAGTGGCTCGGGTGTGGAATATGTTCTGGGTGACATCCGCAATGCGGATGCCGTTGACGAAGCCCTGAGTGGCGGATTCGATGTCGTCTTTCACACTGCCGCCGTCGCCGGCATCTGGGGAACCTGGAAGTTCTTCCACAGCACCAACACGATCGGAACCAGAAACATTGTTCAGGCCTGCCTGAAACATGACATTCCCAAGCTCGTTTACACCAGCAGCCCGAGCGTCACATTCAACGGTCAGCATCAGACCAACATCGATGAGACGACTCCTTATTCGCAGACATGGTTGGCCCACTACCCGCATTCCAAAGCCCTGGCTGAGCAATACGTTTTAGAAGCGAACGATGAACCGTCCTTCATGACTTGTTCACTGCGCCCGCACTTGATCTGGGGTCCGGGTGACAACCACTTGATTCCAAGAATTGTCCAGCGTGCCAAGCAGAAAAAGCTCCGGCGAGTCGGCGACGGCACCAACCAGGTGGACAACATCTATGTTGAAAACGCGGCTCACGCCCACGTTCTTGCCGCGGAGGCGATGCAGCCGGGCTCACCGGTTTGCGGTAGCGCCTACTTCATTTCGCAAGGCGATCCGGTCAATTGCTGGCAATGGATCAACGAGATACTTGAGCTCGCGCGGGCTCCGCGGGTCAAGCAATCGATCTCCTATCTCTGGGCCTACCGTCTGGGGTATCTGCTCGAAACAGTCCATGGGATGTTCGACCTCAAAGGCGAACCGCGTATGACAAGGTTTCTCGCCGCACAACTTGCCAAGAGTCACTACTATGACATCGGCCGGGCAAAGCGCGATTTCAATTTCTACCCGCGAGTCACGATGTCTGAGGGGATGAAACGATTGGGCGACTGGCTGAGTAGTGAAAGTGGAGAGTGATTGACGGTTAAGAACCAGCGTCGTTTGAAACGCGGTTGGACGAAGCCCCGCTCGTGGACTCTGCCAGGCTTCAGGCTATGTGCTCCGCCGATTGCGGGTGTTTCCGGCGAACGAATTCCTGCCCGGCCTGCTCAATCAGCACTCCCCGGTTCGCCATCAAACTGCGACAATTCAAACTGCGACAATAACGCTACTCAATAAATCGAAATGTTGAAGAACCATCCGCCGACAGGCGTCAGGATAAGATGATTGCAGAAGTAACCAGACTAGACCGGATCAAACAGTCCGAATTGCCGGACGAATTTCGGATTGTCATAACAGGGGTCGGACTGACCGCTCCTAATGGCAATGACCATGCCACTTTCCGGCAGGCTCTTCTGAGCGGGCAAAGCGGCGTCAGTGACTATGAGATCCGCTACTTCGGCAAGACACTGGCGGGTGTCTGTGACTTTGAAGCGACCCGACACCAGAAGCGGAAGGAAATCAGGCGTGGGACTCGCGCCGGCAGCGTCGGGATCTATTGCGCAAACGAAGCGATCCTCGATTCCGGAATTGACTGGGAGAACACCGACCGGACGCGAGTTGGAGTCTACGTCGGCGTTACAGAACACGGAAACGTCGAGACAGAAACCGAAATCTACAACATCAAGAGTTTCGATTACGACACTACAGTCTGGTCACATCACCACAACCCGCGAACGGTGGCCAACAATCCGGCCGGTGAGATTGCACTGAGCATGAAAATAACCGGGCCGCATTACACGATCGGCGCAGCTTGTGCCGCAGGCAACTCCGGTTTGATTCAGGGGTTGCAGATGCTGCGACTCGGCGAAGTCGACCTGGCGATTGCCGGAGGCGTCAGCGAGAGTATTCACACGTTCGGAATCTTCGCTGGATTCGCCAGCCAGGGAGCGCTCGCGACGCATGACGATCCTGCCCGGGCTTCGCGACCGTTTGACGCAGACCGAAACGGAATCGTCGTATCTGAAGGCGGCGGGCTGTACACGCTCGAACGGCTTTCGGATGCAAAAGCCAGGGGCGCGAAGATCTACGGTGAGATTGTCGGTTACGCAATAAATACCGACGCCACCGACTTCGTTCTTCCTAATCCTGAACGACAGGCGCAGTGCATGAATGCGGCCCTGAAGCGGGCGGAATTATCGCCTTCAGACATCGACATTGTCAGCACTCACGCCACTGGTACCGGCATGGGTGATACGCTTGAATGCGAAGCGGTCCGTACCGTCTTTGGCGGCAGCGACAAGACTTACGTCAATAATGCCAAGAGCTTTATCGGCCACTGCATGGGGGCCGCCGGCGCACTGGAACTGGCCGGAAATCTGCCAGCTTTTGAAGATGGCGTCGTTCATCCGACAATAAACGTGGACAATCTCGACCCCGACTGTGAATTGGCCGGTTTGGTGAGAAACGAGCCTCGCGAAGTGGGAAAAATTGATTATATTCTGAATAATTCGTTCGGCATGCTGGGTATAAACTCGGCAGTCATTGTCAAACGAATGTAACTCGCCCTGACCGGCGCGGACATTGTGCGAGACTGCAGTCGCAGTGCGCACGCCCGGATTGGCGGAAGTCCGCTGTGGCTCGATTTGCCTGGCCGACATTGGAACCCGACCGCGGCTCGTGTCCGTGACCCTCGCGCGTCTCCTGCTTGTAGCGCGGAACTGACGCGAACTGAACCCGATTAGATGGAGATCGCCTGATGGCGCCTGAAGAAATTCGCAACGTAATTATCGATATCCTGACTGACATCGCTCCGGACGAGGATCTTTCCGGCCTGCAGGACGGTGTTGAATTCCGCGAGCAGATGGAGCTCGACAGTATGGACTTCCTCGACATCGTTATGGAACTCCGTAAACGTTATCGAGTTCAAATTCCGGAAGAGGATTATCCGCAACTTGCGTCGATGGACAGCACCGTTACCTATCTGACGCCGAAGATGCTCGACGTTGCAGCAACCTAACCATCCTGCTGAACCGTCACTACTGACATCAGGCCGGCATAAAAACCGCCGGCCGACAATGAAACGGCCCGGGCCATCAAGTCCGGGCTTTATTTTTTGGTACGATGTCGCCGTCGCACCCGTCTGGTGCTTATTCCGGTTTCTTTCCTCCGCCTCAAGTCGTAGCGAGCAATTCGTAGCGAGCAATTTCAATTCAAACGATGTACGACACGATCATTATCGGCGCAGGAATGTCGGGTCTGGCGGCAGGTATTCGTCTGGCTCACTACGACCAGAAAGTCTGCATCCTTGAACGACACTACACGATCGGTGGACTCAACAGCTTCTATCGCATGAACGGCCGTGACTATGACGTCGGCCTGCATGCGGTTACCAACTTTACCGAGAAAGGAACCCGGAAAGGGCCGCTCGCGCGCATTCTTCGTCAACTGCGATTCAAGTGGGACGACTTTGCACTGGCTCCACAGAAGGGGTCCCGAATCGCGTTTCCGGACGTGGAGCTGCGGTTTGACAATGACCTGGACTTACTGCGTGCTGAGATCAAACAGGCGTTCCCGAAGTGCATTGACGAATTTGAATCCTTGCTTGGCAAGATCGTTGACTACGACGATCTCGATCAGGACGCATTTGGAATTTCCGGGCGCCAAGTTCTTGCTGAGACGATTTCAGAGCCGCTGTTGATTGAAATGATCCTGTGTCCGTTGATGTGGTACGGAAATGCTGCCGAGGATGACATGGTATGGGGCCAGTTCTGCATCATGTTCCGCAGTATTTTTCTGGAAGGCTTTGCAAGGCCCTACAAAGGCGTGAGGCTGATCCTAAAACACCTTGTCAAAAGATTCCGTGGACTCGGCGGCGAGCTGAAACTGCGACATGGTGTCGGCCGCATTCATGTGGATAACGGGCATGCAGTATCGGTTGAGCTGGACGACGGCAGAACATTGGAAGGTAAGCGGATACTTTCATCCGCAGGTAGCGTGGAGACATTGCGACTTTGCTCTGACACCAGCGAACCAGATCCACGGCTTGCGGGGCAACTCAGCTTTATCGAGTCGATCTCGGTACTTGATCGCCAGCCGGACACGATCGGAAACGATGAAACGATCGTTTTCTACAACGACTCTGAAAAATTCCATTGGAATAGGCCTGCCGAAGGGCTGTGCGATACCAGAACCGGTGTGATCTGTTCTCCCAACAACTACGCCTACTCTGACGACGAGGGCCAGCTCGCTGATGGATTTATCCGCATTACAACCATCGCAGATTACGACCGCTGGAACGACCTTGATGCGGAAGCCTATCAGCGGGAAAAACTGCGGTGGTACGACCACAGCGTCGCCGCAAGCATCCGCTTCACGCCGGACTTCCGCCCGTATGTAATCGACACCGACTTGTTTACGCCGACGACAATCAGGCGATTTACGTGGCATGACAATGGAGCGGTCTATGGAGCTCCTGACAAACAGCTCGACGGGACCACCCACATCGACAATCTTTTCCTGTGTGGTACAGACCAGGGTTTTGTCGGAATTATCGGCGCCATGATGAGTGGCATCTCAATGGCGAACATGCATTGCCTGCGGGATTAGTCGCATCAGGTGTCACGCATAACCGTTGTTCGCAAACTGGGAAACAGCCGTCAATGCGGAAAAAGCCGCGATCAATCGTCGCCGATTTCACTTACAACGAATACCTGACGAATCAGCC
>JBCCFB010000069.1:0-25503 GCA_039029995.1 Planctomycetota bacterium
CTCTTCGTAGGCACCCCTGAAGAACCGTTTCACGGCAATCGCCGCCACAAGAGCCGCCACCGGTGGGGCAACGCCAAAAGAGGTAATCAACAGGCCCGTAAGCGCTGCAATCGTTGCTCCTTCGCCAAGACCGATTGCGTCTAACAGGTCCTTTCTGTCCTCCTCGTCCGAGCCGTCGCCACAAATAAGCTTGTGCGCTTCCCGATTCCAGCGATCAAATATCCGCATTCCGAGTTTTCGAAGGCTATCAAGCGATACGAGGAGCGATTCCTCGTCGATTGTCGCAGGCTCGAATGTACCGGCAACGCTTACGTCCACTGCCATCGAACTGACGGTCATTCCCAGTTCTTCATACAGGCGATCTTCGTCCATCTGCAAATGACGCTCTGCGGAAGCCTGCGCCTGCTTAATGATATCCGTCATCGATCTCTCCCTCTCGAATATGTTGAAACGCTGCCTTGCCAATCGCGACAAGAGCTGGACACAAACTCGAAAAAGAAATGGGGCAACCGCCTCAACCTGACAGCTGACCAACAAAGCCATCCCCGGTGGGGAAGCCGCAACGAATGTGCCGCCTCGCAGTCTGAATTCACACTGCGATGTCAAACGCAGGCCAACTCATTCAAGACCGTTCCTACAGACGGAGAACATCAGTGCGTGGCAGGAGAGAGACCGCCGTGCAGAAGATGTCAGACGCTGCACGCCACATTTGAAAAAGAAAAAAGATGAGTCCGTTTGGGCACTCAGCGACTCAAACGGACTCTCAATCTTCTTTGCTATTCGCCGTCGTTTCTTTGCTATTCACTGTCAAAGATGGCCGGAATTTCAGCCTTGCTCACGGCATCATTGAATGCAGACAAATCAGAGTTGAAAACGTCATACAGCTCAGCGAGATGGGTATCGATTTCGGCAATCAGCTCGTCACGAACTACGATCGACTGCGCTGTTGGAGCGTTGTCGCCCGTTGAAACCACGCTGACCAATGCGCTCAAACGGTTGTTGAGTCGTATCGGGTAATTCAACGGATCCTGATTGCTTTCGTTCTTTGTCTGATAAAGCCGCTCTTCGATAGCCGTCATCTTCGCGACAACTTCGTCCGCGGCTTCGATCAACTCAGCATGTTCTTCGCTATCGAGCCGTCGCTTCAATGCGTTGATCTGACTACGGACATCACGAAGACGCTTGATCGAAGAATGAGTCTCCGTCAATTTGTCGCGAACGGCAATCAAAAAGTCGAATTGAGCTTGAAGGTCTTCATCCGTTGCCGAGGCACGCGGGTCTTTCATCAATTCGAAAGTCGACTCAAGAGTTTGATCGCCCATCGTCATCGTGACCGTATAGGTACCCGGTACTGCCATCGGGCCTTGCACGCCGCCCCCCCAGAGAATCATCCGGTCGAACGATTCGGCACCGGCGTATCGCATGTCCCAGCGTACCTGGTTGATCCCTTCATCCGCGGACATGCTGCTGACGTTCAGGCTCCGGTCTGCATCTTTGTCGGGGCTGGTGCTGAACGTCTTGGCGACGTTACCCTGCGGATCAGTGATCACGATTTCGATGTCAGCATCCTCTGGATTTTCACCGAGGTAAAAGGTTACGGGAACGCCGCCATTGACGTTCTGGCCGCTCGTCAACGAACCACGGCCGCCTCCGCCGCGCATCCGGTAAACCGGGCGACTATCGAACAGATGGGTGTCACTTTCGAAAGCGTTCGCGCTCTGATAGAGAGCCGACATGTCGTCGAGCACCCAGAACGATCGCCCCTGCGTGGCGACGATGAGGTCATCGTCTTTTACTGCCAGATCGGTAATCGGAACGACCGGCAGATTGTTCTGTAAAGGCTGCCATGAACCTCCGTCATCGGTCGAGATGTACAAACCAGTTTCGGTACCCGCGAAAAGCACGCCGGGTCTGCCCGGCACAGCGCGAATGACACGAGTGAAATGCTTGCGATCGATACCGTCGTTGATTTGAGTCCATGTCTGTCCGTAATCCGTTGTTCTGTACAAATACGGTTTAAAGTCATCGAGCTTGTACCTCGTCGCTGCTACGTACAATCCACCTGGCTCAGTAGGGTGCGGCTCAATGCTGTTGATCTGCGCCCATTCAGGCATCGAAGGAGGAGTTACGTCCTCCCAGTTCTCTCCGCCGTCGCGGGTGATGTTGATCAGGCCGTCATCGCTACCACACCAGATAACGCCTTGTTCATGAAGCGACTCACAGGCCGCGAAGATCGTGCAGTAGTACTCGACTCCGGTGTTGTCTTTCGTGATCGGACCTCCGGACGGCCCTAGCTTGGTCGGATCGTTACGAGTCAGGTCGGGGCTGATCTGCTGCCAGCTGCCGCCTTCGTCAGTTGACTTGAACAGAGCGTTTCCAGCGGTGTAAAGAACGTCCGTATCGTGAATAGAAAAGAAGATCGGGAAGTTCCACTGAAAACGGTATTTCCCGTCTCCGGCGCCGTGTCCCATTGGATTATCCGGCCAGACGTTGATCGCTCGAATTTCTCCAGTGCGGTGATTGATTCGCGTCAGAAAACCTCCATAAGAACCGCCGTAAACAATGTCAGGATCGTTCGGGTCCGGAGCGATATGCCCGCTTTCTCCACCGGCGGTAGGCTCCCAGTCTCTTTCACCGATTCCGCCACGCCGACCGCGATGTGAAATCCGGACGGTGGAATTATCCTGCTGGGCTCCGTAAATCCTGTACGGAAAGTGATTGTCTGTGGTCACGCGATAGAACTGTGCCGTCGGCTGGTTCATGTAGGTGGACCAGTTCTCACCTCGATCAAACGACACCTGACCTCCACCATCGTCAGCAATAATCATCCGGTTCGCGTCGTCCGGATCAATCCAGAGGTCGTGATGGTCCCCGTGCGGGGTTCCAATACTGCTGAACGTTCTTCCGCCATCACCACTTCGCCAGAAACCTACGTTCAAGACGTAGACTTCATCAATGTTCTGCGTACCTGCGTAAACGCGAGTGTAGTACCACGCCCGTTGACGAAGCTTTCGCTCTTCGTTGACGCGCGTCCAGGATTCCCCCGCGTTGTCACTCCTGAACAGGCCGCCGTCTTCTGCTTCAATCTGGGCCCAGACGCGATTTGAATCAACCGGAGAGACTGTGACGCCGATGATACCCAGCATTCCACCGGGAAGCCCGCGGTTGCGGGAAATGTCCTGCCATGTCTCGCCACCATCTGTACTCTTGTAGAGACCGCATCCTTCACCGCCGCTTTCCAGCGAATACGGGGTTCTGAGAATTCTCCACATCGACGCGTAAAGGACTCTCGGATTTCCCGGATCAACGACCAGATCGCAGGCTCCGACTTCTTCATCAACGAATAGAACCCGACGCCACGTCTTGCCGCCGTCTGTCGTCTTGTAAACGCCACGTTCGTTGTTAGGACCATACAAGTGCCCCAGCGCGGCAACCCAGACGGTATCCGGATCGTGCGGATGGACGCGTACGCGGGGGATTCTGCGCGAATCAGTCAGCCCGATCTGCGTCCAGGTCTTTCCGGCATCGTAGGATTTCCACATGCCATAGCCATGTGACACGTTTCCGCGCACTGTAACTTCGCCACCGCCGACGTAGATGATATTCGGATTAGATGGAGCAACTTCTACCGCTCCGACTGAGCCGCCGAAGAAGCCGTCGGAAATATTGCGCCAGGTTGATCCTGCGTCGTCTGTTTTCCAGACTCCACCACCTGCCGCGCCCATGTAGTAACGCATCTGGTTACCACGAACTCCGCAAACGGCCGCCGATCGCCCGCCGCGAAACGGACCTATCTGGCGGAACTCATAGGAGTCAAGCAAGGCCTGCTCTGGATGGTCCGGCGATTCCTGCGCGGAAAGGAGAGCGGGAATCGTTAAAGCAAAAACAGCAGCAAGCGAAAGGCGCGCAAGCTCAGCGGCAAATTTCATGATGCAGGTCCCGAGGCATTCTGGAAGCAGTTTATCCTGACCCTCCATTGTAGTTGAGTCAGCCACAGACTGTCTTGAGCGGGGCGGCAAAGCCGCGCGATGGTGATCAGAGGGCGAACCGGCTAACCAAACCGCCACATAAGGGACAGCATCAATTGCGGATTGCGCCTTGGAAAAAACGTTCGCCCGGATCCACATAATAGGGATCAGGTTCAATATTCATGCCGTAAAACAGGGGTGCAGCTGGTTGTGCTTCAGAGCTGCGGAGACTCCCGATTTCGTTTGCTTCGTTCGCAATTGTCTGGATTTCCGACGCCCAATCTCCTTCTGGAGCCAGAGCGCTGAGCCGGTAGGAAAAAGCGGTACTGAAATATCCGCCGATCTCACTGTCGCCCCAACCAGCCTGCCCTGGACTTGTGGAGTTTACATCCAGAAAGCCGCGATAGCTTAGAAGAAGGTCTTCAATCTGTGTCAACGTCCGCGTACTGCCGGGGCTGGCAGCCAGTGTCCTGCCGACCATCGGAAGATGGTTGTTGCAAGATTCGGAAATCATGACTGCCAGTCTTACGTTCTTCTGTCGAAGAATGGCTGCAACTTCATCCCGCGGCAGGTCACGTCCTCCTGACTCCCTCAATGCAAAGTAATGACGTCCAAGTTCATTGGCGCCATGGCCGCTGTAGTAGAAGAAAATTGTATCCTGAGGAGCGGGGTTGAGGTTTTGCAGTACAGAAACGATGTTGTCAGCGGAGCATTGCCCGGCGCTGAGTACGGTCTCACTGCCTTTGAACTCCGGGCCGATCTTCGTCATGAGATCCTGCATTTTGGTCAAACTCATTTCAACCATACTGTTGAAAGGCGCAACAGGTGTTCCTGACTGCGCGGCAATGACGACGTGGACCCTGCGCACACCCGCACCAGCCCCCGGCTGTCCGGAAACAATCTGCACCGGGCTCTCCAACCAGCTGACCGAACCATTCCGGTCAAGGTTCCCTGATTGCGGCCTCCCGGTTCCTGATAAAGGCCACCGGACCAGGTAGGCACCGTCTGCAGTTTTGAATCCCTGAAATCCCACTGCATCAAGCGAGCGATCGCGGTAATAAATAACTCGACCGTTCAGATCAATTCGAAGTTCGTCAGCCGTCTTCTCGACCTGTCCATTTGCTCCGTTCGACTCGACGGTAAAGAACTCAACGCCTCCACCAGACGGTCCACTACCGCTATTGATAGGAAGACCGCCGCTATTGGAGGGAGGACTGCCACTGTTGACGGGAAGACTGCTTCCTCCCCCGTTGTTTACAGGAATGCTGCTGGAACCATTGTTGATCGGAATGTTGCTGCCACCTGGAGTTACAGGAATGTTGCTACCGCCGCCGACATTGTTGTTTGGATTCTGTGGCACCTGCGGGCGCGGAGAAAGCGGTTGCACTACCATGTCCGACTGGCTCCAGCTCATCCCTCCGAAGTTGTCGGTGCCTTTGAGCATCGGTCCCGAGCCACTGGTTGGAAATCCGATCACCGGCGGTTCGAGCGCGTCATTGACGTACATCTGAAATCCCTGAATGTCGCGGCTGGAATCGCGGAAATACTCCGTTACTCCCGTCCCACTCGAAACGCGCAAAGACGTCGGGGTGACCGTCGCTGTCGCCCTGACTCCGGAAGCCTGACCGATAAGCTGGTAGTCCTGACCGGATGCTGTCCAGCAGATTGTCAGAGTCAGGGCACAGAAAAACAGAATGGGAGTGAATCGAAATCGAGGCACGCGGTCACCTTCTTGCAAGTTGGTACAGTCTATCTCCGGCAGATGCCTGCCTACCGGTTCCATTGAGGATCACGGAGTCGATCCACTCCGCCGGCGTTGCTCCGCCGAAGCGCTTCGTTGTAGATGTCTGAAGTTCCGCTTTGCAGCCCCGCTCCTGCAGGCACCTCGATTTTGCCGACGCTCTGAGGAACATAGGTCGCGTCCTCAATTTCGCCGTTAAGGCCATAGGCGACTGATTGCTGCTTCATGACGTAAACGCTGATGTCGTAGATACGGCTTCCAGGCCGGGCGACTCTTCTCTCCGTTCGCGTTCCAAAGCCATCTTCGAGAACCTGAACAAGCTCCGATCCCGCGTCCCGCTCCAGATAGACGGTTCGTCGCTGACCCGGCGCGATTCTAAACTCAGGCGAATCGACTTCATTGCGAAAGTCGGTCAATCGAATCAGTATTTCTTTGTCGTGATTGTTCCAGAGCACCAGTTCTGCTGGAGGCAGAGGCGGAAACGGCACGACACCGCTGGATACAACCACAGGAGGTCCGACAACGGGACGGATACCACCACCGGGAGGAACAACAGGACGACTTCCGCCACCGGGGATTACCGGCGCGGTCACTGAGGGTGTTACCGGCGTGATTTGAAGCGGGCTCGAGTTCCAGCTGATGCTGCCCCCCGGGCCGATATCACCGATGCTCATCGTCCCTACACCTGTTGAAGGCCAGCGGACGACCCTCGCAAGTGTCGGATTCTGGTATGCCTGAAAGCCGGGGACATCGTATACGCTCGCGCGTTGATAGATCTCTGCCGCGTTTGAACCGATCGAAATGCGCAACTCCGTTACGGACTGTGCCGCCGTTCCTGTAAAGCCACCTCCCGAAAGCGAAAACTGACTATACGAAGGAGTCGATGGATTCGTCCCGACAAGTGGAACTACAGAAGCTCCGCCTGCGGTATTTGTTCCTGAGCCCGGAATTCCATTGTTCACTTGCCTTCGAGCAGTTGTGGGTGCCCGGCTAACAAGCAGATCCGAGTCACGGTACGTCGATCGGTCGAACGAATTTGTTCCGGTGAGCATCAAACCGGTTCCGCTAACGGGAATACCAATCACCGGAGGATTGCGCGACTCATTCGAGTACATCCTGTACCCGGGAACGTCGTATTGATTCAGCCGGAAGTAGGTGCCAGTGATTCCGTTACTGGTCATATCGACCCGCGTATCGGTCACCGTCGCCTGCCAGACCGTCCCCGAAGACTGACTGGTAAACAGATATTGCTGAGCGCAAACGGGTGTGAAAACTAAAAGTGAAATTGCCAGGGCTAGAATCCCTGACGCTAGAGTCCATCGTCCAGCCATAGCCTTGCCTTTCAGTAACGAAACTTCCGGCAGGCATTCTACGGCAAGCAGATGGCCTGCAGAATCAGAATCGTCAGCCGGGGAACGAATCGGGCGGCTACCGGCAACTCGACTAGGAAGTTGTTTCAGCCGTCAATTTGCTGCTATACGCGTTTCCACGTTTCGAAAGACCACGCATGCCCGGATTTCGAGTCTTCCCCGGCCTCGTGTCGCCGGGAGTCAATCAGCTGCCATTGATCCCAGTCAATTCCGGTAAAGAAGGTGTCACCCTCCACTTCAGCATGAACACGAGTGATGTGCATGACTTGCACATGTGACAATGCGGCTGCATAGATCTGTGCGCCGCCGGTGATAAACGGATTCTCATCGCCGGATGACATTTCCAGAGCCTGTTCGATCGATGAAGCAATCTTTGCTCCCTCGACTTCAAAGTCTTCTTGCCTTGTCACGATGACGGTTGTTCTTCCGGGCAGCAGTCGTCCGATCGAATCCCAGGTCTTACGGCCCATGATGATGTGATGGCCCATCGTCAGCTTCTTAAACCGTTTCAGGTCTTCGCTGATATGCCATGGCAGATCACCATCACGTCCGATAACTCCGTTTTCTGACATCGCAACAATTAGCGCGACTTGCATGTGATTGTGCCCTGAGTAGTGGTCCACCACGGAATGAAATCAGACTGCCACCGGCGCTGGGATATGCGGTTGAGCCTGATAGTCATTGATTTTCACGTCGTCGAAATGGAAATCAAAAATCGACTTCACTTCAGGATTCAATTCAACCGTCGGCAGCGCACCGGGAATCCGTTGTAGTTGCGTCCGGGCCTGTTCAATGTGGTTGCTGTAAAGGTGAACATCGCCGAACGTATGGACGAACTCTCCCGGCTGGTATCCTGCCACCTGTGCCATCATGACCGTCAGTAATGCATACGAAGCGATATTGAACGGTACGCCCAGAAATACATCTGCACTGCGCTGGTAGAGCTGACACGAAAGTCTGCCATCGGCCACGTAGAACTGAAACAGAGCATGGCAGGGAGGCAGTTTCATATTCGGGATGTCGGCAACGTTCCAAGCACTGACGATCAACCGCCTCGAATCCGGGTTCGTCTTGATTTGCTCCACGACTTCAGAGATCTGATCAATCGTCTGACCGTCGGCTCCGCGCCAGCTGCGCCACTGGGATCCGTATACAGGGCCGAGTTCACCGTTTTCGTCAGCCCATTCATTCCAGATCCGCACGCCGTTTTCCTGCAGGTAACGGACGTTGGTATCGCCCGATAGAAACCAGAGCAGTTCGTGAACGATACTTTTAATGTGCAGTTTTTTTGTCGTCAAAAGCGGAAATGAGTCAGACAGATCAAATCGCATCTGATGACCGAAAATACTACGGGTACCCGTTCCCGTACGGTCCGTTTTCGAAACGCCGTCGTCGATGATCTTCTGTAGCAGGTCTAAATACTGTTGCATGTTTGAGTTGTAAGCCCGGCCAGTGGTTTCGACAAGCACACAGGAATTGGCATCGCATCCTCAATCGACGTCAAACGAAGCTGAGCCATCGGTATCGCGATGACAGCGGCCGGCACGCAAACTCTTTCCAGGCCATACAGATTGCCATCGAACATTGACTAATCCGCACCGGAAAGGGTTTTGTCAAACCACAACCCGATGCCACCCGAAATTACGAGAGACTCCGGCAAACACCGGCGTCCGGTCCTCAGGGCCGATCAAGGCACGCATGCAGGCAACTGTGTGACGATTTCCAGCCGAATTGATTCTAAAGGCACGGCGATGCCCCTGTTTTCTGTCATCGTCCCCCACACGGACGACACCCATCTTTTTGACAACACTCTGGCTTCTGTTCTACGCTCGAAAGACTCCGAGACTGAGGTCGTCGTAGTCCATAACGGAGCATACAAGGATCCCTACGGCCTCGATGCCGAAGTTCGTTTTGCATCGACCGGCCGCGAAGCCGGACTGGCCGGAATGGTTAACCGCGGTATCCGGCATGCGGACGGTGAATTTGTAGCCATCATCCGCCCCGGGATCGAATTACCGGACAACTGGCAGGCGGAGATTGCCGAGAACTTCTGTAACCGTTCAATTGGCTCGGTATCTCCGTTAATTGTGGACGCTTCAGATCGTCGCAAACTCGTTGCAGCTGGAGTCAACTTCGGCAGAGGGCTCAACCGTCGGATCGACGGGCAGGGCAAGCGGAATGCGTCGCGAGTTCTAAAGCATCTGCGTCCAGCTGGACCCACTTCGTGGGCGGCTTTCTACCGTCGTGATGTACTAGCCGAAATCGGCGACCTCGACGAACAACTGGAAGAAGGCTATCTCGATCTCGACCTTGCACTTGCAGCACAGTCGCTAGGCTATCTTTCGAAAATGGCATCGCACTGTGTTCTCGCAATTGAGCGACCGTTTCTGATCACGCGGGAGGCATCGTTGCCGCACGGCGAGTCGGCGCATCGTGCATTCACTCGCCATCGCCCGGAAGCCTCAACCGGCGACCGCATGCTCAGTATCATCGCAGATGGTATCACGGGCGTATTCCGAACTTCGATGTTCACTCATGCATGGCAACGACTGGCCGCACGGCATTCACTGGACATCGACCGACTGTTTGCAAGACGAATTGCGCGGGTGATTGACGACCGCAAACTCGAACGAAAAACAGCTACCAGCGGTTCTCCCGTCGCCGGTCGAATCGAGCCTGAAAGATCCGTACGCAGTCACAGGCGCGCTGCTTAGCGCAGGACCTATCCGCCTTTAGAGCCAGATTGACTTTGCCGCGCAGGCTTCGTCTCTGTCCGAAAACAGTCAACCGCTGCGCAAGCTCATCACGTGATTTCTGCTACACGATGGTTCGCAAGCGCTTCCCGGCAGCGTTTACGACCATCGGATTCCGCCCGCACACGGATGCCCCGGTCGCAACATTTTCTTACGACTTGTGTATTGCTTGCGAAGCATCACCGTTCTCATGACGTAGTGATTTCTTGCGACCTGGTGAAATTCTGGTCCAATGTGATGAGATACAGCTGTCTTGAGCTGCTGCTTTGGTCTTCCAGTTTCAGATCCGGATTGGAGAGTGATTATGCGCGCCGTCGGTATACGTTTTGCGAACCTGACTTCTTTTCTATTGTTGATGACTGCGTCGCTGATCAGCGCTCAAGCCAACGCTCAGCCGGACAATGCCTTCATTCAGGCCGATTTCGTTCAGGCCGATGGCGTTGTCAGTTCTTCGCGGAACGTCGCGTACGGAAACCGAACCAGTATCGACCTCCGGGTTATTCGTTCTGTGGAATCGGGAACGGTTGTTGCCGAAGGTGATTTCCTGATCGAATTTGATTCGGCTCCCCTCGAATCCGCGCGAATGGAAGCAAGGATGAAAATCATCGAGGCAGAAACTGAACTCGAACTTGCTCGAGCTAACGGGGAAACGATGGTTATCGAAGGACAGGCCGGATTGCAGCGGGCTCAATCGCAGGTCGAAAGGATCCAGTTGGAATCCGCCGCGGTCCTCGGAGAGAACGGTGAAATCAGCCTGAGAGTTTCGCAGCTCGAACGCGAAATCTCTTTCTTGCAGCAGAAAGTTGACACCCTCAGCCAATTCGTCGACACCGTAGGCCTCGACACGCAGGACCGGAATGAACTGTTGCTTGAGATCACGGAGGCCGGCTATGAGCTGGATAACGCAAAAGAAACACTCAATCACCTGCACGAACGTGCAACACCAGCCAGACGTGCTCAGCTGGAAGGGCAACTGGAAGAAGCACAGCTTGGAGTGGTACTGGCCGAAAGGAACCTCGAACGCTGCCAACTGGAAAGAAGAGCCATCTTGCGGGTTGCTGAATCACGAATCGAACTTTTCCGCGAACACATTGTCTCCCTGCAACGAAGAATGGAAAATTGCAGGGTGGTCGCCGAAAGCAACGGAACGGTCTTCTACAACCGGGAACTTGTGGATCGCAAACAGAACACGCTTGCCGGCATGGTCGTAATTCCCGGGCAGACATTGCTCTACGGAACCGACCTCGAACACATGGAGCTGACATGTTCGGTTCCGGTCCGCGAAGCACAGCAGCTCAATCCGGGTATGCCCGCAATTGTCCGGATCGATGCCTTTGATGGCGAAGAGTTTCCTGCAACTTATGCGAGTTCCGGTGAGATTGATCCTGCCTCCGGAACAGTGGACGTGACGGTGATCATCGCCGCGAGTGACTCAAAATTGCGTCCGGGCATGAGTGGTTCCGTCAGAATCAAGGTTGAGTAGCAGGACTTAGATGCGTTCACAGTATGCGGATTGCCGTAAAAACGTGTGACCGTTCGGTAGCTGCGCTTACGAATTGCACGGTCACCGGCTTTTGCGTCATGCGTTCGCAATGGTCTCCGTTATACTGTGGTGAAAACAGCGGTTGGCTGAGACGCGGACCGGTTCATTTACAGGCGGGATTCAACATGTATTTTCGGATGGCCAAACGGATGTTGATGGAGACAGACAAACGTCTGCTCTGGAAACTGGCCTGGAATATGGGCTTCAAGGGACTCCGGTCAGTCCAGGCTCACAAGAAACGCCTGAAGCGAGGCGAATTCTTCCCACCGTATCTGTACATCTCGATTATCAACAGTTGCAACCTGCGCTGTCAGGGCTGCTGGGTCGATGTTGCTCACAAACAGCACAAGATCGAAGTTGATGCTCTCAACCGGATGATTACGACCGCCAAAAAAATGGGCAACACTTTTTTCGGATTGCTCGGTGGCGAACCGTTTATGCACAAGGATCTGTTCGACGTCCTCGAAGCTCATCCCGACGTCTACTTTCAGGTCTTCACCAACGGACATTTCATCACCGATGAAATTGCCAAGCGCCTCAGGCGATGCGGCAACGTCACTCCGCTGATCAGTATCGAAGGTTCGGAAATCATCAGCGATGAACGTCGCGGAAAGGCAGGGGTCTTTTCCGATTCAATGCGGGGTGTGCAGAACTGCCTGAACAACAAGGTTATGACTGGAGTCTGCACCAGTTTGTGTCAGTCGAATTACGATGACCTGTTGAGAGAAGAGTGGATCGACGGGCTGATCGAAATGGGCGTGATGTATACGTGGTACCACATCTACCGGCCGGTCGGTGCTGTTTCAACTCCCGACCTCGCATTGACGCCGCAACAGCAGAGGAAGGCACGTGAGTTCGTCGTCAACATGCGATGCAAGAAGCCAATCGTCATTATCGACGCTTATTACGATGCCGATGGTAATGCACTTTGCCCTGCGGTCACCGGTTTTACGCACCATATCAATCCATGGGGTGACATTGAGCCCTGCCCGGTAATCCAGTTTGCGAAAGAGTCGATTCACGATGAGAGACCGCTCGATCAGGTCTTCAACGAATCAGAATTTCTCCGTGATTTCCGCAGTACCGTTGCCACTCACACACGCGGCTGTGTCGCCCTTGAACGCCCTGACTTGATCGAGGGTCTGGTCGACCGCCACACCGCTCACGATTCAACGGCCAGAAAGACTGCGATGGCGGAGCTGCGTGCCGCGGCAACTCACCCGTCTCAGTACGCCCCGGACATGAAGCCCGTTCCGGAAAAAAGCTGGGCATACCGGTTCGCCAAAAAGATCGCCTTTCATGACTACGGTGTTTATTCAAAACACTTCGAAGCGAAGAACTGGATCGATCCGAGGACCGGCGACCGTGCAGCAAGGCCCGAAAACGACGAAGCTGATCAACAGGCTGAACTGGTACAGATTTCCAATCCACCGGCGGCCGGTTAGCCGATAGACGGGTTGAGTCCCGGCACGCGACGGGGCAGTTGAAGTCCGTTATCATGAATCCGGCAGTAGTCACAAAACCCCGGATTTCTGGAACTTCAAATGGAAGACTTTATTCCGTTTTTCGTGATCGGCGGCATTCTTATTGCGGTCGCCGCCGCTATCTATTTTGCGTGGCTGTATGAGAAGAAACGCAAAGAAGCCCTTGGCGGACTCGCCGACCAGATGGGCCTCGAATACAAGCCCGATGGTGACGCCAACGTCCACTCCGCGATGTCTGTATTCAGCCTGTTCAATTCCGGACGCCGGCGAAAACTGACTAACCTCATCCTTGGAACCACGGATGAAGTCAGCATCGCGATTTTCGACTATCAGTACACCACAGGTAGCGGCAAACATCAGCACACTCACAAACAGACAGTCGCTGCGCTTTCTTCTCAGGTGTTGCACTGTCCGCAGTTTTTTATGCGCCCCGAAGGAATGTTTGACAAGATCGGCAGCGCACTTGGATTTCAGGACATCGACTTCGATTCTCACCCGACGTTCTCGAAGATGTTCGTCCTGAAAGGAAATGATGAAGGGGCGATTCGACAGTTTTTTGCTCCGCCGGTGCTGGAGTTTTTCGAGCAGCGCAAAGGCATTTCCGTAGAAGCGATTCCCGGTCGTCTTGTGTTCTACAGACCCAACAAACGAGTCAAGCCTGACGAAATCAAGGATCTGCTTTCGCAGGCCTACGAGGTATTCGGAATCATGGCCGACCCGAAAAAAGTCTGATCAGAACCGGTTTCGAAATGATGCAAAAATTCGCTATCGGCTACTTCTGGTTTCTGACCGTCACGTTTCTTGCCATTGGTCTGGCGCTCGTGATCGCGCCAGAAGGCATCCTCAAAAACGTTGATGTGCAATTTGAAACCCCGACTGCGCGATCGGATATTCGTGCGGATTACGGCGGCTGTGTCCTGGGCATTACCTGCTTTCTAGCGATCTGCGGCATGACAGGTCGCGTAAAATCCGGCTTGTTGTGTGTCGGCCTGATTCTCCTGGGTTACGCTTCAGGCCGGCTCTATTCGCTGGCAGTAGATGGGACACCAAAAAGCATCATCTACTATCTTCTGGCATTCGAGCTGGTCACGGGCACACTCGCCGTCTACTTGTCGCGTCTGGTTTCAGCGCGCGGGGAAAAGCCAAAGGCGGCTTGAACCGCAGATTCCAGTCGCTCTTCAAGTGCTTTGGTCCTTTTCTTCACAAGCTTCTTCACTGTACGAACGATCGACCGGGCTTCCGCTGACTCCAGGTCAGGAAGCGGAAACTCTTTGACGTACTGGGTCATGAATCGGCGCCGGCCGGCATACAGCTTGTTGTGAAAAACGGTGTCGTAGAACTCTGTTGCAATCGTTGAATTCGCAACTCCCAGCATCAAATAGAGCCAGTCTTCGCTGACGCCGGAATTCAGTTTGATCCAGTAGCTGTCCCCTCCGACAATCGCCCCTGATTCATCAAGAAAGAACTTCGGTTCAACGGAGATATCAGGCCAGACGATTTTCAGCCCTGCCCAGTCGACAGGTTGATGAGGCACCCAGATTTCAAACCACTCACGATTCGAATTCGCGATATATTGTCGTGACGAAAGCTGCTGGCGATGTTTACGCAGGTACCGGAATGCGCGTGGAAACTCTCCAGGCTTGACCGTTGCGCGAACGTCCGACTTCAGTTTGTAGGGATACAGCACGTGCTTTTCCGGATCGCATTCCGCTGACCAGCGGCCAGCGATCTGGTGAGTAATCAGCGGTCTTATCAATTTGCGTTCCGGCCGCAGACGCGCATCCAGTTCGCTCCAGTCCTTGCGAACAAACACGTTGTCTGCAGTCGTCTTGATACCGACTTTAATCGTGCAGACGTCTCCGAATGTACAAAACTGTTTTTTCCGGAGGCGGCGGAGCCAGCGATCGCGCGCGGGGCTCGACAGTGACCATACTCCGGTATCACCGATCATCAGTGAACCATGTTCGATGCGGAACCGTTCGCCGTCGCAACTCACAACCCGTTTGTTGCGTCTGGCAACGGCATTAAGCAGTGCCTGACGGGTCCGGCTGCGGTTCTTTTGTGCTTGCTGTTGTGTTTCTGCTGGCCGGTCGCTCTCGCGGCTGACTCTATGAAACGAGGTTTGGAAATCGGCAATCCCGCCAGAGCATGACTTCTTAACGGCAATCACAACCACTGGAAGGATCGCGGCCTCGAACAGCTTCGAGTCACCCAGGTCAAAGACTTCTTTAATATCGAATTCACGGCTCAGCATCTCCCTCATCGCTGTTCCTGACTTAACAGAAAGGAACCGGTTGGATGTAAGCAGTCCAAGCACACCGCCCGGCTTGATGAGTCTGGTCATGCCGATGGTGAATGCCTGGTACAAGTCGATGCGACCGTTCAAGCCGAACTGTTCTGCAATCTGCCTCGCTTTCTTTCCACCCAGCACCTGGGTTCTAACGTAGGGAGGGTTGCTGATTACACAATCGAAAGAGGGGCGGACTCGTTCCTGAGCGTACTGGATAAAGTCAACCGTCTTCGCAGTCACCGCTGAAGCATCAGACAACTTCAATCTCCGCCTCGTTGCGGCTACGGCATCAGCATCCATATCGAAGGCAGTAAAAGAATACCTCACGCCCGTTTTTTCGAGCTCCGGGGCAATTGCGCAGAGGAGTTCTCCATCGCCGCATGCGGGATCGAGAATTCGCAGTGACCTCTCTGGTGTCACGTGAGGGATGACCTGTTGAGCGAGGAACTGAGCCAGCGGCGCGGGCGTGTAGTGTACCCCGTTCTGCTTTTCTCGCGTCCATTGCATGAACTTGTTTGCCTCGACGCGGCAGGAATCACCGATTAGATATCGAGATCGTTCAGCTCATCCACGAGATCATCCAGTTCATCTCTGGAGGCTTCCTCACGGTTTTCGCTGCGCTTTGGAATGAGTCCGACGGGAGTGCGACCGGCAGCAATCAACTGCTCATCACGCTCAATGGCGGCAATCTCTTCCGCTGATTTTCCGTCAGCGGGTGCCCCGAACAACTGGGATAGATCAATTTTCAAAGTGGAAGCCGCATCAAGGGCCCCGGCGATGGCCGGAGTCTTGTGTTGCGGAAACATGATCGCATTTTCAGGACAAACACGACTGCATGCCGGACATCCTTTGCGACAGTTGTCCGGCTGTTCAACAAGAATGGTGTCAATGTTATCGACGCCGTAAACACCGAACAGGCAGAAGTCGATGCACTCCATACAGTTCGTACACCGGCTGTAGTCAATCACGGGATACCAGCGGCGGCCACCGACGGATTCGATCCGGTTTACGATCGACGGTTGATCGAGTCCGCTACCATCGAGGGCAAGGGCCGTATCATTGGTCGGATTAAGCATCCGTTCAGCAGCTGCGCTGTTGGTGTTGCCATTGCCGTTTCCATTACCATTCGATGGAGCCGGCATGACCGGAGCAGCGTTCAGAATGTCGCCGAGGCCGACGACTTGAACCGCATTCTCTTTATGGATGCGTTTGACTTCGTCAATGAACTCAGCTGCCTTGTTTGTCGTCTTCAAGTCCAGGCAGTAGATCTTGCGATTGGGAATCTGACGCGAGTCGATCACCCGCTCTTTGTCATTGCCGGATTCCTCGTCCTCCACCTCTTCGTCTTCTTCCTCATCTTCATTGACAAGAAGAGTCGTTCCAACGTGACCGTGGATGTTGTTGCGATCAAGGATCCAGTGTGCAGCCCGCTCGAACAGCCAGCTGATTACGACTACGTTTCCACCAAGCCCCTGCAGCGCGAGCATTCCCGTGCTGTCCGGCTTGATGTCGTACAGATTGGGAACCACCGTCACATCAATGCCGCTCTCCAGAAGCAGGCCGGTCAGAATATCCTCCTCAAGCTTCCGCTTGGCAGGATTCTTACTCGGGCTTTGCGAGATGACGACGGACAGACGTTTAGCCATTTGGCGGTGACCTGGTTGAAGACCTGAATAGCTGTTCAGGAAACGACATGATTACGACCACGTATTCTAGCAGATTGTCGATTCCGGTTTGAATTTCCTGCGATTCACCTCTGTGATTAACCGTGGATTCCCCGGATTCGCTTCGTGCTATTCGTTCATTTGCCCTTTGATGGTGCGCTGTGTCTTTTTCCACACATCTTCGAGCAGCTCGACATATTGTTCTGCCGACAGTAGATCAGCGCCGTCTGACTTCATATCAAACAGCCAGCCACCGACGTATTTGTCGGTATTGATCGCAGACGGATCATCCATCAACTGATCGTTGAAGACTACCAGTTGACCTGAATCGGGAGAGTACAGCGAACTCTCAGCCTTCTTGCTTTCGATGCTGCCCATCTCGTCACCTTTGGCAAACGATTTTGGAGCGTCGAACGTCCAGTCAAGAAAATAGACATCCTGTAGCAGGCGAACGGCATAGGCAGTGAAGCCGAAACGGATCAATCCATCCTCGCCCGGTTGCGCCCACATGTGATTGCTGGCGTATTTCCGGTCCGTTGGAAACTCTGCTTCGAACTCACCCATCATGAACGTCAGTGACGGGATCATGTGTAGCGAATCCCCCGATGCTCAGCTTCGAAGAACGCCGGCAGAAGGGCGTCGGCGTGCAGGAAGCCTTTTCGTGTCAGCTCGATCCGATCCTCACCAATGGTGAGCATCTCATCGTCGGCATGGGCCCTGAATTCGTCGCTCCATTGCTCAACGATGTCCACACCGAACTTATCTGAGAAATAGCTTCGATCCAGATAGCCACGTTTTAGCAGGAGGATCATCTCGCGCACCAGTAATTGATGCCGCGACGGACGCAGGGCACGACCAAGCGGAAGTTCACCTTTCTCAAGCAGATCGCCGAGATACTCTTTCATCTCCGGTTTGTTCTGGTAGTGCACACCGGAAACATGCCCGAAACTTGCGATACCGGTGGCGAGAAGGTCCGACCCCTGCCAGAGATTATCGCGGTAGCTGAAATTGACTTTGCTGTTGTCCTTAACAACCGTGTAGGCGCTGCTGATTTTGTAGCCGGCTTTCAAAAACTCTTCATAGGCATAATCGAGCCACGCCCGTTTGGTCGGCCAGTCCGCGACGGGAGTCTCGATTTTGTTGCCGAGAATATCCTTGGAGTAAACCGTGTTGAACGGCAGTTCCATCTGGTAGATCGTTACGCTTTCGGGAGACAAGCGGATCGTTTCTTCAATGTTGAACTTCCAGTTGTCCCATGTCTCACCGACCATTCCTGAAATCAGGTCGATGTTGACGTTGGGAAAGTCCGCGGCCTCGATCCACTCCCATGCCTGATAAACCTGCTTCGACAGATGAGCCCGGCCGTTTTCCTCAAGTACGGTGTCGTTGAAGTTTTCGACTCCAAGGCTCAGGCGAGTCACACCAAGCTCACGCAGCGTCTTTATTTTGTTTTCCTGGAGCGTTCCCGGTTCGCACTCAAAGGTCACTTCCTCGGCATGATCCCAGTTGATGTTCGCACGTAGCCGATCCACGAGCGAAGTCAGCTGACGACTGCTTAGAAACGAAGGCGTTCCACCTCCGAAATAGACGAACCGGAACGGCCTGTCTCCCATGACGGGCAACTTACTGACCAGTTCAATCTCCCGACTGAGCGCAGAAACGTACTCTTCGATTTCCTTGGCGTTCTTGTCGGTGAAGACCTTGAAGTAGCAGAACTTGCAACGTTTTCTGCAAAATGGAATATGCAGGTACAGGCCAAGCGGAACGTCCGGAGCCGGAGACGAATCCATAGCCGAGCGGACTTCTTCGAGATGATCGGACTTCCACTGTGAGAACGGTGGATAGTTGGAAATGAAGTAGGAACCAACTTCGGTTTTTACGGATTCACTCGACATTCGTACTCAACTCTTTTCGTTCAGCCGCGGGAATGATTGCGGTTACTTCTCTCCCAGACAATAGACGACACCCCGGTCAGTCGCAATGACAAGGCGTCCGAATGCTGCAGCGGGACTGCCAATGAAACCACCATTGAACTCCATTTCGAATTCGATATCACCGTATTCGAGGTCCAAACCGTAAAAGCGTCCGTTCTGGCCGCCGAGGTAAACCCGATCGCCGACGATAACCGGCGAAGACTCTGTCTTGCTCTGCAAGTCGATCTGCCAGTTGAGATCCTGAGTTTCCGGATTCAGTGAATAGACCGAGCGGTTCATAGCAGCAAATATTACATGTTGATCAGTTACCGCGGCCGAGCTACGAATGCCGACTCCGGCATCCGGCATGAAATGCCAGAGCTCCTCAGCCGTTTTCCAGTTGATCGCAAAAAACCCTGTGCCTTCTGTACCTGCAAATGCAATATCGCCGAGGACAGCAGGTGTCGATCCCGTCGGAGCACCAACGTCTACGCTTCCGGTTTCCTCTCCGGTGGCAAGATCGATAATGTGCAAATGGCCATCGCATCCCGCGACGAACGCGGTGTCTTCAACAATGGTCGCACTACACCGGATCTGATCTGCCGTTGGTAGTTCCCAGACCTTCTCACCCGTGTCTGCGTTGAGGGCATAGAGATTGGTGTCGTGTGAACCGAAGATCACGTTGAACTGATGGAAGCTCGCACTTGAGCCGACTTCTGCCATCGCCTCAAAGGACCAGAGTTCATCGCCTGTCCTCGCGTCGAGACAAACGAACTTGCCATCAATATCACCAAGGTAGAGTTTCGAGCGACGATATGCCGGGGCTGTATTGAAGCTGAATCCACATTTGGTTTTCCATAACTCTTCACCCGACTCGAGATTCAAGGCGTAAACGGTTCCGTCTGCATCCGCGATGAATACCGTGGGAACATTGTCCTGCTCGACGATCGTCGCAGTGCCGAAGAACGCGCCTTTCTCGACTTCATACTCCCACAGAATTTCAAGATCTTCAGGAAGTTCAGTGTGGGCAACCCCCGTTGATCGCGCGTCACCGCGAAAAAGCTTCCAACCGGTTTCGCCGGCTGAAACCGGCTCCGTGTCTGCAGAGGCAGTCTCAGGAACCGGATTGGCTCCCGTTTCCGGGTCCTGATCCCGGGCAGAGATCGCTGAAGTCCTATCTGAATCTTCGTGCGACTGTTCGTCTTCATTTGACGCTACTTCGACACTCTGCGCTTCGTCTGTGTTTTGCGCTTCGCTATTGTGCTGGACGTCTTCCTGACCGGGGTCATTCGTTGAGGCGTCGGCCGGTTGATCAACCTCAGGAGTGTCGGTGTTTACCGTTTCATCCTGCGCGGCTGAATTTCCGGGCACCGTTGCCTGGACGTCGGTTCCGTTGACCGGCTGATTCTCGCCGGCTGATTCACCGCATCCGATAATAAATAGCGCGGCCAAAAGCACAAAGGCTGACAGTTTTCTGGAATTCATCGTTTGCCCCGAGAATGAACCAGGATTTGATGGATGACGATCTTCTACAGAGATCTATTATTAGCGATCAGGGATTCGGCTGCTCGAAAATACCCGTTTAGTTTCAGTACGCCCGAGAAAATGCTCTACCGCCTAAAGTGCGGCACGATACAGTTCTTCGAGCGCAGGAATATCGAGCGGCCTCGGGTTGAACGTGCCCGTCCATTGTTTCGCGGCCGCTGCCGCCATCTCCGGGATTTTTTCTTCTGAAACCCCGAGATCGGAAAGTCTGCCTGAAAGCCCCGTTGCTGCGATCAATGATGCTACGAAATCCGCAAGTCCTGCGGCTCCGGATTCAACTTTGGGAACATCGGGGCCGGTTCCTTGAATATCAAACAACATTTCCTGGTACAGCTGACCATGGGTATGCCCGTTGAAACGGATCACATGGGGCAGCATTACTCCGATCGCCTGTCCATGAGCGATTCCGTATGTGGCAGTCAACGGGTTTGCCAGGGCGTGAGTGCCGCCGAGCATCGAGTTCTCAATCGCGACCCCGCAGTAGGCAGCACCGAGTTGCATTCGTCCTCGTGATTCGAGGCTGTCAGGTTCGTCAAAGACTCTGCGAAGATTGGTTGCGATCAACCTCCATGCCTCCATGCTGAAGACAAGCGAGATTTTGTTTCGCTTTCTGGTGACATAGGTCTCCAGTGCATGTGATAAAGCGTCGACAGCTGTCAGAGCCGTGACCAGACTCGGCTGGGTCAGCGTCAGAATCGGATCGAGAATTGCCATCCTGCAACTGGCTTTTTTATCGCCGCAGGCCATCTTCACATGTGTTTCCGCATCGGAGATCAGTGCGAAAGACTGCATCTCACTTCCGGTGCCGGCTGTCGTGGGAACTGCGATCATCGGCAGCATCTCTTTGAGTGCTTTGCCGACGCCCCAGTAGTCCTGCATGCGGCCGCCGTTTGAGTAAAGAAAGTTAACACCTTTCGCACAGTCCATGCTGCTTCCACCGCCGAGTCCGATCAGCAGCTCGGGCTCAAAACGCTTTGCCACCGCCAGAGCCTGATCAACGTTTTCGGTAGTCGGATTCTCCTGAGCGCCGTCGAAGACATGGGTTTCGATATTCGCGGCCTTAAGGGCACTGAGCCCCTTCTCGACGTGGCCCGCTTCAACGATTCCCGGGTCAGTTACCACGAGGGCCCTTCGGGTGCCGATTTCTCCGGCCAGTTCACCGAGCCGGTTGATTGAGTCAGGCCCGAAGATCATGCGCGTGCGCAGTTGAAAATCAAAAGCATCCATGAGCGATGGCGCATCCGGATCAGTGTTGGTGGAATGAGTGTCGGCGACGGTCATGCGGTTTTCGGCAGACTTGATCAGGAAAGAGCAGGGACTTGCTCATCAGAAACCTGCCACGCACGGGAGCGGAACAGGAAGTCGATCAGGTTACCCTCGTGTGGCTGAAGCCAGTTCAAGCGATTTGTCGGAATCGGTCCGATGTTGAGCCGGTCTATGCTCGTCGCATTGGTCAACTGATCAATCCAGCTCTGATCGTTAGTGATTGCTGTTCCAACAAGGGTGTAACCAGCATCTTTGATCATTTTATCCTGTGGACATTCGACGACGCTGACAAACGGGAACATATATTCCTTGGAGGCAACTCCTGCAGCAGGGCTGGAGGCATGGACAACAACAGGTCGCAGGTAGGAGCAGCGTTCCTGCTCGACAAGTCGATCTCCAAATTCAGCCGTCATGTGGGTAACACCGTCCTCTTTGACGTCCTGTTCGATCATATTCCAGACCGCTCCGCCAACATCTTTGACGGTGAACGCCGCCAGTCCGGCATCAGGATTATCCGGTGAAAGGACCTCTTTCGGGCCCAGTCGTTCCGCAAGTGCTTGAGCGATTTCTTTCGTGTGACGCGATGCCCAGATGCCACTGGCGTTGATACAACTACGCCCGCCGTTGATGTAGACACTTTCTTCCATCAGATCGAGATACTTCTCCCAGTCATCGACGATGTCGTCACCAAGGAAGATCTTTGAAAAACCGGGGCCGTGAACCTGAACGCCCGGATTGCCTTTGTATTGATCGATCGTCTTCTGCGAGCCGAAGATCATGCTGCGGCGGCAGGAATTGAGAATCGAACCGCCCACGTCATGGCCGCCCGGATATAGAGAAATCACTTCCGGAGGAATTCCGGCTTCCGCGAACGCTGAAGCTACACGGTACGCAGTCCATGGCTCCTGTGATCCCGGCTTGAGCACCAGCCCCATTTGAAGCGGTACCACAGGCAGCCAGAGTGTATGAACCCCCGGTGAGTTGGATGGAAGCACAGCTCCAAGAACGCTGGCTTGAGCCTGATAGCTGACAATGACTCCACGAGTCTCTTCACCATATCCGCGTGAGAGAATATCGAGATCCAGCCCGCGCGTAAGACAATCGAGAATCTGAGTCATGTTGCGCAGAACGAAACAGTTCTTTTTGATATTCGATCGGCACATGTGCTCGGGCAGGCCGGTCGAAGCCGATTGATGATGCACGAACTCATCGGGGGTCTGTGTACCACTACCCATCGGTAGCGTTTCATTCTCGAACAGATCAGCCGCTTTGGCTGCGCGTTCGATCAATTCGGAACACGAGAACTCGCGCAGGATATTTCGCGCCTTTTCGGCTTTCCGCATATCCCGCGATACCATTCCACCGACGGCCTGGCTGACGAGCGCGATCGGCTCGCCTGTGTCGAAATGCACGACGTCGGACGTTTCGAGTGACTCGTAAGGTTTACCCCAGCGAATTACGGGAATCTCAAGCACTTTGGTTGTCTCCGGATTCGTCTCTAGTTCTTTTCTTTTGCCGCGACAGTTCTGGCGATCAATATACGCCTACGGTCGTCGCTGACGCCAGTTCGTGGAAGGGCCTTACACCGCTGACGCCGTCCCATGGATATTTAATGTATGGTCGTTCGCGTTCGCCTTCGTCCCGCTCAAGGAAGCCGGGCACGAAGAATTCGGGAGTAAGCGTGGTCAGCTTGACCCGACCGGTCTCATCAAATCCGACCAGTTCATTCGGATCATCAAAACTGACGACTTCCGTAACAGCACGAGGCTGCGGTGCGTAGTAGGTGATCTTATATTTGTTTTCGGCGTTCACCGGACTACTCGCAGCAAGGCCCATCAGCGTATTGCCGTAGGTCGGTGTCATGTAGATGCCACTTTCCTCAGCCGGACCGCCGAACAATTCCTCGACACAGTAACGCGTCCACTGCGGTGTAAACTCAGTGCCGCCCGAGAAAATGCCGGTCACTCCCGTTTCGGCCAGTGTCATTCCTCGATCTTCGAGCGCGAGACAAAGTGATTCAATCAGCTTCGGAGTCCCGAACATGCATTTCACGCTGTGTCCTGCCGTCAGAATTGTGATCGCCTGGTCGATGCAATGTTTCTTGTACTCTTCAAGGTGCTCCATCCAGCCTTTCTTGATCAGCTTGACCACCCAGCGTGGATCGAGGTCGATGCAAAAGCTGATGCCGCCGCGATACTGACAAAGGTGCTCGACGGCCAGCCTCAAGCGGCGCGGACCGGACGGACCGAGCATCAACCAGTTGCTGCCCCTGGGAAAATACTGATCCGGAAGTGTATCGCTGAAAATCTCGTAGTCATCACGGAAGTCATTTACAACAACGCGGCTCTTGGGAAGCCCGGTTGTTCCACCGGTTTCAAACACGTACGTCGGCAGATGCTCCATGTCCTTCATTCGCCATCGTTCAACCGGACCACCACGGAGCCAGTCATCTTCAAACAACGGGAACTTCTTCATGTCGTCATAGTTGTTGACCTCTGTGAGAGGGTCAAAGTTGAACTCTTTCTTCTTCTCCAGCCAGAACGGGCAGCCAGTGGATTCATGAAAATGCCGCTGCACCATGTTGTAAGTGTGTTCATCAAGCCGCTGCCGGGCTTCGGTCACTGCTGTCTGGATATCGAGATCTGTCGCCATGATCGAGCGTTCGCCGTATTGAATTAGAGGGCGGAAAATGCGGGCCGTCCCGTTCAGGACCGCAAAACACCAGTAAGTATGACTCTCGCAAATCGGGGGTCAACGATTCGCTGTCAAACGGTAAAGAATTCCGGTTGTGGCTGTATTGAGACAACCACACAGCCGTCATGACCGTAGAAGTTTGCCGCGGTTAACCCCGGACCCCGATCAGCCCGGGAAGCGTTGCAGGGAAACCGGAAAACACAACAGAGAGACCGCTGCTCGAAATCAGCGGTCCTTGGTATCAATGGTCCCTGGTATCAACGGTCCCTGGTATCAGCGGTCCCTGGTATCAGCGGTCCCTGGCCGGGCAAGTTGCGAAATGCAGTCGCGACTTCCAGCTTGCCATAACCGGTTCGCTTTCGGCCGGTCTCAGTTGCGGCAGGCCAGTCACGATTCTGACAACCCGGCCTCAGTTCTGACTGTGAGGCAGATTTTCGTCGTCATCCAGCTTCAAATGATCACGCAGATAGTTTGCCCGCTCGATGTCAGCTTTGCGCGTGTTGAGCTCGATCTGCAACAGCTTTTGCAGATGAGCAAGCTGGGTGTCGATAAACAACTTGTTGATGTCCGGAATCTCAAGATTCCCGATCAGTCCCAGATTGATTCCCATCCGGACCTTGGACAACTTTTCCATGGTCTCTTCGCTGGTTATCTGTCTAGCCGTCTGCAGCGCGCCGATGGCACGCGAAACCTGGTCAAATAGATCGTGCTGGCTCTCGCGAATCAGAAAATCACGCGCCTTGCGTTCATAATCGATCAACACCGGTACGACCTCACGGACCTGTTTGATCAGATCTTCCTCGCAACGGCCGAGCGTGATCTGATTGCTGACCTGAAAGAAGTCTCCCATCGCCTGGGTGCCTTCTCCGTAAAGCCCGCGTACAACCAGATTGATCTTCTGGAGTGAACGAAAGACTTTGTCGATCTGCTTGGTAATTACCAGGGCCGGCAGGTGCACAAGCACGCTGACTCGCATTCCTGTTCCGACATTGGTGGGACAGGCTGTCAGATAACCGAGTTGAGGGTTGAAAGCATACGTGAGATGGCTTTCGATAAGATTGTCGATCTCGTTGATCTGTTCCCAGGCTTCCGTGAGGTCGAACCCGCTTCGCATAACCTGAATGCGCAGGTGGTCCTCTTCGTTGACCATCAGGCTGAGGTTTTCTCTTGCGTCAATCGCTACCGCCCTTGCTCCATCAGAGTTCGCATGCTCACGGCTGATGAGTTGTCGCTCAACGAGGAATTGGCGATCGATGTTTTCGAGGTCGGCTA
>JBCCFB010000070.1:0-25503 GCA_039029995.1 Planctomycetota bacterium
CCATCGCAATCATCATGAAGCTCATCATCTTCTGCATCATCCGCTGCTGATCATCCGTGGGTGGCGGTGTGAACAGTTTCTGCTGAACGAGGAACAGCACCATCGTGATCAGCGGGAGGACGTTCAGGTAAGGGCCCAGCCAGCCGTTTTCACCAGCCAGGAACGAGGGCATCCAACTGTCCCATCGCAACAACATGTCCGGAGCTGCGAGGTTGGTGCACCAGTTGAGTCCGGGCATCAGAGGCTGGTCCCGCAATGCGATGTCCACCGACAGGCCACGATAGAGCCCGAGAAAAATCGGCAGCTGGAAGAACATCATCAGGCAGCCACCGAACGGATTGTATTTGTGTTTTTTGAAAAGCTCGCGCTGTGCCTGGGCACGCTTTTCCATGTCGTCTTTGTATTTGTCAGCAATCTCTTTCATCTTGGGAGAAAGATGCTGCATCATCTGAGCGTTCAACGCGGCCTTCCGCGAAAACGGAATCATGATGCAACGAACCAGAACCGTCAGCATGATGATTGGAATCGCATATGTCACTTTGAACGTGAGCGTGTAAAAGAAATGCAGAAGTGCACAAAGAGGCTTGGATATGAAACCGAACCAGCCGTAGGATTGCGATTCTTCAAGTTGATAGGTGGTGAGCAGGCCCGCCTCTTTCGGCCCGCAGAAAATATCAAACTGCTGGCGATAGCTTGCATTTCCAGCGAGTTCGACATCTTCGAACATCAAAGGAGTCACCGGCACCAGTCGCTGTTGTTTGAAGTTGTCGGGCAGCATGGCATCGTCCGCCGTATGCCATCCCATCGCGCTGAACAAATCGAACGGCTCCGACTCGCCGTCGGCCGTTTGGTGAGGCAGCAACATGCTGCTGAAATACAGGGTGTCAACGCCGATGTAATTGATGTCGGTTTCGTTTCCTGAACCCGGATCGAAAATCCAGTTGATTTCGGGCGTCCGGTCTTTCTTCCATGCGGTTTGAGCATTCTTGGCAATTTCCGGGCCGCCGATGAACACAAACGGTCTTCCCGAACTTGACGCAATAACGTCTCTCGCGCCGGCAGCAGACTTGAACAGGCTTCCACCGCCGTGAATTTTGATCTGATACCACCAGCCTTCAATCGGCAGGCCGGTCGGTCCGTTCAGTTGATAACCGATCCGTGTGTCTTCGTCCGATTCGTTGATAATCTCGATATCAAAACCGACATGCCATGCGCGGGAATCCGGATCCGCCGCCTGTTCTTCTGTCATCTTCTGCAGGGAGTAACGCTTGATGACCTTGATCGGGCCGGCAATGTCGAAGGCATCAAGTTCTTCGCTGCTCAGTTCGTAAGTGAACTCGACGACTTCGGTCTCGTTTCCGTTGACGACTTCATTTGTGCTTCGTCCGGCCCATGAACGCGACGCCATGTCAATGTCGAGGACGTCCCAGTTTTTTCCGGTCGGCTGCGGCCGCATCAGGCTGAGAATGAACGACTCCGGGTATTCGCGTTCGGGATCAAATGTCTCCGGTTCCGGTCCGATGACTTCGATCGGTTTATCGGTCAACGCTACCCGGGCGGTTACTTGAGCGTTGCTGACTCGGTTGACTGTGAAGTCGACCGTATCGCCGGCTCTTGTTCTGCCAAGTTCTGCCGAGTAGTCATCGAGAAGAGCAACCGGTGCACCGGCGATCGACGTAATCACGTCCCCTTCCTGCAAACCGGCCGTTTCCGCAGGCGAGCCTGCACCAACGAATCCGATCCTGAGTCCCTCCGGAGTTTCCTCCAGTTCCAGTTCTCCGGCAAAGCCGCCTTCATATTCGAGATCGCGATACTTCAGTCGTCCGCGGTGGTTGAGCATGTTCAATTCAACACGCCGCACCGCTGCACCGACGGAATTCAGAGTAACCAGAAAGCGATAACCACTGTCTGGATCCAGGGAACCCAGCTGGAACATCTGCTCAGGCGGTTCCGGTTTTGCAGCGGGAGGCTCATTGTCTTCGTCATTGTCCTGCGTAGCCTCTTCGTTTTCGGCACTTTCATCGTCGCCGTCAGCATCGGATTCACTGCCTGGTTCGCCGGAGCCTTCTTCACCATCCTGTTCATCGGCATCCTGTTCATCGGCATCCTGGCCATCAACAAGAGCGGCCTCATCTCCTTCTCCTACCTGTTCCGGTTGAAACCTGTTTTGAAGGTTGAGCATTAACAGCAGCATCAACGACCCCAGCAAGATGATTGTCGTTGTGCGGTTTGATCTATTCACTTGAATTATCCTGATTCAATTTTGATCGCTTCTGGCTTGATTGGTGGTACGGTGAGTTCCTTTTCGGGAATACCGGGGCCCTTCCAGATGCAATTTCTTCTGCAGTGTTGATTGGGCAATGCCGTTTCGCAGCAAGGTATCGCTCAGCAAAGGTCTCGCATGGTCCCGATCGCCTCGCACTAACGCCTGTTCCGTGCTACCCATCTCTTGCGCGGAAGTTGGCGAAGAGGTTGATCGGACGCGATAAGCTTCCACACGCGGCCATACGCCGATAGGCGGCGACTAATGCTCGGAAGCGGACTGCGTCACGGGCAACGTGAAATTCTGGCAGATGCCTTTGTCGTGCCGGGACAGTTGCTCAATCCGGCTTGTCGCAAAATTTGCAGAGGAATACCGGATCTTGAACCCCCGTTATTCTCGGAACATCAGGGGATATTGGCTAGGGCTATTGAAGAATTGTGGATTGTCCCGGTCGTTCGATTTGACGAATATTTGCACCGGTTAGCACTGTATTCACGAACGTCTGGCCATTTTCCATCACCTTCGTGAGACATTTGCCCGTGTGCATTCGGCAGCGGCGGCAATGCGGGCAAAATGCGGCCGGTTTCCGGTAGCCCCCGGGGTCTAAGGACTAACGGCCTTCCCGTAGGCGATCGCCAAGAAAATCGTCCAGCTCAGCGATAGCCAGGATTTTCTGCCGCGTGTGCTCGATCGGATATTCGACGCGGCGGAACTCGATGTTTTTGTCTTCCAGAATGATATAGCAGCTTCTCGGGTCGTTGTCGCGCGGCTGACCGACACTGCCGACGTTCACCATCACTTTCTGGTCGCCCAGTTCGTAATTCATACTGACTTCAGCAGGAGAAAAGAACCGGCAATTCTGGGTGAAAACGCCCGGGACGTGGGTGTGGCCCTGAAAGCAATAGTGCTGAATGAAACCGAAAATTCGTTCTATCTTCCGCTCGTTGAACACGTCCTCAGGAAATACATATTCATTCAGCGGGCTACGCGGGGAACCATGCACGAACATGTAGTCACCGATCCGGTGGGTCCTGGGCAACTGAGCGAGAAATCTCCAGCGAACGGGCGCACTCTCATCATTTTGAAATTCGAGCTCACCACGCGTCCAGAAGATCGCTCTTTCCGCACTGCTGCTGAATCCCTCGGGGTCGAACAGAGCTCCGTTATCATGATTGCCCAGCAGGCACATCTGAAACTCGCGACAGAGGTCGATACATTCCCGCGGATTCGGGCCGTAGCCGATGATGTCGCCCAGACAGAAAATCTCATCAACGTTCTGACGACCGATGTCTTCCATCACCGCCCGAAGCGCCTCAAGATTGCCGTGTATGTCGCTGATTACAGCACGTCTGGTCAAAGGAAATCCGGTGAATTGAACAGTGAAACGATGATTGTTGAGGATGCAAATACCAGCTGGTACAACGCTGACACGGCGCACAGCTACGTGCAGCCTTACGCCAATCGAGAAAACTTAACAAACAATCTGGATCCGACACAACGGAACAAGCACGATTTTTCTTTGTTTATCGGTGCAGCAAATTTGTTTGTCGGTGCAGCAAAATAGAGAAATCCAGAGTGCGCGGGGCCGCATCTGCATGGAACTGCCGGCCGCTGCCTGAATCCACCCGTATGCGAACCTCGATGCCCGGGATTCCACAGACTTCTGACCTAGGGCATATCGCCGAGATCGAGGTTGAACCCGGTAACGGTTATTGAACCGTTGAAACACAGCTCGATATCACCGCCGGTGACTCTTGCCCGCTCATTGTAAAGTCCCACAGGATGGTATTGGTCGTTGTCGCGTGCCTCGAATTCAGCGGGCAGCGAGCTGAAATCAATCGGGCAATGGTGGATTGCGAGTTCCTTGATATCTACATCGGGGCGATCGGGGAAGTTGACATTGTACGCAGATCTGAAATTTCCATTTCCTGAGTCATGCGTCAGTTCAGGGATCATCTGGACCACCAGTTCTGTCGTCCGTGTCCAGTCAAATCCCGGAGCGTTGAAGGCGCGCCGGTGCTGTGAAAAAGCGATAGACGGAATGCCGTGAAGAATCGCTTCGCGAGCAGCAGCAACGGTACCCGAGACGAAGATGTCGGCTCCAAGGTTTGCTCCGTTATTAACTCCGGAAAGCACCCAGTCGAACTTGACGCCGAGGCCCGAACTCCAGCGCACACAATCGGCAGGTGTTCCGCTGATGGCAAATGAACGATCGCTCTTCTGCTTCACCACAATCGAACGGTCGAACGTGATCTGATGGCTGATTCCGGATCGCGGACCATCCGGCGCGACAACCCAGACTTCGCCGAATTGCGATGCGGCTTGTTCGAGAGCACGAATACCGTCTTCTCCCCATCCGTCATCGTTTGTAATCAGAAACCGCATTGTCATCTTTTGCTTTGAACCAGTTACCCTGCCAACAACAGCGCATGATCCTAACCGGAAGCCGGCGCGAGTAACACCGCGAGTAGCCATGCTCAGGTCGAACTACAATCAACGCCGCAAATTGAAACGGGCGATGAAAAGTTTGAAGCTATGAACAACTGCGTGAAACAGCAGATAACGATTCGTCACGAAGCAACGATCAGAGCACAACGAAGTGGTGGCTCTTGCATTGTCCAGGCTTGCAATGTCCAGAGCAATGTCCAAAGTAGAGTGCCGCCATGTGGATGATGCTGCGAAACCGGGGCCGCGGAGGAGCCCTACCGACCACCGGTCAATCGGTCGCCCAGCATATCGTCAAGATCACCGATACCGTGGATCTTTCTACGAGTCGTCTAGTAATCGTAATCGACTCGATAGAACTGAACCGTTTTTTCGTCAGTGTCCAGAACACAGAAACAAGCTTTCGGGTTGTCGTCGCGAGGTTGTCCGACGCTACCCACATTGATCATTGCCTTTTCAGGACCGAGCCTGAAAAACATGTCAGCTTGTTCGGGGGGCGTAAACGAACCGCTCTCGGAGAACAGGCCCGGAATGTGCGTGTGTCCCTGGAAACAATATTGCTCGAAACGGTTCAACAGAGCCGTCATCTTGTTCTTGTCATATATGTGTTCTGGAAACACATATTCGTTGGTAGGGTCACGTGGTGAGCCGTGAACAAACAGCCACTCACCTTCGTCGTGTCGACGCGGCAACTCGCCGAGGAAGTCCCAGCGTCGGTCGCTTCTCTCCGGGTCCGAGTTGTCAATTTCGAGTTGCTGGCGTGTCCAGAAAATGGCTCGCAATGCAACCGGATTGAATCCTTCAGGATCAAAGATCGCAGCCTGATCATGGTTGCCCAGGATCGTGAGGTTGCAATTCTCCATGACGGAATCCAGGCACTTGACGGGATCCGGTCCATACCCGATGACATCGCCGAGACAGAATATCTCATCAACGTCGAGGCTGTTGATTTTGGCGAGCACGGCAGTCAATGCTTCGAAATTACCGTGAATATCGCTGATCAGAGCTCGCTTCACTTGTCAGTACCTTTTGGCGTCGTCACAGAGGAGTTGGAAGTGTGGTGGGAAAGATGGCGCCGCGAATCCCCTTTTTCCGCCGATTGATTATTCGTCCTGAAGGTCTCACAATTTCAAAACGAATAAGAGATTCTAATAAAATGACCGCGGAAAACAACGACGCTGGTCTGCTCAATTGATCCGGAAATAAGGACAGTCAGATACCCCTCTGGTGCCAGTTTTGAAACTACTATCCATAGAATGTTCATCGCGAGAAATCTCGGTTGCCGCCATTCACGGCGAACGCACCGCGAGAACCGATTCAGCAGGCTTTTCCGGAAACGCCGGTTCCGGTGACCGTAAGGGAACCTCGGCACTGCTTGTACCAATGATCCAGTCGGTTCTGGAAGAAGTCTCTGTGGCGCCGGGAGACGTTGAACTCATTGGAGTGACAAAGGGGCCCGGGTCGTTCACCGGGTTGCGTGTGGGAGTTGTGACCGCACGGACCATGGCCTATGTATCCGGAGCAAAACTAGTCGGCGTCAATACTCTCGAAGCCGTAGCCATCAAAACGGCGGAAGTTTCGAATATTGAAACAGGTGCTACGTTAAACGTCGTCGTCAACGCTCAACGTGGACAACTTTTCGGCGGCCGCTATCGCGCGGTTGATGACGGGGTCGAGGCCGTGGGCGACATGCAGCTTTTTGATCGTGAGCAGTGGCTCGAATCTATTGAGGATGGCGAAATCGTTTCCGGTCCGGGGCTCAAGCCGGTATTGCAGGCATTGGAAGAATCCACTGGTGCCGTCATTGCTCCGGAAAGTTGCAGAGAGCCGGATGTTCTTTTTGTCGCAAAGATCGCCGGCAGAGATCGTGTCGGGTCCAACGATGCTGTCTGGAATCTGGAGCCGGTTTATTTTCGACCCAGTTACGCCGACGAGAAAGTTTCTGATTAGGCAGGTTGGAGCTGGTTATGAACGACGCGTTTCCAAGATGGTCCGCGCCGCTGCTGGGCGCAGTGGCAGGAGCATTTCTCGGTTACAGGGCCGACCCCGGAATTGCTTCGCCCGCCTATGTCGGGGGTGGAGCTTTGATTGGTATCCTCGGAGGCTGTCTCGTATTTCTACTGGACAGCAAGCCTCAATCTGCATCGCAACATGAAGAGGCGTTGCGCGAAGCGAATCCGAACTATGTAAATGATCAGGTCGAGCACTTTACTGACCCCGGACTCGTGGGACGGTTTCTCGCACTGATCGCAATTGTTCTATGCATTGTTCCGATTGCCGGGTTGGTGATGGGGCTCATTGCTGTTGCAGTGAACTGGAAAGCTCGTGGTTGGTCGAGAATGGCATCACGTATCGGCGCCGGCATCGGCCTGGTTGTAACTACTCTGGTTGTCCTGACGATGGTCATTGAATCCTGACGATTATTCGACGACGATTATTCGACATCGAGAGTTACCAACGAATCTCAAGTTGACCGTTCGAACCGTCGCCGCATCGCTTTTTCTTCCCGCCAGTCTTTAGAAGACCCCCGAATTTTAGAAGAACCCCGAATGCCAGTTCGTGATCGCATTGTGTGCGCGGACAGATGTTGAGCGCAGTACAGATGTTTCAGTGGCTTTCCAGTTCACCTTGCCCGGCTGAAAATTCGCATTTCGAGGTGCGAACAGAGTCTCGTCCAGATGTCCAGCCTCGCTTTTCGCGCGCCTGTTCCAGTTGCTGACTTTTAGGCAGTGATACTGAAACCGATTTCCCTGGTTCTTCGGGAACGAAAATGCGTACGATTCGTCTGTGGGGGCGAATCCAGTCTTTAATTCGTGCGAATTAACTAGTGGAAGCCTGTTTTGTGAAATCTGCGTCGCTGCTCGGAAGAATCCGTCTTGCAAGTAACATTCCGGGTCGACCCTGGCACGGCGATTGCAATAATTCAAATGAGGTGACGAATAGACTGCCCGGGCGTCAGCAAGGCAGGATTTTGAGGTAACCAGCAGCTCACCAAACCCACAGCGATAATGTCTGAGAATCGTCTGAAATCCGAACTCACTGTCAATCCGGCAAACGGAACTTTGCTGGTTGCAACTCCTGTTCTGGACGACAGTAACTTCCGGCAGACCGTGATCCTACTTCTGCAACACAATGATCAAGGGTCATTTGGAGTTGTACTGAATCGTCCTGCGGATGCGAATATCCGCAAAGCCTGGGAGAACCTGGCAGGTAACGAAGCAGAGGATGCGAGATCGGAAAATATCGTACACGGAGGACCCGTAGGCGGTCCTGTATTCGCCATTCATCAGCACGAAGTGTTCGGTGAGATGGAAATGCCTTGCGGTATCTTCGTTTCCGCA
The DNA here is from genome assembly GCA_039029995.1 of Planctomycetota bacterium. Classification (GTDB taxonomy): domain Bacteria; phylum Planctomycetota; class Planctomycetia; order Pirellulales; family Pirellulaceae; genus Mariniblastus. Next base: position 8,050 of record JBCCFB010000070.1, read on the forward strand.
AGGAGCGAAAATCTAAAGCTGTTGATCCAGAACGAAGTCGAGCGTTACAAAATTGTCTTCGGGATCTCAAGCTGGGATGTCGGTCAGTTGCAATCTGAGATTGACGCAGGTTGCTGGTTTACTGTCAGTGCTGATGCCGACCATGTCTTTGGCGAGATGGAATGGATGTGGGAACAGCAACTTCGTCGTTACGGCCGGGAAGTGACCCGTCTTGTATTCGGGCTCGGAGAGTTACCGGAAGACCCGCAGCTGAACTGACCGATTTGCCTCTATTCTGATGATTCAGGAGAAAATCAGATAGAACCGGCAACATCCGAGGTTTTACCTGCGTAGAAATACTGTGTGCAATTCCTTATAAACACACCTGCTTGTCAACGAATACTTTGCGGCTCCCGATCCGGGCGTCGTAGCGTCTTAATCAAATAGACTTAAATACAAACGAGGACTCAGAAATGTCAAAGCTCTTTTACGCATTGCCGGCTATCGCGCTGGCGTGCTTCATTTTCGCTGGTTGTCAGAATGACGAGACCGCCGGCAATGGGGACGGCAATGGTGGCGACGACGCCGGTCACAGCCATGAAGGCGGTAGTGATCACAGTCACGATCTACCACTGCATGGACCCAATGGCGGGCACACTTTCCGCTGGGGTGACTCGCACGACTACATCGGTGAGTGGAAACACTACACCGACAACAATGTGATTCGCTTTTACGTGCTGACTGAGGATCTTGAGAACGCTCCGGTTAAAGTGGACAGCTTTACTGTCCGCCGCGACTCCGATGATGATGACACCGTATTTACTCTCGACGCCGAACAGCCTGATGAGGATGGCAACGCGGTAGTGTACAGTCTTGACGATCAGAATCTTGCGATTGCAATGAACCTGGGAACGATCGTTGAAATGAAAATAGGGGACACTACCTACACTGCCGATATCGGAGCTCACACGCCCCACGATCACTAAGCTGTTGAATCAGCATGCACCAAGCCCTTTGGAACCATCCGGGATTTCAAATCAAAAGCCGCGTCGAAAGACGCGGCTTTTTTGATTTAGTCGAGACTCGTTTGCAGGAATTCTCGCAATGAACGCGAAACAGTGCCGCGCGAATACCTCGAGTCTTGAATCGCCCCATGTGCTAAACGAGAAAGGGCTATTCGTTTTCCAGAGCATTTACGACGGCACGGAGCCGGTCCAGCAACTCTTCGCTTGCTTCTTCGTCTCCGACGCGACGTTCAAGGATTTTCGGATAGATCCTCAGAATCCTTTCCAGCCGGGCCAGCGTTGGACGGGCCAGAGGTCCGACTCTTTCCAGAATACCGACCATCTCGTAATCCATCACAGCAGATTCCGGTTCTACGACTCTAAGTCCTTCAATCGAGTAGTCGTCTCCCGGAACCCAGATATCAAGTAATGTCGGAAGCATGGCTGCGAGTTTTTCGTCGTCAAGCATTTGTATGGCACCGACAGCATCGAGCGGAAACGCTGCTCCTCTAACTCTCCCGCCGCCAGCGTCACCGAGCATGCCACCACCGGCACCGCCGCCGGCGGCTATACTGCCTCCACCAAGACCGGCTCCCATCCCACTCCGGCCTCCGCCAGAGACCGAACTCGATTGTGACGGTTCGTAGTCGACCATGTATGTCTCAACTCGCTCAAGGAATCCGTCGGTCTCGGGTGCTATCGCCAGCATCATCTCATCCATCCACCCGAATCCCGGCTCCTCTTTGTATTCAGCAAATCGTTCCTGGAAGTAGTTAACGACGACAGGCATTCTGCTCAAGTCGATCTGTTTACCCAACATGTCCCTCAGAAAACGTTCTGAATACGCCTTGTCTGATTCATCTCCGTCCCTGGCAAATCTGCATAATTCAGCCGCTAAAGTCTGCGCGTTGATCCCGGTCGAATTCAGCTCCTCCAAAGAGTATCTCCGTGCAAGATCGGCAACCTCATTACGACTTTTTTCGTTGCCCTCTTTCAATTCGTGGACTATCAACTCAATCTGTTCGCTGACAGGAAGACTACGAAAACAGAGGTTCAAAACCGACTGGTAGTCATACATATTGATGTTCTGTCTAGGCGAGGGGCGCCTCGACATCGCGATCAGAGCTTCGGCTACTTCGAGCTGATTGTCTTCATTCGAGAGCGAGTGAATTCCGACAGCCGCCGCCAGCAATTTTGTCCAGTCATATTCTGATCTAGCGATCAGCATCCATTGATCGTAGGTCCGACCGTCATACACTGGCTCAAACAGTTCGTAATCCTGATCAATTGAGCCTCCGGAATTCAGATTGGCGGAATTCAGATTGGCGGGGGGCGGCGATAACTCAATTTCTGTCGGCGGAATTGTAATTCCCATCGCATTGTTGATTTGCGCGGCGTTGAGTCCGTACTGGGAAGGCGGCCGGTAATTTCGAGGACGCATCAGGCTGATCAGAATGCGTGCATGATCGATAAGCAACGCTTCATCCCCCTCTTTGTATCGACTGTCAACTAGTTGCCGTAGTTCAGATACTGTCATCCCGGAAACTAAGATTTCCGGGAGCAGGGGCAGCGAGATAAAGCCCTTGGAGTCAACGATGACGGGATAGCCAAGTGAGGGTGGCAACCCGCTGGCGGGATCCGGAAAATGGGCTGGCGGGCTCTCGTCGTAACTGCCAAGTACTCCTTCCACGAACACGCCTAGAACATCACCGGCACCAAGACGGTAAGGTTCAGCGGGGGAACTGTTGTTGTTCGCAGCTTCGAATCCATTTGCGCCGGAAAGGTCATTTCTCCCTGAAAGATCCTCCGCCTCGATAGCGGATTCTGAATTCAACTGATTGTTTGCAGACTCAAATTTAACCGTTACGATTTCCTGTCCGCCGCGAGTCATCGTCAGGTTGGATGGCGAGATGGTGATCGCGTTTTCATCTCCAACTGGCCTGAATTCGTACTGACCCGCCCGAATGTCGAGTGACTGTTCAGTCTGGAGGTCGATAACGCGGACGACGTCTCCGCCCTCAAGTACTTCAATCTGGACATCGTCAACTTTCGAATCGATGACAATCTCACCCTGATTGGTAACGATCCTTGTGATCTGAGGGCCGTACATAATTCCCATGGCTCCGAGCATCAATCCGACCATCAGTGCCGCGGCCGCTTTCCACCAGCCGGAAGATGTCTGTCGTACGGCTTGCGGCTTTTTCGGAGCTACAGGCGAAGGCACCTCGAACGGCCAGTCAACACGGTCCGACTGCAGCGCATTGGCTACGGCCGTTGCGTCCGGCGGACGGCGACCAGGTGACTTTTCCAGCAGACACATAACAAGATCGGATACATCTCCTGGAATCGCCGGATCAAGTTCGTTCGGAGGAGTTGGCTGGTCGCGCTGGATCGACTGAAGTGTTGATAGAGCGTTGTCACAGTGAAACGGCAATCGTCCCGTCAATGACTGGTATAAGACGCAGCCGAGGCTGAACAAATCGCTTCGTCCGTCAAGCGATTGCCCCCTGCTCTGCTCCGGCGACATGTAACACGGAGTCCCGGCGATCATGCCTGTGCAGGTCAGTTGAGGATTCTCATCGGTGATGCGGACCAGGCCGAAGTCGAGAATGCGCGGATGTTCGTTTTCCGGCATCCAGATGTTCGCGGGCTTGATATCGCGATGAATCAGGCCGCAACCATGAGCGGCGCCAAGCCCCTTGGCAAGCTGGATTCCCAATTGCTGGACCTGCTCGGCGGTTAGCGATTCTTCCAGCTCAAGCAATTCATCGAGAGTCCTGCCCGGAAGCCATTGCATTGCAATGAACGCCAGAGGTCCGTCTTCACCGACTTCGTAGATCGTAACAACGTTCGGATGATTGATCGCCGCAGTGGCTCTCGCTTCAGCGGTAAACCGTTCGCGCGCCGCTTCACCAAGCGACGGGCGCAGGATTTTCAGCGCAACTGGCCGACCCAGCCGTTCATCGATCGCGTGATAAACGACACCCGTGCTACCTGCTCCCAGTAAAGCCGTAATCCGGTAGTTGGAAAGGTGGCCGATATCACCTTCATGTTCCGGAGCGCTCAGCAACGTCTGTACTTCGGCTGCGCGATTGCCCGATGCCGCGTCGGGAGCGAATGTCGACCTGTTGTCGTCGGAAAGTCGCTGCATGCGCGCGATCAACCCCTCAACGATGCCGGCTTCCTGAGTGGCCGTGTTTTCTTCCGCTTGTGCCGCTTCCCATGCCTCTCGCGTAAGATCCGACAAGGTATCGCCATCTATTTTGAGGCCACGAATTGTCTCGACACAGGGAGCACAATCCGCGATGTGCTCCTGACACGATTCCAGTTCATTGCTGGAGAGTTTACCCAGAAGAAAGTCGACGAGAGTGCCCGCCTCGGGACAGCGTTCAAGTTTATCGATCATGATCAATTCACCTCTGATTGCAGGGACCACTGGCATCTATGAGAGGCTATGCGCGTTCGTGCCCTGATTTGTAAGCTGTCGAAGAAATTTTTATTGAATTTCCTCTCCTGACGTTTTTCCGTTACTCGAGCAAGCCTTCCAGCTCTTCGCGAAGTCGTGCCATTAGCCGCGATTTTGCTGCATAGACGGTCCAGACACTTATGCCTGCTTCCTCGGCAACTTCCGCTGCAGGACGGCCGTCGAGAACGAACCTACGCAGCGCAGACCACGTCTGTGGCCGGAATTCACTTTCCAGCAATTCCATTGCACGGCCAACCAGAGCCTGCTGGTAATTCAGGTCCCACGTGGATTCCGCGACGCCGTGGCCGCCGGCAACATTTGCCAGAACGGATTCTGTCGCATTCATGACGCCCGCCGATTTCTTTCTGCAGAACTGCCTGAAGCGGTTGAGCGTAATTGTCCTCAACCATCCACGGAAACTCCGGGATGGGTCGTAGCGGAAGTCAGGCAGCTTCTGAAAAACGATCGTCAGAACTTCCTGGACCAGATCTGATGCGTCCTGTGTTTTCAATCCGGTTTTGCGGGCCCAGTAAAACAGCAGGGGCGTATAAAGCTCTACAAAGCGGGACCATGCAGCATGATCCTCTGCGCGGCGAAGACGAATTAGCAGGCTTTCCGAAGTGCTGTTCATAAACTGGCGTTTGTTGTAACAGTGTTCGTTTGAAAAAGTTTAAACAGCTCAGCCTGCAATCGTGTCCTGAATTCGAAACAGGCGGAAAAGGGTCATTTACGTTGCATTGCCACGACCGGATCAAGTCTAGCTGCTCTGAATGCTGGAATAATGCCCGCAAGTGTACAGACAAGAAATGCAACGCCTAAAACCAGCAGTATGTCGGTTGATGAAAAATGAAATATCGTAGCGTCAAACGGATAGCCCATGCGCCGTTCGACATAGCTGCGGACAAAGCCGTCAATAAGATTCGCAAGACCCGACGAAACAGCTACGGAAACCATAGCGCCGATCACACCGGTTATCGCACCTTCGCACAGCATAAGAGTCAGCAAATGACCGTTTCGAGCGCCAAGTGCCTTCATGATGCCGAACTCCGGCGTCCGCTCCATGACCGCGATGATCATCGTATTCGTAAGGCTGATAGCCGTAATCAATAGAATCAAAAGTGCGAGCAACGAAATTGCGATTTTTGCGTTTCGGATCTGCCGGTCAACGCGATCAATAATCCAGCCGGCAGAATAGGATTCGAACCCCTTTTCGGACAGTTTTGATTCAACGGCTTCCAGATTCTCAACGTGATCCACCAGCCCGCTCGCATGACTGATGGCGCCGTACTCATCCGGATACTCATCGCGCAAGCTGGCAATGATTTCAGGATGCAGTAGCAGCTCAGGGCCCTCGTCACGCATTACCTGATTTAAAAACGAAAGCAGTCCGTCATCCCCGCCCGAACGCACAACTCCTTTGACGGTGAACTCGAGCACCTTGATCTTGATCAGGTCATCGGATTGCTCGTCTCCTTCCTCTTTGTTTGTAACTTCGTCGTCGCTTTGAGGGATCGCATCGCCCGTCAATGCGTTCCTTATCAACTCTTTCTGCTCATCACTAAGGTCTGTTTCGTCCAGTGAGTTCATCAGCTGTTTAAGGGCCAGTAGCAACTCCGTGTTTTCAAATATGTTGCCCAGCTCAAAGTCGGAATTCAAAATCCGCGTCAGGATTGAAACTCGTTCGCTAAAGGTGCTGAACTCGACACGCAGTGTTTTACCGACAATGTTTTTCAACTCAGCGTCGTCTTGAAACCCGAGAAAGTAGGCGCCGATTTCAGAGACCAGAACGCCGTCGTGGTCGTCCGGGGCCAGACGTCGACCCGCCACGATCCTTTCACCAGTCGCCATGTCAACAAGTGAAGCCGTGTCGCATCTGCCTTCTCTTGCGTCTTCGGATAGTCTCTCCACTACAGTCGAACCGTCAGACAATTCGTACCGGCAGAGGATAGAACTGCCCGCGATCACTTCAATTACATGGTCCCAGTCTGCAACTGCTTCGTAGTCATCGCGCTCAAGTTCGCTGTAGGTTCCATGTTCCCACAGCCATTGGTCACGCAAAATCTGCTGGATCCGTTCGCGACGTTCCTCGCTCATTTCACCGTGAACTTCCAGTACTTCTTCGGGTGGCTCACTGTCCGGTTCCCAGCCGGCGTAGAACCCGATTCTGCGAACGCCTTCGGTCTGATCAATGATCGCATGTATGCCGTCTGCGACTCCCCGGGTGCCTGCGAAAGTCATCATCAGCATCGTGCATCCGGTGACTATTCCCGCCAGATTCAGAATCGTCCGGCGCTTACGGGACCAGAGATTGAGAAACGCCATTCTCGCAATGTCACTTAGTTTCATGACTCGTCTCCACAAACGAGCCTGCCGTCAGCAAGTTCTATGATCCGCGTCGAAAAGCCGTTGGCCAGTTCCCGGTCATGCGTTACCAGGACCAGAGTGGCTTTGTTGTCCGCCACTACCTCGAGAAGCAGTTCCATGACCTCGCCCGAGGTCGTCGAATCCAGATTGCCGGTCGGCTCATCGGCAAGGATGACGGGAGGCTCGTTTACGATCGCACGGGCAATCGCGACTCGCTGTTGTTCTCCGCCCGACAACTGAAAAGGCTGGTGTTTCATACGGGAACCAAGCCCGACTCTCCGCAGCGCCTGTTCCGCCATGGTCAGCCGCTTGGCATGGGGTACCCCTGCAAGAATCAAAGGCAAGGCAACGTTCTGCAATGCGCTGCGCTGGGGGATCAGTTGGAACGACTGAAAGACGACTCCGATACTCTCCAGCCGGTAGTCCGCCATCTGTCGGCCGCCTAGCATCTCAAGCGATCGCCCTGCGACTTCCAACGATCCGGTCGTCGGGCGGTCCAGACCGGCAAGCAGGTTCAAGAGCGTAGTTTTGCCGCTGCCTGATCTGCCAAGCAGCGCGACTCTCTCACCGGCATCGATGGCTATGCTCAAGTCATTGAGAGCAACGACCGACTCCGAACCACCGGTGTAGGTCCTAGTTACATTTTTTGCGATGATCATTCTCTGCCTGTTCCCGAAGAAATTATGCAGGACAGGCGCTCGTAAGTCTAATTTCCAGAATGCGCGAAACGCGAAAGTAAAACAGGGGTTTCATACAACACGTATGAAACCCCGTTCGCCGTCTCACAGGAGTAGGACCGGAAAGTTTGAATCATCGCCGCTGGTAGATCATCATCACCTGCAGATCATCACCTGCAGATCATCGCCGCCTGCGAATCAGAGCCAGAGCGGAAGCCACGCTGACGACCAGGCCCGACGCCGGTTCGGGAATGGAAAGTAGCCGGAAATCCGTGCGCGCGCCGATTTGTTGCCAGGTTGCGCCGTTGTTAAACGAACGATGGTTATTGCCAAACGACGTATTGGTGCCCCAGTACCAGTTATCATTCGGATCGTTAGTGGTGTCGTTGATGATTGACAGCCAATAGGAAGTATCGGGGTCTGCAACAAACATTAAGTCGACCGAATATTCATAGACATCAAGGCCGGCAAAGTTGGTTCCGGAATCGGTCCGGTTTACATTGTTTCCGGGGCTGAACGATGCAACCGGGGTGCCACCGAGAGGACTTCCTCCCGCATCTTCAAAGATGTGAATGGTAAATGAATCGTCCTGCGGTGAGTCATTTCCTGCGTAGAGTCCAGTCCACTCAATCCGTCCAATGATGGATTCCACTTGTAGTTCAAACTCATCTGCCTGGATTTGCCCGCTGTGTGGATCCGACTGGTATCCATTGTTGAGCCCTGTCGGACCGCCGGCGTTATTGTCATAGATGACGACGGGGTCTGCGAATGAAGAAGTACATAGCAGAGTAAGTGCAAGTGCGGCAGAGAATACGCAACGGCAGAATGTTGTATTGATCATCTAAATCTCCGGCTGAGCTGATTGTTGAAAGACTGAAGGTCGGCGAATGTTTGTTCGCTGCCATATAGCCTTCACCGGAACGGACTCAAACTTGTCCGCGCGAATTCACAAATTACCCGGGAATAAATTTCATGGGGAGCAAAAACGATTAACAGTTTCTTGCCCCTGCCTGACAACTACGTATAGAATCTTATTGAGACTGCCTTGCGGAAGTGCGTGGTATTGGCCTGCGTTTTTCGGGCTCAGTCTCAATAACGGTCTCGAATCTGTTTTTTTAACGTCTCTTTATGTCTTCAGCCGCAAAACCACCTTCAGGACAGAAGTCGTTGCCGCCGGTTCCGACGTCCATGACGCCGCAGGAACGCTTCGGAGATTATTTGCAAAGCCGCGGCATGCGAAACACGGAGCAACGACGGACTCTGCTCGACGTTGTATTCGCGTCGCATGATCATTTCGATGCGGATCAACTGCTGGATCGTCTGCCCGGCAAAGGTGAGAAAGGCTATGTCAGTCGCCCGACGGTCTATCGAACACTGACCGAGTTTGTGGATGCCGGTCTGCTACGCCGGTTTGAACTGGACGGGCGCAACGTCTACGAACACGATCACGGTTATCCGCAGCACGATCACTTCTACTGCACAAAATGTGAACGGCTGATCGAGTTTCAAAGCGAAGCGCTGCAGCGATTGACCGATGAGGTCGCTGCCGAACACCGGTTTCAAGTCCGCTCGCACCGGATGATCATCACCGGAGTCTGCGAAAGTTGCAGAATGAGCCGTCGCCGCAAACGTCGGCGTGTTGATCTGATCTAAGGCTTTGATTCAGGGTTCTGAATCAACACGTTTGTCACGACGTCCGCCGTTTGCTCGAACAACGGGATTGCCAGCTAGACCTTCAGTTCCTCGACTTCAGGTTGCCTGTCGGCATACCGGTCAATTACCGGCTGAACGATTGATTCGTTGAATTCGTCGACCTGTTCCGGCGATCGCCCCACAAACGAGCGTGCGTCGAGAATCGATTCGAGATCCAGGCCAGCAAATTCTTCGTCTGCCTTCAAGCGATCAATGAGGTCGTTTTCGCCTCCGTCATTTTTCACAACCGACGCGGCGTCCTGAGAGTGAACTCGAATCTTCTCATGCAGGTGTTGGCGATCACCACCGGCCGCAACTGCCGCCATCAATACGTTCTCTGTCGCCATAAACGGAAGTTCCGCGCCGAGGTTTTTCGCAATGACCTGAGGGTAGACAACCATCTGGCGTGTCACGTTTTCCAGCAGAATGAGAATTGCATCAATTGCCAGAAATGCCTGGGGAAGAACGAGCCGCCTGTTGGCACTGTCGTCGAGAGTTCGTTCCATCCATTGTGTCGCCAGAGTATTCGCCGGGCTGGACTGCAAAGACATTACAAATCTCGCCAGCGAACAGATTCTTTCGCAACGCATCGGGTTGCGTTTGTAGGCCATGGCAGACGAGCCGATCTGGTCCTTTTCAAATGGCTCTTCCATCTCTTTCCGGTTGGCAAGGATCCGGACATCGGTCGCCATCTTGTGGGCTGATTGAGCCAGTCCTGAAAGTGCGTCGAGGACCTGACAGTCGACTTTTCGAGGATAAGTCTGACCAGTCACCGCGTAGGAACCACCGAATCCAAGGCTGGTCGCAATCAGCTCATCGAGCTTGCTGACTTTTTCATGATCGCCGTTGAAGAGCTTGAGAAAGCTGGCCTGAGTTCCTGTTGTGCCTTTGGCGCCGCGGGCCTTGAGGTTGTCACGTCGATGCTCAAGATCGTTGAGGTCATCGACAAAGTCCTGATTCCAGAGACACGCGCGCTTTCCCACTGTGGTCGGCTGGGCGGGCTGCAGGTGCGTGAAGCCCAGGCAAGCCAGTTCCCGATGTTCTGTCGCGAACGAAGCCATCTGCCTGATGACGACGGCCAGTCGCTGTGTGACCAGTTCAAGCGAGTCTCGCAACAGGATCAGGTCGGTATTGTCGGTCACAAAACAGCTTGTCGCGCCTAAGTGAATGACCGGCGCGGCTCCGGGGCATTGCTCACCGAAGGTGTGCACGTGTGCCATCACATCATGTCGCAACTTTTTCTCGAATTTTCGGGCGACAGCAAAATCGATGTCGTCCAGATTTGAACTCATCTCGTCCAGCTGACTCTGTTCGATCGGCAGACCAAGTTGCTTCTCTGCCTGGGCCAGTGCCAGCCATAGCCGACGCCATGTTCCGAATTTCCGGTTGGGACTCCAGATCCGGCTCATCTCGGTTGAAGCATATCGCGAGATTAGTGGGTTTTGATACGCGTCTGACATTATTTTCTTCAGTTATGGATGGTGCGACACAGTTGATTTTCGAGGAATATGGCTTGTTGTAAATGCCTGGTGGGCGGACAATTAGCCACCGACGGAGATGAGATCAGGCAGGACCACGGAGTCACGGCAGTTGCCCGTGATGGTCAATTTCCATCCGGACAAGGACGCCGGATTTTTTGTTGCCTTGAGACGGCAACACCTGAAAAATGGATTCGCTTGACGAGCTTTTCGTTCGCAACCGATTGACCCGGCAGACCTTGGGAGCCGGTCAATGTTGATCGTTCAAGTTAGTTCAATCCTGCCATTACGCTGTCGCCGTCGACTTCCAGACTCGGAATCCCCTGTCTGGACTACGTCGAAGACTATGCATTCTGCCGGCGCCTTGCGTCGGCGTTTCACTTTAACGGTTTTTCCAGTTGTCTTTTGCTCGACGAAAGCGATGGTTTGGCGGAAGAGTGAAACTGTGCCAATCGGCGAATTTGCAGTCTTAAAATGGTTAATGTTTGTCGATAACAGTGAAATCGGAATCTGGCGCACAAAGGCGGTGGTGCGCGCAGCGTGAACCGGGCTTTTTAGCTATCAGGAGAGAACATAGTGCCTGCTCGTTGGCTTACCATTCTTTTAACTTTTAGCCTGACCTTTCTACCCGCGGCCGGGCTGACAGGCACCTGCAATCTTTCAGCACAGGAAACGGAGTCGGCCCCCGAAGTCGTTGATGCCGACCCTGGACAGGAAGAATCTGCAGAAGAGTCGTCAGATGGCGGGGAACAGGAGTCAACCGAAGACTCAAGTGCTGATGCCATTGCAAACGAAGCTCCTGGAAGTGAGCACCTTCTTCCCGCTTCAACCCAGTTCTGGCTCTCAGTTCCGGACATCCGTTCGTTTGAAGAAAATTTCAACAACACGGGACTCGGCGCCCTGACGCAGGAAGAGTCCTTCAAACCTTTTGTTGACACGCTTCGCGGGCAAGTCGAAGACTGGTTGAACGAGAAAAACGTCCGCCTCGGTGCCAAGGTCGAGGACCTTGAACAATTTGCCGGCGGTGAGATCTGCATGGCAGGTATTCTTCAAAAGGCAGCAGGCGACGAAGCTCTGGGACGGGGTTCCCATGGCGTCGTTCTACTTGTCAATGTCGGCGACGATACCGGGAACGCTGAAAAACTGCTCGAGAAGATCGACGCTGAATTCGAAGAGCGTGAAGGCACCCGCGAAGAACGCGACATCAACGGTAAGACCGTGACGGTCTGGAAAGTCGAGCGTCCCAATCGTGTTGTGAAAACGCGATCGACGTTCTACGTCATCGAAAACGGCTGGGTTCTGGCCTCGGACAATGAAGAGATCTTCCGTCAGATTCTCCTGCGTGTCAGCAATCCGGATGCTCCCGCTCCTGAGGAAGCACTGGCAATTCAGGCGCCGTTCCAGACGATCATGGAACGAACGACCACTCAATCTGTTTCCTCGGACGCCCGTTGGTATGTGAATCCTTTCGGATACATCGAGCTGGCTCAAGCGATCGAAGCAGAAGAGCAACAGTTCCGCCAGAAGCGCGACAACTGGGCTCAGGACCTTCGTGAGCAGGGGTTCGACTCATTCGGAGGCGTCGGTGGTCAGTTTGCTTTTGCAACCGACGATCACGAATTGCTGCACAGAACATTCGTTTTTGCTCCGCGCAAAGAACTGACTGATGAGAAGCATCAGCAGGTTTTCAACCTTGTTGATTTTGAAAACAGAGACAACCGTCCTCTCGATCCTCCAGCCTGGATTGCGGACGATGCCGCAGCCTTTACCAGCGGTGTCTGGGATATGAGCAAGGCCATCGACAACGTCGGAGTAGTCGTGGATATGTTCGCCGGCGAAGACGCATGGGAAGGTGCTCTGGCGGACTTCAAGGCCGAGATGGGACTGGACGTTCGCAAATGGGTCGGGCAGTTCGATAATCAGATGATCGTGATGTCACGCACGGTGAAGCCGATCGGCGATTCCAGCGAACAGGTCGCCATCTTCATGCCGTTCCAGCCCAATGAAAACGACATGCTGGACAGCATTAACACCGTCGTCGGCCAGAATGGTGAAAAACTGGTAATCGCCGGCTTTGACGTGCTCGAGGTAGTAAATACTGTTCAGGAAGAGCCGCTTGAAGACATTCCCGATATCTTCCTTGAAGAAGAGGATCCGGATGGGAACGTCTCCGAGGAGTTCAATCTTTTTGAAACCAGCTATTTCGTGGTCTACAAAGACCACCTTCTGATCGTCAACAACCGCGACTTCCTGCGGGAGATCATCACATCGCGCGACGTAGAGGAGCTTGCCGAGGCAAGAGACTATCTGCGCGTCAAAGAGTCGCTGCAGTTGCTGACTGATGACGATCGTATTTCGTTCCGTCAGTTCGGCCGTATGGACCGGATTATGAAAACGAATTACCAGATGGTCCGCAATGGCGATATGGCTCAGGCCAATACAGTCCTTGCCCGGGTCTTGAACCGCATCCTCCAGGATCAGGATGAAGAGCTGGATGATCGTGAACAGAAACTCGACGGTTCCGGATTGCCGGAAGATTACGAAGCCGCAGTCGCACCGTATTTCGGGCCTTCGGGCTGGGTGATGGAGACACTGGACGATGGCTGGCGGATAACCGGTGTCCTGTTAAAAAAAAAGGAACTGAATGAGATGGTTCAGCGGCCTGAAGATGGCGTGAACCGTTAGTTCGGAAAAGAAATTCAAAAAGGGAGTGTGTGAATGCACGCTCCCTTTTTTTGTAGACCTTCGCTTTCGCTGTCCAGCTAATTCTCGGCCACGCGCTACTTTAGTTCTCGGCCACGCGCTACTTTAGTTCTCGGCTACGCGCCACGCTTTTCCTTCACAGATCAGCCGCGCCCAGAACGGGTGTTGTCTGTCACCTCTTGTGCGAACGTCTTCAAGAATAACAGCAGATGATGGATCGACTCTCTCTTTGAATTCACCCCGGCCGTCGACCCAGATTCGTTCCGTGAAATCTACAAACTCAGGAGAAAGCGACAGGATGCCGCCTTCGCCCTGGTTGGCCGGTCCAAGGATGAATTTATTGCCTCGTTTTTTGGCTGAGATCTTCAGACCATCATGCCCTCGCTCCTGCCAGTGTTCGGGACGGGTGACGTTCTCTTCAGGGATTCCGGTCAACTCCCAGAACCAGAAGTAGTTGTCCCACGGTCGAAGGACTTTGCACTCTATGTCGAAACTGTCGGGGTTCGGCCGGATTCTTCGCTGGGCGTTCATCCATTCGAATATCTCGGGCAATTCCTCGCTGAATTCCTCGGCTCCTCGCCCCGCGAATCCGTAGGCGACTTCACCACGGCCTTTGTAAAGAACAAACATGCATTCGAGGAAGTTGTCTGTCTGCAACCAGCGGTTCAATGCACCTGCACTCATGCGGACCCGACCGATGTCGGCATCACCCATCACGACGTACACGGGCAGGCCGATATGTTCGTTTGCGCGGTACTGGTCAGGATACCTTGAAAGGTTACCGCCAATTCCAATGACGCCTGCCCAGTGATCGGGATGAGAGATTCCGACGTCATAGGCTGCGGTTGCCCCGATACTGTGGCCTTGCAGAAATACACGATCGGAATCGACCGAAAACGAACGCAGTGTTTCCCTCAAAGCGCGAAGCACAATTGTGTGAGCACGTGCTGAATAGTCGTATTGAGTCTGGCCAGGTCGCTTCCAGTCTACCGAGACAACAACATAGCCCTGACGCGTTGCGCGGCCGCTGCGCACACCGAGGTTGGCATCGAACGAACCGCAGAAGCGATTAAGTTGTGCTTCGGTGTTGATCCCGGGACGCAAAGTCAGAATACAGGGATAGCGGCGATACGGATTGTATTCCGGTGGCAGGTGGGCCAGACACTGGACCTGCTCGGTCCCTCCGTCAGGAGTCGGAACATTGACAAAGAATTCAATGGGTGTTTCCCAGTCATAGCCTTCGGTAATTGAATGCGAAGGCGGCTTCATATGCTCAATGATCTGAGCCACGTATTCGGGCTCGCCAGCTTCAAACTCTTTGAGGCGCTGAATGAGGTCAGCACGACGAATACCGTCGTCGGGGCCTGTATCCAGGTATTCCAGAATGATGTCTCGAACCGGGAACATTGAGGAAGTTGTCGCAAAGTTTCTGAGCGCATTGTTGGCACCCGCCATCCAGCCGCTGATTGCCAGAGCCAGCTTTTCTTCCGGCGTTATCGAATCATCCCCCAGCAGCCTTATGTACGTGTCAAAACGCGCAACGTTCTCAACATTCAGCTCCATCTCAATTTCGTCATAAAATCGACGAAGTGTCGCGACTCCGGCGTCGTCGAATGCTCCTCCGGCAATTGCAGCATCCACCGCATCGCCAAGTTGACCTCTGACCTGGTCTACCGTCTGCCCCTGCTGAACAATTTCACGTTGAATTGCTTCGAGTTCGGCAAGGGTCTGGCCGGCAATCTGCTCGACCTGCAACTGTGCCTGAGCAAGCTGATAGGCAAAAATCGGCTGTCCGACGTCATATCTCATCCGTACTTCCCGGACGATATCCCGCGCCAGCGCCTGGCGGAGCATATCCAGATTCTGCTGTTGTGAATCCCGTATGCCGGGAAATCTTCGCAGAACCCATTGTTGTTCCTCGACCGCGCGGCGGTACAAGCCGGCTTCCAGCATGAACTGGACAACATCAAGGTACTCGAGCGGATCGTCGCGATTGATAATCGTTTTGTGCAAAACGCTGCGCAGGACATCAGATGGAATCGAAGTCGTGGCGACTTTCATGCTCCAGCGTTTCAGATTCCGATCAGCATTGGGCACTCCCCTTGGAATCAGCAGCGTTTCGAGCTCAGCATAATTCGGCGTGACGCGCGTGATGCCCTGTATGAAATGGACGATGTCACCGTCGGGTTCCCGAACGGTAAAACGACGGTGGCCATGTTCGTCAAAATCACCGTAGGAAAGTAACTGCCCCTCCCCGGGAGAATTGCCGGCCCAGACATTCTGCCAGATTTCGACTTCCGTAAAGGAGGTTTCGAGTTCCTCAATGCCACCAACAGGAAGGATCAGCTTTCGATTGAAAAAGACTCGCCGCATGCCGTCATCGACGACCTGGATTCGAGCGTTTTCAAAGGACTGGCCGATCTGTGTACTGACGGAATCAATTTTGAAGGTTTCGCCTTCAAGCTGCAGAGAATTGCGCAGTGTGATAACGGACTGAACACTGTTCTGTGCGATCGCCGCGTTGCTGATGCAGCAGATCAGCACTACAAAACCTGCAAACGCAGCCAGCCGATCAATCAGGAGCTGCGAAATTCGTCTGACTCGATGGTGAAGTTCTACCCCTGACATGTCTGCCTCCCGAAAAGGACTTGCCCCGATTTTGATGCACGGTCTTTGCATCCAGCGCCGGCAGGAAACGCTTCTGGTGCAAACACGATGGGAATTGTAGATAGATTCCGCAATCCGGCAAATCGAGCTTTTCAATGAAATTGGCGGCATTTGCGAACCAGCCGCCTCAACAACTCGTCCATTACAATCTGAATAGCTGGATCGGCTGGAATTCAGCAGCCGGTTTCATTCCGCCAATCGACAAGGACATGATGCAGGATCAAATCGAAAACCTGATGAGGCAGGCGAGCGAGCTTGATAACTACGAGCTCAAGCTTCCGTTGCTGCGCGAAGCCGTCCGTCTCGCCGATGTTGCGCAATTGGAGGATGAAGGATTTGAGGCAAGAATGGAGTTGATTTCCGCGGCAAACTTCTCAGGTCATGCCGAGGAATCATTGGTCGCGTTTCACTGGTGTCTTTCACGCTGGAAGGAAGATCAGGAGATTTACCACAGCTACTCTGTAGTCTGGAAATTCAAGTGGATTGCAGGATCGCTCAAAGACTTTCCTGAGATTTCGCGTCAACAGATTCTCCAGATGGAAGACGAACTGGGCGAGTGTCTTCAGGAGATGGGTTACAACCTCCGGCAGCTATATAAGCTTCAGTTCGGCAACCGGCAGGAACTCGGTGAACCTTCTGAACTCATTCAGGAATACTTTGATAAATGGCAGCAGTCCCCTCGCGATGTTATGTCGGACTGTCCGGTTTGCGATGACGGAGCTGCGGTTCTTCATTTCGTGAAACAGGGGCAGGACGAGAAGGCCGTTGAGCTTGTTGAAGAAATGCTGGACGGTTGGCAAACATGTGAGAATTACCCGCTGTTCTCGTACGGTAATGTTCTGCTTCCTCTTGTCGAACTCGGGCGAAACCAGCTGGCACAGAACTATCATCAGGCCTCTTACGGCAAAATCGCTGGCCGTATGAACTTCATGACGGCAATTGCCGACCACATTTGCTACCTCGTCCGTATAGACGATCTTCCGAAAGCGATGAGCGTTCTCGAGAAGAACTTCTCGATGCTGCTGGACTCAAAGATTCCGGATGATCGGTTGGAGTTTCTCAAAGCCGCCACGTTTCTCATGACGGCTCTCGGGAAGCGGAAGCACCCGGTCAGAAAGATCAGGTTTCCAGACAGGTTCGACGGTATCTCAAGGGATCACCGTTACGATACGCGCGTACTTGCTCGCAGGTTTGAGGGCGAAATGACTGAAATTGCTCAGCGATTCGATCAGCGGAACGGAAACGACTACGTCAGTGCCGGTATAATCAGGTCGAGGGGGCGAGTGCTGAAGCACCTGCTTTAGTGTTGACGGTCATTTGTTCGGGGGGAAGACGGGCGCAGCTGCGATTAACTGACGACGTGGACGTTGGTAAGTGTAGCCGGAGCAAGGGAGTTGGTCTCAACTGAATCGAAGGAACACAAC